>JAYVPO010000053.1:0-80780 GCA_043757325.1 bacterium
ATCACCCTTAAAAACCCAAACTTTAATTCCAGTCAAGCCAAAAGTTGTGTAAGCTTCGGCTGTTCCATAATCAATCTCAGCACGCAAAGTGTGCAAAGGAACCCGACCTTCCATATACCGTTCTGTTCGCGACATATCAGCTCCACCAAGTCGTCCCGATAAACTGACCTTTACGCCTTTAGCCCCGGATTTCATTGCCGAAGACATAGATTTTTTCATAGCTCTTCGAAACGACACACGCTTTTCGAGCTGTTGGCGAATTCCATCTGCCAATAGTCTGGCATCTAAATCTGGTTTTTTAACTTCAAAAACATTGATAATCGGATCGCCAGATTTAATTTTGCAATCACGGGTTAGATCAGCTTTTAAGGTGTCAGCTCCAGCGCCTTTTTTGCCGATAATAATCCCAGGTCGACTGCTGTGAATATTTACTTTGAGATTCTTAGCCGCTCGTTCGATTTCAACATGAGAAATTCCAGCCGAATCAAATTTTTTAAAAATATAGCGTCTAATACGAACGTCTTCGGCAAGCAGTGTTCCGTAATTTTTATTACTACCGTACCAACGCGAAGACCATGACCGCGTTATGCCTAACCGAAAACCAATTGGATTTACTTTTTGTCCCACAGTATATTACCTCAAACCTTTAATTTCTTTTCTTTAAGTTCTAGCTGCACATGCGACATTCGCTTTCTTATCGGAGTTGCCCGACCTTGAGCGCGAGGTAGAAATCGCTTTAAAGTCATCCCGTGATCAATAATCACTTCGGAAATATAAAGCCGATCCAAATCCGCACGTCCGCTGTCACGAGCACCTGCAACCGCAGAGTCAATGACCTTCTTCAAGATTCGAGCGCCTTTTTTGTTGGTCATAACCAAATCATCGAGGGCTTTTTGCACTCGTTTTCCGCGTACCATATCTGCCACCAACCGAAGTTTTCTCGGAGAAATTCGGGCATTTTTTAAATAGCAGGTGAAATTATCTTTGCTCATTATTTTTTACCTTTTGGCGCGGAAGAAGGAGCGGCGCTTGGTGCCGGCTTATCCGACTTTTTGTCTCCAGAATGGCCATGAAAAACTCGAGTTAAAGCAAATTCTCCAAGTTTGTGTCCAACCATATGCTCACTTACTGAAACAGGAATAAATTTATGGCCATTATGAACCGCAAAAGTTAGGCCAACAAATTCAGGAATAATAGTAGAGCGACGACTCCAAGTTTTGATTGGCTTTTTGTCTTTATGAGCTTGTTCGGCTTTCTTGTACAGATAACTGTCAACAAAAGGGCCTTTTTTAATGGAACGTGGCATACGAAACTTCCTTCTCTAAATTACTTCACTCTTCTGTCGCGAATAATATCTTTCGCGGTGCGTTTATTTTTTCTTGTTTTGAAACCTTTAGCCAACTGACCCCACGGACTTGTTGGATGTTTTCCACCTTTTGAACGACCCTCACCACCACCATGCGGGTGATCACAAGGATTCATCGTCATACCTCGAACAGTGGGGCGAATGCCTTTCCAGCGGTTTCGACCAGCTTTTCCAATAACCACATTGAAGTGATCTTTGTTGCTGACTTGCCCAATCGTAGCAATACAACGTTCTGGTATACGGCGCATTTCACCACTAGGCATTCTAAGCTGTGCATATCCATCAACTCGGCCAACTAACTGGCAATAAACCCCTGCACTTCTGGCAAGTTGAGCGCCTTTTCCGGGCTTCATTTCGACACCGTGTACAAAAGTACCAAAAGGAATCGAGGCCAACGGCAATGAATTACCAATTTGCACATCACCGGTTTCAGCCGCAATAATCGAAGCGCCTTTTTTTAAACCATCAGGGGCTAATATATAACGGCGTTCGCCATCTTTGTATTTGATTCGTGCAATAAATGCAGTGCGATTTGGATCGTACTCTATCGATTCCACCTCACCCGTTATGTTTTTCTTGTCACGTTTCCAATCAATAATGCGATAGGTTCGTCTAACTCCCCCGCCTTTATGACGAGTGGTGATTCGACCTTGATTGTTGCGTCCATTACCTCTTTTGTAGGCGACGAGTTTACTGCCTAAAGGTGACACCTTATCTAATTCACTATAGTCAACGACCGACATTCCTCTTTGACCAGGTGTAATTGCTTTTAGTAGTTTTATTCCCACGAGCTCTAATCCTCTTTATTAGCTATCTTCGAAGCTTTTAATGGTTTGACCGTTTTTTAACTTAACCACAGCTTTCTTATAATTGTCGACCTTATAAACTTTTTGACCGCGATGCTTAACTTTTCCTCGAACAATTAAAGTATTAACAGTCGCGACTGTCACATCAAATAATTTTTCAACCGCACGGGCGATCTCAGGTTTCGTAGCGCGCCTATCAACTTTAAAAATATAAAAACCCTTATCTTTCGCAAGCATAGATTTTTCGGATAAAACTCGCGACTGAAATAAAACGCTAGCCTTACTCATGGTGCTCTCCAGAAAGACGATTGATAACCGATGTTAGCGCATTACTTGTTATAAGTAGATTTTCTCGTCTTAAAACATGTCGCGCGTTTAGTAAATCAGGCGAATAGGTATCGGCATTTGGTAAATTTCTGGCTGAACGAGAAAGAAAATTATCTTTACGCTCATCGGAAATCAAAACTTCATTTAATTTTAGTTGACTCAAAACGGAGATCATTTTTTTGGTTGAATATTCGTTCAAAGGTAATTCGGAAATCACCATAAGCTTCCCGTGCCGAACTTTGTCCGACAAAGCCACTTTTAAGGCACTTAACTTTAAAGATTGGGACATTTTCTCGCGGTAATCACGAGGTTGTGGACCATGGGTTACACCGCCGCCTGGATTTAAAGGTGATCTGCTGGAGCCTTGACGCGCTTCACCAGTGCCTTTTTGTTTAAATGGTTTCTTACCACCACCTGCAACCATACCTTTAGTTTTTGTGGCATGAGTACCTTGGCGCATATTGGCTTGATAGCCTTTGATAACAAGGTGCAACAGACCTTCATTCATCGGAACGTTAAATATAGACTCCGGCAAATCAACTGATTTGATTGGTTGGCCCTTCATGTCGTGTACTTTTATTTCCATAACTTTACCTATTACCTTTTCGCATTATCTTTTTACAGTGGGTCGAATCAAAACAGTCCCGTTTCGATGACCGGGAATAGAGCCCTTAATCGCAATCGTGGCTAAATCTTTATCGATGTCGACAATCTGTAGTTTTTGCATGGTTACGCGTTCATTTCCGTAACGGCCGTGAACTGGCTTTCCTTTAAATACCCTTCCCGGTGTTGTTCGGGTACCCAAAGATCCCGGACGACGGTGAAATCTCGAACCATGAGTCATTCGACCGCACGCTGTGTTCCATCGTTTTACGGATCCTGTAAAACCGCGACCTTTGGTGTAGCCGGTTGCGTCGATGTATTCCACATCGGTTAAAAGCTCAACAGTCAGGGCCTCGCCTAATTTTGCCTCAGAACCAGCTACTCGTACTTCTTTAAAAGTTGCGAAATTGTGATTTACGGTGGCTTTTCGCAGCCGCGCAATATCGGGCTTGGTTAAATTTTTCTCAGCTTTTTCGTCATATCCTAGTTGAACGGCTTCATACCCGTTATGCTCTTTTGAGCAAACTTTTGTAACCATCTGATTTGGAACAGAAAGAAGCGTAACCGCAATCATATTGCCATTGCGATCAAGGACTCTTGTCATTCCAACTTTTTTTGTTACTAAACCAAAGAATTTCATGTGCAAAATCCTGCGTACTTTAATTAATCAATACAATTTAATATCAACATCCACGCCTGCGGAAAGATCTAACTTCATTAGGGCGTCAATGGTCTGCTGTTTTGGCTCGAGAATATCCAACACTCGTTTGTGGGTTCGGATTTCAAACTGCTCACGGCTCTTTTTATCCACGTGAGGACTTCGAAGGACTGTGTAACGGCTGATGGATGTAGGGAGTGGAATCGGTCCAGCGATTTTTGCGCCGGTGCGTTTTGCACGTTCCACAATTTCAACGGCAGACTG
The DNA here is from genome assembly GCA_043757325.1 of bacterium. Lineage (GTDB taxonomy): Bacteria > Bdellovibrionota_B > Oligoflexia > Oligoflexales > RGVZ01 > JAYVPO01. The sequence goes on from JAYVPO010000053.1 coordinate 4,025, forward strand.
ATCAAGTAATTTATGATCATACCCGCGAAGTCGAATTCTAATTTTTTGGCTATCCATGAGAAGCGAACCTTTCGACAATCAAAAGTTATATACCGGTCTAAAACACACCAAATCTCTTTTTTTTCCTAGAAGTGATTTCTAGAAGAGACTGCGACCAGTAATATGACTCTGACAGAAGTTCGTTCTGAATAAAATCGTATGTCCAGGTGGCATTGGCATGCTGTAAGCAGGCTTACCTATAAGAGTTGGTATTAAATCTAACTGAGAAAACCTTGTCAACACTATTTGTGATTTTTATTTATTTTTATTTTCGGTGGCAGGTTTTAACGGAGACTTCTCGTTTCTAAGTGGATTTTTTTTAATTTTAGACAATAATTTATCAAATTTGATAATCTGAATTTTTAGCGCTGCTTTAAAACATCCATTGAGAAAGAACTGGGACTTGAAAATTCTTCCAATAAAAGTGTGGCCCGATCCAGTATTACTGCAACCAGCTCAGCCGGTTACAATCTTTGATAGGGAATTTGCGAACTTTGTCGAGAACATGTTTGTGACCATGTTTGAGGCCGGAGGTATTGGACTTGCCGCCAATCAAGTTGGATCGTTACAGCGAATTTTGACAATGTTTGTTCCCGGGACCGATTCGGATGTTATGGTAGAAAAAACTCAAAATGAAATGGAGTTTGATAAGAAATACCACTTTGTTAATCCTGTGATCATTGAAAAAAAAGGGAAAATAAGATGGCAAGAGGGCTGTTTAAGTTTTCCAGAAATGTATGAAGACGTGGAAAGATCGCGAGATGTGGTTGTGAAAGCTCAAGATGCGAACGGAAAATATTTCGAAATTAAGGCCAGTGGCATTTTTGCGGTCTGCCTGCAGCACGAAATTGACCATCTCGATGGCATTGTGTTTGTGGACCGAATGAGTCGACTTAAAGGCGGAATTATTAAAAAGAAAATGCTTCAACATACGCAAACCCAGTTAAGTTCTGCCGATGAATAAGTTAAATCGCGAGGACGCACTTAAGACCCTAAGAACAGCCCGAATTAGTCCGTCTCTGCTTTCGGCAAATTTGCTAGACTTGAATCAAGAGATTGCCGCAATTTCGGCAGAAATTTCCTGTCTGCATATCGACGTTATGGACGGCCATTATGTGCCAAATCTTACTTTTGGACCCGGGCTCATTGCGAGCTTGGCGAAACATTTTTTTGGAATTTTAGATGTTCATCTTATGGTTACAAACCCTGAAGAAACGTGGGAAATGTATCGAGAAGCCGGCGCAAACGTCATTACATTTCACCCGGAAGCCACTCGTCATCCAGACCGACTGGTGCAGGCAATTAAAGCCGCAAACTGTGTTGCAGGTATTGCAGTAAATCCGGGAACGAGTCTGGAATCCGTAGCAGAGCTTATTTCGGTAGCGGATTTAATTCTTATCATGAGCGTTAACCCTGGATTTGGTGGCCAAAGTTTTATCCCTTCGAGCCACGATAAAATCAAACGTTTAAAAAAAACCTTAGGCGAGAAAAAATCTTTGGCAATTATTGAAGTTGATGGTGGTGTTACCGAAAAAAATTCACTTGCAATATATGCATCCGGTGCTGACTTGCTGGTTGCGGGCTCTGCAGTATTTTCGGCAAAAGATAAACTCACTGCATTAAGAAATATAAAAAAATTTTGAAGCAAACTTTGGAGAACATAAAGACCTGTGAATAACTTTTTGTATGGCAAATCTGAATTAACGACCCGCATCTTGATTGCGCTTTCACAAAAGCCTAGCCAAACTATTGCGCTTCATTCCGAAATAACAAAAAGAATAGATACATTTCGCAAAGTGGTAGAAACAGCGGTTGCATCGAAGGAAACTTTTTACGGGATTAATACCGGATTTGGCCTGCTTTCCGATGTAAAAATTAGTCACAGCGACTTAAATCAATTACAGCTTAATCTGATTCGTTCTCATGCCTGTGGCGTAGGAGACATCGCTCCAATTGAATTCGTCAGAAGCCTACTCCACTTACGTCTGCACACTTTTTGTCTTGGGCATAGCGGGGTTTCTAGTAAATTGGTGCAGCACATTGCCGAATTTTTAAAATTAGATATTATTCCAGTTATTCCTGTCCAGGGCAGCGTAGGCGCGTCTGGAGATCTCGCTCCGCTTGCTCATATGGCGTTAAGTTTTGTGGGTGAAGGCGAAGTATTTTATAAAAATGTCCGCCGCAAAACCGCCGAAGTTTTGGAAGAATTACAACTAAAACCCGTAATTTTAAAGCCAAAAGAAGGGCTTTCTTTGATTAATGGCACTCTTTTTATGGCTGCTCTTGGAAGTCATTGTGTGGAGCAAGCAGAAATTTTTGCGACCTCTGCAAAGCTGATTTTTGGCCTTAGTCTTGATGCTATGCGAGGAAGTTTAACCGCTTTTTCTGAGAAAATTCATAACGTTCGTGTAAATCCAATACAGCAAGAAGTGGCGAAATTTATTCGCAATTTATTCTCGGAAAAAGATGAGATTTTACAGAGCCACGAAAATTGTGGCAAAGTGCAGGATCCGTATAGTTTTCGCTGTATGCCTCAGGTTCATGGGGCTTTTGAAGCCTGCCTCGAATTTACGCGCAAAGCTGTCGATCAGGAATTAAATAGCGTCACCGACAATCCAATTGTTTTCGAATCAGGTGAAATCTTAAGTGGAGGAAATTTTCACGGGCAGTGTTTAGCACAAGCTATGGATTTTCTTGCAATTTCCTTAACCGACATTGGATCTATGGTGGAGCGTCGGATCGAAAAGCTAACGAATCCTCAAATGAGTGGCCTACCGGCTTTTCTTACCAAAAATTCGGGCTTAAATTCGGGCTTTATGATGCCCCATGTAACCGCGGCTGCCCTTTGTTCCGAAAATAAAATATATGCTCATCCAGCTAGTGTCGACTCGATTCCAACCAGCGCCGATAAAGAAGACCACGTAAGTATGGGTCCTGCTGCAGCGACAAAGTGTTTAAAGATTCTTAAAAATAATTTTCGCATTTTGGCGATTGAGGCCATGGCCAGTTGCCAAGGAATAGATCTTTTAAGCCCGCTGCAGCCAAATCCCACTTTAAAAAAAGTGTACAATGCGATAAGAAGTATCTCGGGAACCTACTTAGAAGACCGTTCTCTGTCCCAGGAAATCGAAACACTTGCAGAATATCTTGAACAAGGGGAACTTTTAACATGTCTAAAATAATTTATTTACTTTTGATGGCTTTTTTTTGCGCCGAGAATATTTTCGCCCAAAAGCTCGAAAAAATTGGCGGCGTTTATACGGTACAAAAAATCTTAGCTGTCAAAACAGGGGAGTTTCGCATTGTTTTTAAAGCAAAAGACAAATCGCAAAAGCAGATTACCGCAGTGGAACTTTTAACCGATCATATTCACCCAGGTATTACGGAAGGGCTTGAAATAAAAATTTCCGCAGAGATTGACGCGGTGAAAAATCACACGGCACATGCGTCACAGGTTCTAGTTTTTGTACCTTCTAAAAATGGCGCAAATCCAGTTTGGCTTGTAGCCCACGGCAAGAATTTCCAAGCTCAAGATAGTGATTTTTTAAAGCTCCATGCTCCAAGCAATGATTATTTAATCTTGTAAGCCTTGGTCACAAGTCTCAGAATAACTAGGTGATTTTTTTACGGATGCGCTTTTTGTCGCGCTCATCTGTGACCATTTCCAACGCTTTTTTATATAATTCCATACCTTCTCCCACTTGACCTTGGGCTATTTTAATATCGCCCAAGTGTTCTACGATAACTCCCTCTTCGGGGTGCTTTTTCAAAGCTTTGGAAATAAAATTCTCGGCTTGAGTGTATTTTTTTCTTTGATAATAAACCCAGCCTAACGAATCCAAATAAAGTCCGTCGTCGGGCTTGATTTTTAGAGCAGCCAAAATTAATCTCTCGGCTTCGTCAAGATTCTCACCTTTTTCGGCGTACATATAGCCGACAAAATTCAATGCAGTACTGTTTTCTGGTTCGACTTCCAAAACTTTCTTCATAGTGGAAATAGCATCTTTATACGCTCCGTCACGCTCCTGATAAACACCGATTAAAAATAATAAACGAACTTGTTCAGGGAATTTTTCAAATCCTTTTTGGAGCACTTCCACAGCCTTGGCTAATTTTTCTTGATCGAAGTAAATTCCTGCCAAAAGCACGTAAGCATCTGGATCAGACTCTGAAGATTCTGTAAGTTTTTTGGCAAATTGTTCGCTTTCGGAGAACTTTTTTTGTTCGCGCAAAATCACACTTGACCGAAAATCCGCATGCTTTCTCATAGGAGCATCGTCAGAAATTTTAGTGTAAGTTTGTAACGCTTCGTCGGATTTTTTATCGCGTTCATAATTAAGTCCTGCAAGGTAAATAACCCGGTCGGAATCCGGAAATTCTGTCAGCATACTAGCTACTGCCTGACTAGCTAAGTCATACTTTTTTAATTCAATAAGTAAAATATAGCGCTGGATCGCAAGAAAAGGCGTTTTCGACTGGCTATGAGCTAACGTGTCTTCGATCAATGAAAGCGCGGCATCGAGATTTCCAAACGAATGATAGAGTTCGATCATGCGACCGATTAGTTCTTCATTGGCAGGGTTCAAGCGATAAAGTTGTTCGTATGCGCGAATAGCGTTTTCGGAATTGCCATTAAGATCGGATACAAGTGCATATATAAGCGCAATTTCGGGATTGACGCTCTGGATATCGTAGGCTTTTTTAGCGGGCTCCAAGGCTTCTTTTTTCATGCCTGAAACCAAATAAAGCCGGCTTAATAGCACCCAAGCTGATGGGCTCTGCGGAAATAGTTGAGCCATTTTCTTGGCGGTTTTTATGGCGTTTTTGGTGTCCTTATTTTTTTGGTAAACCAAGACGAGCTGGTAGTAATAGGCTTCTTGGCGCGGCTTTAATTGAATCGCGCGCTGAATAGCTTCAGCTGCTTCTTTGTTGTGATCTGTCGCCGCAAGAATTGTCCCAAAAATTAAAAATAACTGCGCGTTTTTTGGATACAACAAGGTCATTCGCCTGGCTTCCAGAACAAAACCGCTTGGATCCTCGGCAAAAGAATGGGTCAATAAATATTTTTCTGCCAAAAAAGAATTTGGATCTAAGCCGTAAGCCGCTTCAATATTAGTACTAGCTTGTTTAGCTTCGCCTCGTAAAAGTTGCATTTCTCCCACTAGGTAAAGATACATGGAGCTTGACTGCCGTTGTGCTGGCGACCACATTGACGTCGGAATAATTTCCGTCTCATTTTCCTGCTTTGTGGAGGGCTTATTTTCGGCTTCAGCAGATGCAATACTTTCATCTGCCTCGACTTTTTGTTCTACGGGTTTTGTAGTCTGGCAGCGACTTAAGATTATTAAAGCTACAAGACTAAAGCGCCTGATTAAATCCATTTTCTGCTCTCTTTATTAAATTTGAAATGGAATCACACTCACCATAAAATAATTTTACCAGACTTAAGCCATTTGCAGGAGCGGTTTTGACGCCGTGATCGCGAACACCCGAAGTAAAATATTCAAAAAATTTATTAGCATCTAAATTATTTTTACCGATTTCTACAATGGTACCGACAAGAGAGCGCACCATTTGTTTTAAAAATCCTTCACCCGAAATCCAAAAGTTAATAAAGTCTGATTTTTGTTCGAAGTAGCATTCAAAAATTTTGCGGTGTTTCGTTTTCGCGTTGGAATCACTGGCACAGAATGCTGTAAAATCGAATGTTCCACGAAGTTTCTCAGCTACAGCATTCATAACGGCAATATTTAAAGGCTTCTTGACAGGCCAAACATATTCCGAGAAAAAGGGTGTTTCAAGCCCATTTTGTAAGATTCGGTAGCGATAAATTTTCCCGGTGCAGGCACCAATGGGGTTAAAAGTTAAATCGGTTTTTTCTAATTGATAAATAAAAATATGCGGCCTTATCAGAGAATTTAAACTTTTGAGAATTTTATACGTATCGAGTTCTGACTCGGAATCGAAAATAGCAATCTGTTCTTCTGCGTGAACGCCGGAATCTGTGCGACTTGCGGCTGTAATGCGCGACGTGGTTGTTGAGACGATCAAACGCAATTGTTTTTCTAGATGATCTTGAATCGATGTTAACTGGGGCTGACTTTGCCAACCCGAAAAAGTGCGCCCGTTGTAAGCAAAAGTCAATTTGTAGCGAATCAATGCAAGGTCTCAAAACTAAAACCAAATCCCAAAACATTTCGAGAAAAATCAAATCCAGCCGATTCGCGTTGCTTAATATTTTCATAGAATAGCGTTAAATACACTGCCCCTAACCCTAGAGAATCATTCATGGAATGCACGGTTGCTTCATCTAACCAGTTAAGCGACAAGTGCAGGCCTGTTCCCAACACAATCGCGTCTTTTGTTCCGCCGGTTGTTAAAGATGATGGGCCCGACGACGTTGCTGTAGGTTGATCGTCTGCGGGAAGGGTTTTTGATTCACGCCAAAATAGTCTTTCGTAACCACCCCACGCTGAAAGCCGAACCCATTTTTTACGAAAAGGTGTGGTTTGTAATTTCAATAACAGGTCAACAGGGGCCATAAGAAGATTTGCCGACGAGTTGTCTATTATTTCTGCCGAGTCGGCAGTGCTACCTTTTGAGCTGGTTTTACCAGAATGATAAAAAATTCCTGATCGAAATCCCACGCCTGCTGCCACCCACCCGTCGAAAACATAATAATCCACGCTCATGGAATAATAATTAGCGTTTTTTCCATAGAATTTTTCGTAGGTATCTTGAGTGGTTGTAAAAGTTGGTTTGTGAAATCCAAGCATAATATCGTATCGGCCAAAAAGCCGCGGTTCAGAATAAGAGGAACTTGCGTTAGTTGCCTTTTTGCGACCGTTGACATCTGTGGGATAAGGAAGCGGATCAGGGTTTTTTGTGGTCTCAAATTGATCGGTTATTTCGACCTTTTTTTCTGGCGCAGGTTTAGATTCCGCTGTTTCTTTACCCGCTTCATCTAGGGTTTCATCAAGATTTTCTTCTGAAGCTTTTTCCGCATCGGTTTCAGAATCCTGGGCCCAGCATGGGCTAATGAAATAAATGGATATTAATATGGCGGGAAGAAATTTATGCATGAATCAGTCCTAGTGAGTAGATCTCGTGACTTGATTTTACTGCTATGTGACGGCAAAGGCAATTGGAACAACGGGTGCTGCGAATTAAAAAAACGGATGTAAATATTTCCCCACCCGCTTATTCAGTTAGTTTAGATTGTAATTTAATTTGCCATCAAAACTGAATCAACGACGTGAATCACTCCGTTTTTTTGATAGACATCCGAGATTGTAACTTTTGATAGGCCGCCCTTTTCGTCTTTAAGAACTAGGTCTTTTCCGTCCATCGATGCAATAAGAACTCCGCCAGAAACTGTTTTTAAATTGGCCGCGCCTTTGCCTTTTTTGATGAGTTTTGCAAGTTTTTTTGCATCCACCTTTCCCGCTAAAACATGATAAGTCAAAACTTTAGTTAGGCTGTCTTTGGCTTCGGGTTTTAAAAGACCGTCGACGGTTCCAGCCGGTAACTTTGCAAATGCCTCGTTGGTCGGAGCAAACACAGTAAATGGTCCTTTCCCTTTAAGTGTATCAACAAGACCCGCCGCTTTTACAGCTGCAACCAAGGTTGTATGGTCTTTTGAATTAACCGCATTCTCAATGATGTCTTTATTTGAAAACATAGGCGCGCCGCCCACTTCCACGGTCTTTTTTGCAAAAGCTGAACCTGCGGTTAAAACTAATGCTACAGTCGCTACGATGGACTTAATGCTTTTTTTCATAAAATCTCCTGATGATTTAAATTTTTCTAAAACCTTACTAATACTTTCATATTTATGATGCGATTACAATATTCAAACCGTCTTCTTTAATGCAGAGATCAGTCAGTAATTGCTGCCTTAAATAAGAGAAATTTTCCGGTAGCTGACACAGAAGAATTATTAAAGTATCGGCGTCACAATTTATTTTCAAAATCTGGCACTCCAAATGCAGCTTGAGCAGATTCTCGATAGATAGTTTTTTTAAATCACTCGCAATATTTTTTGCGAAAAACTCGATCGAAAAAACTTTACAAAACGACTCGAGAAAAGCGGACCGTGAGTTCACGAAAATGCGGCGTTTAAAGTTTCCCTCACTTGATTTCAAAAGTTGAAAAAAAGATTGCATTAACAGTAATCGTGATTTTACTCGCACTACTATGTAAACAAGCACAACTATTGTAATGGCAGATATTAGGTGAAAAAAGAATGCGCTACCTATCATGATTTAAAACGCTTGCGAATTTGATTTGCCCAAGATGCTAAAAATGGCAGACAAATTAATACTACAAAATCCAACCCCAGACCTTCTCGATGATTGCCAGAAATCATACTGCATCCAGGCGTAACTCGGTCAAGTGGAGCCGCGACAAAACCTTTGCCCTCTTTACCTTGCACCAAAAGACTCACATCAAGTTTTCCAGCCCCTAAAAGTGGCCTGCGAAATTCCTCGCCACCAATTTTTGGAAAATAATTTCTATAATTATATCCCCCGGCAGAATCTTCTACATAAATTGATCCATCTGCAGTTTTGATTAATAAATTTACAAGTTCATCTGCTGAAGTGTTTGGTTTGATTCCTAAATAAAGTCCCAAAGCTCCAGCCACCACAGGACAAGCCATCGACGTGCCACTCTTAGGCGCTTGCATTCCCCCTGGAATGGTCGAAATAATTTCAACTCCAGGTGCGGCTATGTCGACCCAAGGCCCATAATTTGAAAAACTCGCTTTCCTGCCTAACTCATCTATCGCACTAACCGCCACTGCTTGAGAAAAGGCAGCCGGATAGGATCGCGACATGCTATCTTCGTTACCTGCTGCTCCAATCAATAAAGCCCCTTTTCCATCACGTCTCATAACATCCATTAAAATTCCAATAGAACGAGATTTGGAATATTTTCCAAACGAAGAATTAATAACCCTGACGGCACTGCTTCCATTGCTGCGGAATCGGTTGAGATATTTAATGCCTAGTAAAATTGCCGAATCTAATACCCGCGGCGTTTTTTCGCCTTTTTCGTTATCTTTCACGTCGACGACTTTAATGGTCATAATTTGACAAAAAGGACAAACGCCGCCGAAATCGGATTGGACTTTTGCTGCGATGATGCCGGAAACGTGCGTGCCATGTTCACATTTGTCTTGTTTTCCGGGCAAGGCTTGTCCGGGTCCAGATAGGTTGCAAGGAAAAGTATCGCCTTTGCCAAGTTCGCCACGTTCCGGATTCACCGTATTGCACCCATGCAAATCATTAGGACAGCCCGCCACCCCAACGTGGGTATTAGTCCAGACGTTATCTTTTATGGCAGGGTGTTCATAATCAAGGCCAGTATCCATCACTGCAATAATCGGTGGATTTTTTATAATATCATCGTCCGTTGGTCGGTCGGTTCCACCAGTTAGAGTCGAAATATATTCAAAAGCTTCTTTAAGTTTTATGGAATCATGCCACCCTATTTTCGCAGACGCGTAGTTTTTTTTGTATGTTTGAAAAATAGGAGAATCTGATATTTCGCTGATAAAATTTGGTTCCGCATACCAAATGTGCCCCGCATCATAGGTTTCCTTTAAGAAATTTCGTGCGGATATTTCGTCGGCAAAGTCAACCTGCACGATGCTTCCAACTTGTTTTTCATGTTGCGGAGCTGACTTTAAACTTTCGGGCAATTCGAGTTCATAAAAAGTTTTGGCGTTATTTGTAACCGGCGTTAAATCAGCTTCGGAAATAAATTTAAGATCTTTAATTCTTGGATCACCCATAAAATTGGCGCTTACAAGTGAAAAGTGATGCTGGTATTCGGCGAGGTAGGTCTGGAAACCGGTCTTATGATCGTTTGTTTTAAACATGACGATATAACTCGCCTCGGAAGGGGTGGCGGAAATATTAAAACGCAAATCTTCTGACCATAATTCAGAGGATTTATCATTGGGTATAATTTTGTGCACGGAAGATTTTTCCGGGTGATGGTCAGAACCACAGCGAGTTATAAACATAAGCCCAGAGAACAAGAAAGATTTTGTAGTTTTTTTCATAGAATCTATTTTACGAAAAATTATGCATATTTAGTACTGTTTTACATGTATAATAAATTGCATGTCGAAAGTTTTTATTATCTCCGCCCCATCGGGCACGGGAAAAACTTCACTCAATTCAAAACTGACAAAAGACTATCAGCTTGTTGAAGTCTCGGTAAGCCTCACTTCGCGCGCACAAAGACCCGCTGAGATACCAGGGATTTCCTACGACTTTGTGACCCCAGAGCAATTTGAACATTATATAAAATCTGGCGACATGTTGGAGTATGCTAATGTTTTTGGCAATTTTTATGGAACAAGAAAATCCGATGTCAATCGGATTCAAAACCTCGGTAAGCACGTTATTTTAGAAATCGATGTGGAAGGCTGTAAAAGCGTAAAAAAACTTCTGCCCGAATCCCAAAGCCTATTTATTTTCCCACCGAGTCTCGATGTCACTTGGAAAAGGCTTGCTCAGCGCGGAACGGATTCATTAGAAACGAGAGCACGACGCCTTAAAGCGGCACGTGACGAGATCGACCAATCGCTGATTTTCGATTATTTTATTTTGAATAGTGATTTCGATCAAGCCTACATCGAATTAAAAAATCTTGTTTTTAATAATGCTCCGCCTAAGTTTTCTCGTGAGCAAGCGGCAGCATTACGAGAAAAGTTGCTTTTTGAATATCAGAACTTAAATTTAGATGAATGGATAAAAGTCGAAAGACAAACTCAATGAGCGACATCCCAATCATACTTACAACTGCACAGGTTCCAATCCCGGCTAAAGAAGCTTCGCCTCACAAAGAAGAAACCGACCCTAAAGTTATTTTTCAAAAGATAATCGATCAGATTAAAACTTATGCCCCCAATCAAGATTTATCGGTTTTAGAAAAAGCCTACAAATTTGCCGAATCAAAACACGGCAACCAAAAACGCCAATCCGGCGAAGCTTATATTTCTCATCCTTTGAGTGTGGCATTGATAGTCGCGCAAATGCAGATTGATCTGCAGTCGATAACCGCAGCGATTTTACATGATGTCGTGGAAGATACGGCGGCCACAGTAGAAGAAGTCGAAAAAGAATTTTCGCAGCCTGTTGCAGAACTTGTTGACGGCTTAACTAAAATTTCCAAGATTGAATTTCGTTCCAATCACGAACGCCTGGCAGAAAACTTCCGCAAAATGGTTATGGCTATGGCCAAAGACCTGCGCGTTATTTTGGTCAAGCTTGCTGACCGCCTGCACAACATGCGAACTATTAAAGCTTTGCCACCTGTCAAAAGAAAAAGAATTGCCCAAGAAACCATGGATATTTATGCTCCACTGGCCAACCGCCTTGGACTCTATTCCATAAAAAACGAGCTTGAAGATCTTTGCCTTAGATATCTAAAGCCAGAAGTTTACGAAGAAATCAAAAACAATATTCAATCTAAAAAACTCGAACGCCAAAAGCAAACCGAGTTAGTGCGCAGCGAACTTTCTGCCGAATTGCTAAAATATGGGTTTAAAAATGCCGACGTTCGCGGGCGAGCCAAACATTTTTATTCCATTTATAAAAAAATGCTCGAGCGGCAGTTGTCATTTGAAGATGTGCATGATTTGTTTGCCTTTCGAATCATAGTGGACTCGGTTAAAGATTGTTACGAAGCTTTGGGAATTGTTCATGCGCTTTGGAAACCAATGCCCGGCAGATTTAAAGATTATGTCGCAATGCCTAAAGCCAATCTTTATCAGTCTTTACATACAACGGTCATTCGACCTAATGGCGAACCAGCCGAGATTCAGATCCGCACCGCTCAGATGCATCATGTTTGTGAATACGGTGTCGCAGCTCATTGGAATTACAAAGAACGTGGATCTACTCCTGCAGGTGTGAATTCGGAATTGCAAAAACTAGCTTGGCTAAAGCAAATCGTTGAGTGGCAAAACGAGCTAAAAGATCCCAGCGAATTTATGGAAGCTGTGAAAGTTGATTTGTTTGAAGAAGAAATTTTTGTTTTTACTCCAAAAGGAGATGTTCTTCAGTTGCCGATCGGTGCTACCGCTTTAGATTTTGCTTTTTGTGTTCATACTCACGTTGGCTCCACAACGGTTGGTGCAAAAGTCAATGGCACAATGGTATCGATTAAAAAAGCGCTTAAATCAGGCGATATTATTGAAATTTTAACATCTGCAAAACAGCGTCCTTCTAAAGATTGGTTATCTTTTGTTACAACTTCCAAAGCAAAAAACCGAATTCGGTCGTTTTTGCGAGCAGAACAACGAGAAAAGAGCCGAAAGCTTGGTAAAGACATTCTGCAACATGAATTGACTCAAAGGCATTTGGATTTTGATAAAGTCACCAAATCTGGGGCCATCGATGATCTCATAAAGCATACCCGCGAAGCCAATTTCGAAGATGCTCTTTGTGCTATTGGCTATGGAAAGTTAGACGCTCGTGAGCTCGTCGAAAAAGCCTTTCCGTCAGCTTTGCACAATCCTAAAAAAATTATGGAAACGGTTATACCAGACGAAAGAACGGGTAAGAATATTTCCAAAGGTAAAGGGATTCTGGTTTCAGGAATGGATAATATTCTTGTGACCTTTGCGCGCTGCTGTAGTCCGTTGCCTGGAGAAGAAATAACGGGTTTTGTGACCCGGGGAAAAGGTGTAACAATACATCGCCGAACTTGCACGCGCGCGCTCGACCTAGATCCCAAACGCCAAGTCGATGTGGACTGGGGAAACTCAGCTGATTTAACCGGCGAATTTCTCACCCACTTATCGGTGGTTGTTTACGATAGGCCGGGAGTGTTTGCAGATGTGACATTAGCTATTTCGCAAACCGGCGCAAATATTTTAAAAGCTCAAGTTCACGTGGGAAAAGATTTTAAAGGCTATTTGGAATTCGAGATTATTGTAAAAAACCACAGTCAGTTACAAATTATACTATCCAAAATTGAAACCGTTGACTCCGTAATCCAAGTTCAAAGAAAGGTAGGCGGTGACTTTAAAAAGCCTAAAAAGAGGACGAAAAAATGATTTCTATGCTGCTGATCTTTAGCAATTTATTCGCCGCAGGCTCAGATCATTTAAAAATATCTTTAAGAACAAAAGATAATCTTGTTTTTGTCGAGGCTAAACCGCTTGGAAAATTTGTCATTAATGACGAAGCGCCGTGGGCTTTGGAGATTGTCACAAGCGAGAATCTTTCTTTAGTAAAGAAAGCTTTTACAAAAAGCGATCTCCAATTTGCAAAAGCTATGGCTAGTTTTGAAGTAGGCACAAAAACAGCACTCAAGATGATTTTAAAAATAAAAGTAACTGCATTTGTCTGCACTGACAACAAATCCCAATGTTTTCGGGACGTAGTTGAACAAGAATTGACTTTATAGAACCTTGTGAAAGACTTGGCCAAACTTGATCAACTGAATAAATATTATCAGGCCTGAACAGCAGCGACGGTTTGTTCGGCCGGAGTAGAAACTCCAACTTTTCCAAGAAACCGACTTTTAATCCGAGCCGACTTACCAGTAAGGTTTCTCAAATAATATAATCGAGCTCTGTTTACCATGCCGTGCGCAACAACTTCGATCTTATCGACAAAAGGTGAGTACATTGGAAAACATCGTTCAACACCAACTCCGCCGGCTCCGATTTTTCGCACAGTAAATGAAGAACTAGCCGTACCTTTGCGGTAACGCAGAACAACTCCTTCATATACCTGTACGCGGAATTTCTCAGCGTCGGCACCTTCTTGAATTTTGTAGTGCACCCTAATGGTGTCGCCAGATTTAAATTCAGGAGCCTTTTTTACATTTTTAAAAATTTTCTGTTCAAATTTCACAAGTCGTTGGTCACGCATACATTTTACCTTAATTAGCGAAAGATTCTTAATATATTTAAAAGCTCGGGGTTAATCAAGCCCTTTGATAGGTCGCCGAAAAATCCACGATAGCTGCGTCCAGTCATCGACAAAAACGGCTTACGTAACAGTGCGTACGCTGCGCTTTTTTGTCTCGCCTTCCCTTGCTCTCCTGGTTTTTGGACACCTTAGACCTTCGAGCATTACGCCTCAAGCAAAGCATCTTGACGAGCATCCATATATACCTGTCCAAGGTCTTCACGAAGTTCAGTAGGCATAAATTCACGAAATTTAGGCATCAACATGCTGTCAATATAATCTAAATATTCCGAAGCCGTGCCGCAAAACTTATCGGCCACGGGCATCAATTCCGTACCGTGCTTTGTCTTGGCAGGATATTTGTCCAAACTCAAAGCTTGGATCTTCAATAGTTCTTGAGATTTTTGAGCCGTCTGAGCTATTTTCAAAGCTGTCGGAAATAACCCATCAAGTTCTGGAATAAGATAAGCACTTTCTAAATCTAAAACCCGCAATAATTCGTCTTTTATGCGGTGAATTTTTTTAGCCAGTAAATTATTTTCCGAAGTTTTTTTCCAATCAAACATGAGCTCACGAAGTTTTTCGTGCTCTTCTTTTATAATCCATAAAACGTCCATTGCCATGCCAAATTTACCTTTAACAACATATCTAGAGCACTTGTGGATAAATTTTCTAGCGCAGAATAGCAAGGACATAATCATGTTTTAGGAAAAGATCTGTTGCAATGCCGTTGTGGAGTTTCTAAAGTTAGAGCGAGATGAATTAATTTTAAAATCCCTTTAGAATCCACGAAATGATAATATGATCGATGATATAAAATCAAATATAATGAATAACCATAGAATAAGCATCGAAGAGGCTTTTTTTATGTATCAAGTTGCATCGAATCAGCAGCTTTCCGAATGTGCGCAGATTGTGCGTAGTCGTTATCATGCCCCAGACGACGTCAGTTATCTTATTATGGCTATTATCAATTACACAAATATTTGCGTCGCCAAATGTGATTACTGTGCTTTTTACAGACTTCCGCATCAGGATGGAACTTACCTTCTCAATTTATCTCAGATCGTCCAAAAAATTGAAGAATTAAAATCTTTTGGCGGCACATTAGTGAGTTTTAACGGTGGTTTTCACCCCAAACTAAAAATTTCTGATTACGCTGATTTGTTCAAGTCAGTCCACAAACTTTTCCCCGAGTTAACTTTTTTTGAGATGACCGTGGCAGAATTTATGTTTTCATGCAAACTTTCCAAAATAAGTTATGAAGTGGGAGCGGAGATTTTGAAATCAGCGGGCACAAAATGGATTACTGGAGGAGGATCCGAAATTCTCGACGAGGATTTTCGCAAACGCCATAGCCCTGGAAAATTTACGGTATCGGATTATTTCAAAGCCCAGCGCGCAATTTTAATGTCTGGCATTGGTTCTACGGCTACCATGGTTATAGGTTTTGACGAAACTCTAAAAGAGCGCTTTAATCATTTGGAAAATTTACGTCAATTTCAAGATGAAATGATTGCTGAGAAAAAACCTCTTACAAGTTTTTTATGTTGGACCTACAAACCTTTTAACACAGAATTTGGCGGAAATGAAATCTCCACAAATGAGTATTTAAGATGGCTCGCTGTAAGCCGCATTTATCTGGATAATTTCGAGCATATTCGGACTTCGGTGCTTACCAAAAATGAAGCTGCTTTAGAGGGCCTAAAATATGGTGCCAATGACTTTGACCTGCCAACTGAAGATGAAGTAACCCAAAAAGCTGGAGCAACCATTCATCATGATTTTAAAAAAATACTCGATGCGGCCACAAATCTAGGTTTTAAGGTTCGTCATAGGTTACCTTTTGAGCCTGGAACAGCCCGTCGAGATCATCAAGAAAGGACGCTAGATGTTGTTACATCATATTATTAATTTTTACCGTTTTGTGGAATTAAATAACGTTGCAGAACTCGGTTCAGATTTGATGAACTTAGCAAAAAAGAATAATTTACTTGGAAAAATTATTCTTGCACCAGAAGGAATTAATGCAGCCCTTTCCGGGGAAATTCAAGATCTCAAAAATTTTCTCGATGAATTTCTGGCCGTGCCGGTTTTTTCTGAAATGGAAATAAAATGGACTACCGGGGCTACGAAGCCTTTTAAAAGAATGCTTTTAAAAATCAAAAACTCCATCGTAACGTTTACAACCTCGCAAGATCCAAAACCTGAGGAGATCAATTCTGCGCCAAAGCTTACACCTTCTGAATGGCACGAATGGATTACAAAACGCAGAGATGAAGTAATCCTTGTGGACACGCGAAACGATTACGAATGCGACTGGGGTACTTTTGAAAATTCGGAAGTTCTTCCGATAAAGAAATTTTCAGACTTTCCAGAGCAATTTGCCGAAAAATTTCAGACCCAAAAAGATAAAAAATTTTTAATTTTTTGCACGGGAGGAATTCGCTGCGAGAAAGCCGCGCCGTGGATGATACAGAATGGATTTGAAAATGTGTTGCAACTTGAAGGTGGTATTTTAAAATATCTTGAGGAGTTTGGAGAAGGAGAATTTAAAGGGTCCTGTTTTGTTTTTGATCAGAGGTGGGCACTGTCTGAAAAACTTCAGGAGACAAACCAACATTTACATTCTAAAGTGAAACAAGATAAACCAGTAATAAGTACTACCGCAGTTTAAGAAGTTGAATTAAATAGGTTATAGATAAACCAAACTATAGTCCAAGGACGGGACAATGACACGTGAACAAAAGGAAAAAAAAGTTTCCACCCCTAAAAAAAATAAAATAACAGCGAGCAGCACGGCTGAATATTTTTCGAAAAACCTTCAGCAAGTTGGCTTTTCTTCACTAACAAAAGCGGTTTTAACCACTGTGAAAGAGGCAGTTGATAATTCTTTAGACGCTTGCGAAGACAGTAAAATCCTGCCAGATATTTCGGTTTATATAAAAAAACTCGGCGCGGGATCCATGAAAAATTCCGACAAACTTATTATCCGAGTTACAGACAACGGTCCTGGAATCGAACAACCCGACGTAGCAAAAGTTTTCGGCGAATACTTGGCATCGTCAAAATTTGGTCGCGGACGTTGTTCGCGGGGACAACAAGGTATTGGAATATCGGCGGCCACAACTTGGGCCCTGCAAACCACGGCAACTCCGGTCAAAGTTGTCACCAAAGTCGAGTCCATAAAAAAAGCTTTTTCTTGTGGGATTGAAGTGGATTTGAAAAATAATAAAGGGATACTTCGAGACAAAGAAAATGTCGACTGGGATCGACCTCATGGAACATCGGTGGAATTTGTTATCGATGGTAGAGTCCAATTAAATGGCGAGGCAGGTTTATTAAATTACCTGCGCAGTACCATTTTAGTTAATCCGCATATGTCTTTGACCTACGAATTGCCAGACGTGCCAAAAACCACCATGCAACGTGTTACTAACGTAGTCCAGCCGGTTCCTGAAGCCACAGAGCCACATCCTCATACGATGAAGCTTGGAGAATTTATTAGTCATGCACGCTTTTTTGGGCGAACGCGAGTTTTAAATTGGCTAACCACAGGATTTTCACGGCTTCCAGAGAAGTCGGTTAACGAGATTTTTAAGCAACATAAATTGCCGCGAAAAATTTTAGATAAAACAGTTGAAAGTGCCAATGAAGAAGAATTAAAAGCGCTTTTTTCTGCGATCCAAAACTCGCAACTTCAACCGCCTTCGACACAATCAGTAATTTCTATTGGCGAAGAAGCTTTGTCGTTAAGTATTGAGCGGCTGGGAGATATAGATTTTTTTTCTGTGGTTACCAGAAAGCCTTCTATCTGTGATTTTAAGCCTGTGCAAATTGAAGTCGCTGTGGCGCGTGTCACTGGCGGCAATGCAGATTCGGATGAACCCGTTCAGGTTTTGCGTTTTGCAAATCGGGTACCCTTGCAATTTGACAAGGCTTCGTGCGCTATTGTAAAAGCTATAAATACCGTATCTTGGCGCAGTTACGGCTTGAAACAACCACGCGATAATTTGCCACTCGGGCCGTTTATTATAGCGGTGAGTATTGTGTCGCCATTTATAAAATTTAAAAACGCATCGAAAGAAACAATAGATGCGTCCGATGAGTTGGTCGAAGAAATTCGGCGTACGTTAATGCAAGCGGGGCAAAAACTTTCGCGCCATCTGAACAAAGAATCAAAGGCTCAAGATTTGGAAGAAAAGATTCTTCATCTTGAACAATTCGGACCAATTTTAATCGAAACTCTTTGCCGCATAACCTCAGCTCCTGCAAGCCGTAAAGAAAAGGCTGTTGTTGGGCTTCGAAAACTTTTAGGGCGCGATACGTTTGAGTCCGAAAAGCAATTAAAACTTGCTACCGAAAATTTGGAAAGTCTTGATTTGGAAACCGAAAAAAAGCGCCGCAGGTTGTCAGCATTTAAAGACGAAGATAGCTCTATCACTCGTCTTGAAAACGAACGCAGTGACGCCGCAAAGGAGTTGGAATCATGAAAACCGTACGTGCAGCTAAACAAAACAAAGAATTAATCGAACACAGTATTGTGGTTTGTGAAACCATATTGAAAGACCTTGAGCGAGCAAAAAGGCCAGTATTACAGGCTGTAAAATGCAGTTTGGACAATTCGGTTTACAATCACAAAGTTGGTTTTTTAACCCCTGGGGACAAAAAAGTTTCGACGGAACTTAATGTGTCTTCTGTAAAAAAACTTTCCCGTGCGATTTTTATGTTGGAAATTTTACTACGCAACCTTGAGACCGGAAATGTGAACACCAAAAGAGAACTTTATTACATCAGTAAAGGCGAGGTTAAACACAGTAAGAATTTAAAGCCCCTGGATTTTACCGATCAAGAAGAATCGGATTCGGTCGTCGATTTTATTTGTGAGCTGTTGGAGTGTTACCGGGAGGAAATGAATTGTTTTGCCAACGACCGCGGTGGTCAAACTTTTTCGCAGCAACTGGTTGTGACCGAAACGTTGCCTGATGGCACAACGGCTGAAATCGATCTTTCGCGCCTTGGAACATCGCCTTTTCAACCAAAAAATAGACCACAAAACTTAAAACTTCATGCAAAGAAAAAAATTGATTTTTGTCTTGTTGTGGAATCGGAAGGTACTGCTAATACGCTAGTAGCAAACGGTTTTACTAAGCGGCATCCTTCCATAGTTATCGGTGCTCAAGGAGTGCCTTCTAATGCAGTCAGAGGTTGGGTTAAACGCATTCAAGATCAACTAATTATTCCCATTTATTTTTTTGGCGATTTGGATGCTTACACGATGCAAAATATTTTTAGAACGCTTAAAGCAGGATCAGCCGCATCGCTCATTCGCAATTCGGACTTTTCGGCGCCAGACGTAAAATTTTTGGGGGTTTTACCGGAAGATATTATAAAATACGATTTAAATGATTACGCGGTTAACGAAAGTGATCCTCAGGAAGGCCGAGCTTTGAAAAAAGCAAAAGACGCTTTAAATAACGATCCTTTTTTTAAGGATAAAAAAAACCGTGGCCTAGCAGAAATCCTTGAGTGGTTGATTAAAAACAAACGTCGGTGCGAGCAGCAGGCTTTTTATTCCGTTGATCCACGAGATCCTGCTATTGCTGAGAAAATTATTGTGGAAAAAATTACTAAGGGAATTTATATTGATTAATATTTTTGTTTTTGATGCGTTGCAAAGTGTTATTTTGAAAGTGAGATCTGAGAAACTGAGAATCTGAGAAACTGAGAATCTGAGAAACTGAGATCTGAGAAACTGAGATCTGAGAAACTGAGATCCGAATCTGGAAACTGAGATCCGAATCTGGAAACTGAGATCCGAGATCTGGAAACTGAGATCTGAGATCTGAGATCGGGCATCGGGCATCGGGCACCGGATACTGACCTCGGTCGACGGACAACTGATCCGGAAACGGATTCGGAAAATTCCAAACCCGAAGAAAGAAGCGGGTTTTAAATCCGCGCTTTGCACAACTTATAAAGCTGAACCTGAAACGTGATCCAGTAAATCGCGCTCGCTTGCGTTGAATTGCTCGTTGCAGAGATCAAAAATGGCTCGAGCTTCGCGAAGGCTTCCAAGTGCCATATAGTAAAAACGACGCTGGTCCACCGGCGTTCGTTTGCCCGATCCCTCGCATAAATTCAAACAGATGCTGGACGATGCTCTTTTTAGTTGATCCCCAAATGGCATGGGGAGTTGCTTTGCTTGCAGCGCACGATAAAGTGTTACAGCGAGTTGGTAGGATCGAAAGTGTTTCATATTGTTTTCTCCTTTAAGAAATTTGGGTGCAGCCCTACGGGCCCAAATTTTCTTAAAGGAGAAATCAATGCTGAATCGTTTTAGAACCTACACACTTTCCGTAACATTTTACCGCAGCTTGCAAGCTGGCAATCTCCCATGCCATTTGCGTGATCAACTAAAAAGAGCATCGTCGAGTGTTTGTTTGAATTTAGCCGAGGGATACGGTCGAATGTCCTCCGGGGACATCTGCCGCTTTTACAAGATGGCGTTCGGAAGCCTGCGCGAAGTTCAGGCCATTTTTGATCTCGGCAACTTCTCAAACGCTCAAGCGGAGCAGCTTGATCATCTGGCAGCAAGCTTGTATCAGCTTATTCGAAAGACAAAGTAAAAATAAAAAAGCCCCATAAAAGGGGCTTTCTTTTTTGGTTGGATTTTTTTTGCATATTCGCATTAAACTATGACGTTAATGTCACGATTTTTTGAGTCGTGTTGACCAATAGAACGATTAGGAGAATTTTTCATAGTTATTTTAATTAAAAGCTAAGATTAGGTAGACTTCAAATGATGTCGCACACTAGTGACCACCACACGCGGCTTAAACATCAACGCGGCTTTTATTATTAAAGCGGTCTGATTATGTAAAAATTGGTGATACCACTTCGCGGTCACAAACTCAGGCAAAACGACGGTGATAAAATTCCCGTCCTGCGTTTTGGCGGCTTTATCAACATACTTTATCAACGGCGTAATTACGCTTCGAAAAGGTGATTTTAAAATCACAATATCTTTTTTATCGATAAATTTCGGCAGTGTTTCAAACAGCGCCGCCGTTTGCCTTGCATCAATTTCCACAAAACAGATCCGCACATCATCGGTGATAGATTTTGCATAAAAAAGCGCATCAATAACTCCCCGATGAACGCCCGAAATAGGCAAAATCACAACTTGCTTATGCGGCACTTGCATTTCATAGGTTGCATCGGCCGGTATGTTGCTTAATTCTCGCGCACAGTCTTGATAATGCTTATGAATGCGTGCAAACACAAAAACTATGCACGGAATTAATAGAATAACCATCCAAGCGCCTTGCTCAAATTTGGACATGGCAATTACAACTAAAACAACTGCAGTAGTAACTAAACCCAAAGCATTAAAAATAATCGAAATCTGCCAGTTTTTTTCCCGCAGGCGCAAATGGTGAACCACCATTCCCGATTGCGAAAGTGTAAATGATAGAAAAACTCCAACCGCATAAAGTGGTATCAAGTGATGAGTATGACCCCCAAATAACACAATCAACAAACCAGCTGCAAAACTAAGACCGACAATTCCATTGGAAAAAACTAAACGGTCGCCAAGCATAGCAAGTTGCCGCGGCGCGTATTTATCTAGCGCAAGAAGTGACGAAAGTCGAGGAAAGTCAGCGTAACTTGTGCTTGCTGCCAGAAAAAGTATAAGCGCAACTGCCACTTGAACAACAAAATACATAAATGTTGAATGTCCAAAAACCGTGCTCGCTAATTGCGAAATTAAGGTTTGTGCGCCGCCTGGAGCAAGTTTATAAACATGCGCTAAATACGTAATGCCTGCAAACATAAGACCTAATAAAAGTGCCATAATGGCCATCGTTGCTTTAGCATTATGCTGTTTAGGGTCTCTAAAAACTTGCACGCCATTTGAAATAGCTTCGACTCCAGTTAAAGCTGAACATCCAGAAGAAAAAGCCTTTAGTAAAAGTAATATAGAAATTTCGGGATAATGTTGTTCCAGGATGTTAGGAATCACTATTCCAGTAGCGGTGTGGGCGCGAAAAATTCCCACGATAACCATGACGATAATAGAAACAATAAATAAGTAACAAGGAATCGCCATAATAAAGCTCGATTCACTGAGGCCGCGTAAATTAAGCATCATCAATAGAAAAATTACCGCCAACCCCATTAAAACCTGATGAGCCTGCAGCCATGGCAATGCAGACGAAAGATTTTCAATTCCTGAAGCCACAGAAACGGAGACAGTTAAGACATAGTCTATTAATAAAGCGCCGCCAGCAATTAAACCTGGGACTTGTCCCAAATTTTCTTTGGCCACAATATATGCGCCACCGCCGTTTGGGTAAGCATCAATAGTTTGCCGATAGGAAAGTGTTATTAATATCAACAATACGACAATAGCGAGGGCTATAGGAATTGAATAAGCAAACGCTGCGATTCCTATAGTTGCGAGCGGGATTAATGCTTCTTCCGTTGCGTAGGCAACAGAGGATAGGGCATCAGAAGAAAGCACAGCCAAGGCTTTCCATTTGGGAATAGACTCATGTGCTAACTTATTTGAAGCAAGTGGGCGACCAATTAAAAAACGCTTCAAACGCTTAAGCATAAAAACCTTTAATATTTTTATTTTCGTATTTTGTCCGAGTATTAAGTTACCGCTTTCACGTTCTGTTGTCTTGTCATTGTTTTTAGGCCGTCGAAAAATCTAGGATAGCAGCGTCAAGACTTCGCCAAAAAATGCTCACGCACCAGTGCGCAAGAATTAAGGATTTCTGGAAGTGAAAATTTTTCAGCTAATTCTATATGCGTAAACGGAAAAAGAAATTTTTCAACAGTACGCCCTGCAAGCAAGTCACTAGCACCGCGTTTTAATTTTCTCGCACTCGATCCCGTTAAAGCAAATTTAAATCTTTTTTTCTCAAGAATCATATGCACAACATTTAATAGTTTTGGACTTTTTTCAATTTCGTCAGTGACAACCCATTTAAGTTCAGTGTTTTGAATCTGAGTGTCACAAGCCCGCTCTTAGGACATTGGAACTTTTTCTAAATGAGTCTCCGTATCGAGATCTAAAAGATCCAACCACAAAGCGTTTTTTGTTGTGAATGGCCGATTTAAAAGGGTCAATTTCCCAATTCCTCTTGCGCCGAACAGAAAAAAGCTCTGCTTATTCGGGTACTTAAATAGTCTTTTTATCATGATATGAGATTGCACGCCAATTTTAAATCATGGTAAATGACAATTTAAAATATAAAAATTCTTGCTCCTTCACAGGTTGAATACTTAATCGCGAACCTTTCTGACAGACCAGCATATTTTGCAAGAATTTATCGCCTTTAATTGTCTTTAAAGTAAAAACTTTAGAAAATTTTTCGACGCCTTTCACGTCAACCATGCCCCAGCGGCTCATTCCGTTTTTAAACGACAGCATATCAAAATAAGCACTATTCAAATCCAATGCGGAATCGTCCGAATAAAAAGCTTTTACAACCCTCGCCGTTCCCGCAACGCCAGGCTGTGCACAACTGCTGTGATAAATGAGAACTTCATCTCCGACTTTAAAATCATCGCGCATAAAATTTCGGGCTTGGTAGTTTCTTACTCCTTCCCAAGCCGCGGTTTTATTTTTTGCACCAAAAAGATCGTCTATGGAGAAAACATCTGGCTCTGTTTTCATAAGCCAGTAGCGTTTTGTCAAAGTTATTTTCGCTTATCCATCTGGGTATAATCTGTCGCTACGGCTCCAGTATAAACTTGCCGAGGACGACAAATTCTATTGTCTGGATCTTTGTGCATTTCAATCCAATGAGCAATCCAACCTGGAAGTCGGCCCAAAGCAAACATCACAGTAAACATATTTGTCGGAATGCCCATGGCGCGGTAGATGACACCAGAATAAAAATCCACATTTGGGTAAAGCTTACGGTCCACAAAGTACGGATCCGAAAGTGCTGCTTCTTCGAGTTGCTTAGCTACATCTAGAATGGGATCTTTTATGCCTTTCTTAGCCAACAATTTATCGCAAGCAACTTTAATAACTTTAGCCCGAGGATCGTAATTTTTATAAACCCTGTGACCAAATCCCATAAGCCGAAACCCGGAATTTTTATCTTTTGCTTTTGCTACAACTTTTTTGACGTCGCCACCATCGGCCACAATCGCCTCGAGCATTTCAACAACTTCTTGATTCGCACCGCCGTGTTTTGGGCCCCAGAGAGCACAAATACCAGAAGCAATCGATGCAAAAAGATTGCTGTCCGAAGATCCCACAACCCGAACTGTGGAAGTCGAACAGTTTTGCTCGTGATCGGCGTGAAGAATCAAAAGAAGATTTAAAGCCTTTACCATATCCGGATCAATTTCATAGGGCTCGCTTGGTACCGCAAACATCATGTGCAGAAAGTTAGAACAAAAATCCAGTTCATTACGTGGATAAATAACCGGCTGGCCGATAGACTTTTTGTAAGAATAAGCCGCAACCGTACGCAGTTTTGACAACACGCGAGGTACCAAATGATCAACATGCTCGGGATCTGTTGGATCTAAAAATTCCGGATAGTAACTTGATAGGGAACAAACCATCGCCGACAGTATCGCCATAGGATGAGCCGACTGCGGGTAGCCATCAAAGAAACGAATCATACCGTCGTGAAGAAGAGAATGCCGCGACAAAAGTTTGCTGAAATTCGCTCTTTCGTCAGGCTTTGGCAGTCTTCCGTTTACCAGTAAATATGATGTTTCAACAAAGTTGCTATGCTCTGCGAGCTGCTCGATTGGAATACCGCGGTACCGAAGTATTCCTTTATCGCCATCGATAAAACAAATAGAACTTCGACACGAGCCTGTGTTGCCAAAACCTGGGTCAATAGTTATGTAACCCGTCTCTTGGCGTAGCTTTGAAATATCTACTGCTTTTTCCTTTTCACTCCCTACCACAATCGGCAATTTGAATGTTTTACCTTCAAGGGTGAGTTCCGCAAATTCTTGATTCGTCTGATTCATAAAAAAAAACCTCTTAGTGACAATATAACAATGGTAACCAATCAAAGTCATGTTGGCAAATTTCATTGCTAAAACTTTTGTTAAGTTTACAAAAATATGACAAATGTCATTTGTGGTCAGATTTTAACAACTATTAAATACTCAACGTAAATCAACCGCCGGCATTACTTGCGCGTTCGAAAATTGGTAAGTACATGGAAACCACAATCACTGCAACCAGTCCGCCTACAATCACAATCATGGCGGGTTCGATCATGGAGATAATTGTTTTAACCGCAATATCGACTTCTTCGTCGTAAAATTCGCTGACTTTGCCTAACATTTCGTCGACCCGTCCTGATTTCTCTCCAACTTGAATCATCGATATAACCATAATTGGAAACATAGGGTGTTCAGACAATGGCTGCGAAAGAAATTCACCTTGCTCAACTCGGTCGCGTGCTCCAATAATAATTTTTTCGAATATGACGTTGCCGGCTGAAGTTGCGCAAATATTAAGTGACTGCAAAATATTTACGCCGGATGAAAGCATGGTAGATAAGGTTGAGCATAGACGCCCCACCGCAACTTTTCTCAACAGTTCTCCTAGAACGGGAAGCTTAAGCAAAACGATGTCCTTGTGTCTATTTCCTTGAGGTGTTTTTATGTAATAATGAAGTGCCGTTCCAGTGGCGATCATTCCTAACGTCAAATGTATAAAGTAAGCCCTTAAGAAATCCGACATATCCACTGTCTGCTGAGTAAGCCAGGGAAGTTTTTGGCCACCTTCTTTAAATTGCTCGACAAAACTTGGCACAAGAAAAATTAGCAAAGCTGATACAATAATCACCGCAATAATCAAAACAAAAGTAGGATAGGCCATGGCGCCTTTTACTTGCGATTTTATTTTATCGGACTTTTCAATATAGATAATTAACTTGGACAATATTTCATTTAATTTCCCGCTTTCTTCGCCAGCTCGAATCATAGAAATGAAAAGGTTGTCAAAAATCCCAGGATGTTGAGCAAAACCATCGCTAATTTTCATACCATTTTCAACGGAATTTTTTATCTTGCCAAGAACTTTCCCGAAGTCAGCAACACGCTGCTGCTTTTCCAAAATACTTAAAGATTGAACGATTGAAACACCGCTTGATAGCATGGTTACAAGTTGTTTTGTCATAATGATAAGATCTTTGGTGGACGGCTTTTTGGTGCCACCTAAACGCAATTGCGCCGTTCCGTTTTCATCGATTTCTATCAGCCCACCAAGAATAAATCTACTATTGGATTCTTCTCCGGCTTGTCCTTCAGCAGCACTTACAACAATGGATTTAAAACGCATTTTTTCCAGGCGATCGCGCGCAGCTTTCATCGTTGGAGCTTGCAAGCTTCCCACTCGCAGTTTTCCTACAGAATCCTTTGCTTTATATTTGTACTCGGCCACGCGTTAATTCCCTTTTGGTGGAGTGGTAATTGTACTTGGGCGACCTCGCGTATACATGGTTTGCAATTCCTCAGGACTAGAGCTTTTTTGCAAGGCCACTTCGGGTAGCACTTGCTTTTTTTCAACTAAACTATAAAGACTTTGATTCATAGTCTGCATTCCGCTTGCACCCTGACCGGTTTGCATGGATGAATAAATCTGATGAAATTTATCTTCACGAATAAGATTTCGGATAGCGTTATTTGGAATCATGATTTCCATCGACATGGCTCGGCCGGAAGGTACGGCGGGCAATAAAAGTTGCGAGATACAGGCCATAAGAGTTCCTGAAAGTTGACTTCGAATTTGCATTTGCTGTTCGGGCGGGAAAACATCGATTAAGCGACTTAAAGTGGAGACGCAAGAATTTGTGTGCAATGTTCCAAAAACTAAGTGGCCCGTTTCTGCTGTAGTAATAGCCAGTGAAATTGTCTCCAAATCTCTAAGCTCTCCTACCAGCACCACATCTGGATCCTGGCGCAGTACACTCTTCAAAGCCCGCCGAAAGGAATCTGTATCGGTTCCGATTTCGCGCTGATTGATCAAACAATTTTTGTGAGTATGAACAAATTCAATCGGATCTTCCATAGTTACTATGTGATCATTTCGAGTTTCATTAATATAATTAACCATAGCGGCTAGTGTGGTAGACTTACCCGATCCGGTTGGCCCGGTCACCAAAATTAACCCCCTCGGAAGTTGGCAAAGTTGTTCGATAATAGGCGGCAAATTTAGATCTTTTAAGGATTTAACTTTAAAGGGAATCACCCTGAAAACACCGCTAACGTTTCCTTTTTGCAAATAAACGTTGCCACGAAAACGCGAAACACCTTTTATCGCAAAAGAAAAATCCAATTCTTTTTCAGCTTCGAAGCGTTGTTGCTGTTCTTCGGAAATAACCGAATAACAAAGTTCTTTGGTGTCGGCACTGGTTAGCGGTGGTAATTCCACAGCAAGAAGATGTCCATCTAAACGCATGCGCGGTGGACTTTCGGCAGAAATATGCAAGTCACTTCCTTTTTGGTCTAACAGCGTTTTTAATAACTGCGGCAATGTATAATTTAATGCCATAAGTGCAATCCTTTTAACTTGAGAGTCATTTTATGCGGCCTCACCTAAATCTCCATGATCAACTCCGTCGGACATCGTGGCTTCTGCAACCTCCGTGGCCGAAACAATTCCCATCCGCAACTTACTTAATCCGGCTTGGCGTAATGAACGCATTCCTTCTGCAATCGCAACCTTTTTTAATTCCATCGCAGAGACATTTTTTATAATCGCCTCGCGCACGGGATCTGTAAGTCGAAGAACTTCGTGGACGGCGACCCGGCCTTTAAGACCAACATTGCCGCATGTGGAGCAGCCTTTTCCAATATAGCTTTTAGTTGTTTGCGCCTGACTTGCATCCATTCCAAGGCGTTGTAAAACATCAGGCGTGACGCGCGGGTCGATAATCTTGCATTTTTCGCAAACTTTTCGCATAAGTCGCTGAGCCACCACGCAGGTTAATGCTGAAATTAAATTAAACGGCTCGACTCCCATATTAATCATTCGAGATATTGTTTCTGGCGCACTGTTTGTATGCAGAGTTGAAAGCACCATGTGACCGGTTAAAGCAGCTTTTATACCGATTTCGGCGGTTTCTAAATCTCGAATTTCTCCGACCATGATTACGTCCGGATCTTGACGTAGAAAAGATCTTAATGCGCTTGCGAAATTCATTCCTATATCCGCTTTCATTTGGACTTGATTAATCCCTTCAAGGTTGTATTCCACGGGATCTTCCGCAGTCATAATATTGTCTGTGACTTTATTTAATTCCGCCAACGCAGAATAAAGCGTGGTCGTCTTACCCGAACCAGTAGGCCCGGTGACCAAAACCATTCCATAAGGTTGGCCTATTGAAAGTTTAAATTTCGCCAAGTCTTCACCTTCAAAACCAAGTTTTATCATGTCGACTTGCAAAGCTGATTTATCTAAAATTCGCATCACGATTTTTTCGCCATGAATAGTTGGACAGCAGCTTACTCGAAAATCCACCGGTTTATCGGCGATTACGATATTGATAGCGCCGTCTTGGGGCAGTCGTGTTTCTGAAATATTTAAACTTGACATGATTTTAAATCTTGCGGTCAAAGGTGTTTTTAAACTGTTATGGGGTCTGGCAATTTCAACTAGTGTTCCGTCCACACGAAGTCTTATGCGAAAAAAAGTTTCGTAGGGTTCAATATGGATGTCGCTGGCTTTTCTTACGCTGCATTCGAGTAAAATTTGATTTGCTAGTTTGGTTACTACACTAGAATTCACGTCTTTGGCATCGGAGCCCATGTCGATTGAAACACGTTCCTGTTTAGCTTCTGGTGCTACAGTGCGTTTTGACTGTTCTTGGCCGCGGTCAATAGAATCCATATCTAAAACAGAGCCATAGTACCTAGATAGTGCTTCTGAAATTCTACTTTCGCTCGCCAGAACACGTTTGACAAAAAAGCCCATTTTGAAGCGAATAGTTTCAGTCACCTGTAAATCTAGTGGATTTCCCATAGCAAGGATTAAATTGTTGCCAACTTTGTCGATTGGCAGAACACGATATTTGATAGTTATTTCTTTAGGTATTAGAGCAATAATTGAAGGGGGAATATCGCGTGCTTCAAGATTCACAACAGGCACGCCAAAGGCGATCGAAAAGGCTTCTAGAAGTTTTGATTCTGGAACTTTATTTAAATTTTCCAAAGCCTGTAGCAATGAAATATTTTGCTGAATAGAGTCGGCTTCAGCAGCGCCGAGTTCCTGTTGCGACAAGCCTAAAGACATTAATTTTTGGGCGAGATTTGCTTGCATGATGAAAAATGCGGTCTCCTATAACCGCTTCTTCGGAATAAATTGAAGTTTAATGATCTTTAGACCAATTCCCTTTGGAGAAACTATCTTGAACTATTGCAAATTCTGGATTTAATTGTATTTCTGTAAAATTTTTACATAAAATTCGAAGGATAGATTTCCTCGGAATATATTTTGTTCGGAGCGATTTTTTTATGCCGAGAATAGAGAATTTCTCGGTGGCTGATCCACATTAGAAACTTTTCGCTATCAAAATGAGCGCTGGCCTTTTGTAACTTAAGTTTTTTTCGGATGATTTTCAGAACCGTTGGAGAATGGAAAATTAGCGCCTTGGTTAAAAATAAATTCTCATCCTGTTCAAATAAAAACGCCTGAAATAACGTACCTTTTTCAAAAGCCGTTAAATTCTGCTCGGTGGACGGATAAATACAGCAGTTGCAGTCATGGATCAAATCTTGAACCACCAGGCCTTCGGCCGTAATTTTTTTCACTCGAAAAAGTGAATGGATGAGAAAAGGTGCTACTGCTAAATCGAATTTACGGACAAGTTTGGCGTTAAAGTAATTCATTCGATCTTCGAAAAAAAGATCACCGGAAAAAACTTTGCCGTAGTCCGAGAAAAATAAATCTCGTTCCTGCGAAATAAAATTCTCGCCGCGAAGCTTGCAAAGCTGATTGAGTGATTTTTCTAACACAGAATCGATCTGTGGCAGACAATTTACGGCAAGAGGTTTTATTTTTAAAATCACAAAATTCGACAGCATCGTAATACTGTATAAACTTGTACCTAATTATTCAACAGAAACTCCACCCTTCGTACGATCGCCTCGCTTGAATCAACCCAAGTCACTTGCCAAGGTGAAGCGTCTTTCAATTCAGAAATTAAAAGTGGGAAGTGTGTGCACCCTAGGACTATAGTATCGAGATTTTTACAAAAAAGAGGTTTTATTTCCATTTCAACATCTGAAATGTGTATATATTTGCCGCGCGCTTTTTCTTCTGCCATAGCCACAAGCGATTGAGATGCAAGTTTTTTAACAACACAGTCAGATGCAAATTCTTTTATGAGTTTTTCAGTATAAGGTCGATTTATTGTGCCTGGAGTTGCGAGAAGTCCGATAATTTTTGTGCGGCTTAATTTCGCCGCAAGTTTGATGGCCGGGACAACGCCGACTACGGGTATTTTGAGATTTTGGCGAATCGCTTCTAAGGCCACAGTGCTGGCAGTATTACATGCCAAAACTAATATGTCAGGTCTGGAATCCTGTACGGCTTTGAGGGCAAGTGCGTTTGCCAAGCCAATGACTTCGTCGTCAGATTTTGTGCCATAAGGAAAATTTTGTAAGTCTGAGGTATAGAAAAAGTCGACGTTGAGAATCTTTTCTTTAAGTGCATGAAGAATTGTCGTCCCGCCCGACCCGGAGTCGATGATTGCAATTCTTTTTTGTGCTTGAAGCGGTTCGTTCATGAGGTTCTAATCCAAGTTTAGAATATAGATTTGACGGTGCTAAATGTCGATGTCTTAAAATCCGGCGAACGGTTTTTTGGAAACTTTCAAGCGAGCGTCCGTTGACTTCATTTATACCGCCGGTGCCAAATTTATCGTATTCAACTTTGCGACTAGAGTGCAAATATGACGACAAATTAAAATGGGTGTCGGTTCCAAGATAAATCACTACGTGCGAATCTTGGACGATTAAGTCCCCACGTTCGGCAGCTTTTAAGTCTTTTCCGATATCCATAAGGTTATATTTGGTCAAAAGTTCATGGGCACTTCGCCCCAGCATTTCACTGGATGTTAAATAAGGAAATTCTAGGTTGGCCTCGCGAAAGACGCTGGTAACCAGATTGCTGCAGTCGATCCCGCATTTTTGGCAGGCACTGCAATTTTCAAGCACACGGGTTTTTGCGAGGCAAAGTTTGCAACTTTGACAGACTGCCGGGTCGGCAATGGATTTCCCTCCCCAGACGTACGGAACGTAAGTTTTTTTCCCAAACGAAAACAGCGCCGAGTCGAGTTTTTTGCGGATGTCTGAAGTCGTGGCGCTGGAGTAGATTTTAAATGAGAAATCATTAATGGAAAAAGCCTTGCCTCCTAGATTAGGATAAATAAGTTGACTATTAAGGTCTGATTCGTTTTCGATTAATTTGCAAAAAGCCAGAGTTGAAAAACCAATTGAAAAACCAATTGAAAAACCAATAACTATCAGACACCCAGCCAACTCCATAAGAATCATTGGCAGACACCCAGCCAACCTAGGAATTTTTTTATTAGGATTATTTTTAAAAATAGACATAATTGCACAATCTTTTTAATGTTTTAATAAAAGTCTTTTAACATAAGAAACAAACAAATGGAAGGTTCAACTGTTCAAAATTACATCACTCGGTTTGCTCCGTCGCCCACGGGGCATCTTCATTTGGGGCATGTATTGTCAGCTATGTACGTGTGGTCACTGGCTAAACTGTTGAAGGCTGGGTGTCTGATACGGATATCTGATACGGATAGAAGACCATGATCTTGGTCGATCGAAGCCCGAATTTACTCAGTCGATCTTGGAAGATTTAGAGTGGCTTGGTTTCAAGGAATCAGGGAGTTACGTAACTTATCAGTCCGAAAGAAATGCCCTCTACGAGGGGTGTCTGGAAAAGCTCCGAACCGAAAATTTGACCTATTTTTGTAAATGCAGCCGGCGAGAATTGGAATCTCAAGAAGGAGACATTTACTCGGGGAGATGCCGCGATCTAAATTTAACCGGTGTTAATTTGAACGAAAGGATTAAATTCGGTGACTCGAAACTCGAGGATGTAGTTCTTCGCAATCGAGATAAGCACTGGTCTTATCACTTTAGTAGTGTTGTTGATGACAACGCCGCAGGGGTAAATTTGATAGTTCGAGGCGAAGACTTGCTGGAGAGCACTCTACTCCAAAAAGAGCTTCATAAATTATTAGGCAACCACACTCGGATTATTTATGTTCATCATCCATTAATAAAAGACGAGTTAGGTAACAAACTCAGCAAAAGATTTTTTGCCGATTCAATAAAAAAATTTTAAGCCGCCAATTTTCCCAAAGAACATGTGTTTGGCGAGGCTGCTTTTCGGGCGGGAATTATTGCTAAGCAAAAAGACATATCTTTAGACGATTTTATTAAAGTTGCAAATTTATATTTTATAGACGATTTCTAGCCCAAACTCTGCCATGGGATAATTTTAAAATGTTTCTCTTTAGTTACTTCTGTCGAAGGACTTAATACAAAAACGTCAAAGTGGGGGTTTTTATTTATAAAGGCAAAATTTTTTCGCATCTCATAGGTACTCGGGTAACTTTCATCGGAGATCACGTATGCAGAAAATTTATCTTTTCTTTTCAAAAATTAATTTGGCAATATGTCGATTTCTTAAATTGGCCACCACTTACGCTTGCAAGTAGGGCGTATTATTGCAAGCGCCTTACAATAATACGCCCTACTTGATAGGAGAAAACTTGTTGGATAATATTTAATGCCTTTAACTTAAAATGCAATGCGCACCACGCAATGCCACCAATGGGTCGGTGATCACGTAAATTGGAATTTGTTGTAAGATACTCTTGAACCGGTTTTTAGAAGAAAACGCATTTAAAAAGACTTCAGAAAAATTGCGATCAAGAAAAGCATTAAGATGATTCATCACCCCACCGGTCAAATAAATTCCACCGCGGGCCATGATTTTTAATGCAAAATTTCCTGCCTCGCGAGCCAGCAGTTCTAACATATAATGGACAATTGACAAGGCCACTGGATCTTTTTCTAAAGCAAGTCGCACAATGTCTTGCGCACAAGAATCGTCGGCATTGATTGCATTTAAATAATGGCCTTTAGAAATCAAATTGTTTTCCAAAAAAAATTCAAGAATATGCTTGAAACCTTCTTTGCCAGAAACAACGCGCTCCCAGCTTACATGTGAAAATCTTTTTCGTAAAAATTGAGCCAATTCCCAATCGCGTTCTGTCTCGGGAGCAAAGGTTGCATGCCCACCTTCGCAACCATGAGCCGAATATTTATGATCTTGCCACGTAATATAACCTTGTCCTAAACCGGTACCTAATGCCAAAACCGCCTTGTTTCCAGAAGTACTGGCCACGTTTAATTTTTGGGGCTGCAGAACTTTTGCAGGCTGCGCATGCATAACTCCGTAACATTGCAAAGTCATATCATTTACAATTGTGACGTTCAAAAAACTAAATTGTTTTTGAATTTTCGCTTTTGAAATCAGTAAACTTAAATTAGTTAGCAGCGTTTCTTGGGCTGAATCCACCGGCCCAGCAACACCAACTATAAGTTCACTGGATTTTTCATGATCTTTAAACCACAGCTTTAAAACCGATTCAAAATCCTGGAATTCCTTTAATTTAAATTCCGTGGTGTCCTCGATTTCAGATCCTGATTCTATTAGCCGAATCTGTGCACCACGGGCTTTTGTTCCACCGACATCAAAAACTGTTATTTTCTTACCAAGCATTTTCAATCAGCAACCAATTTGTTAAAGTGTTATTTTACGCTCTAGGAAAACTTTATATGAATCAGCTTAATTTACAACTAAACATCAAACTAGAAGATCTTGAAAACCTCAGAAAAAGCCACCTTTTTGTTGTTGGTGATTTAATTCTGGATCACTATATACGTGGTCAAGTGGTGAGAATTTCACCGGAGGCACCCGTGCCAGTCCTTAAAGAAGGGGCCCATCACTCGGTCCCTGGAGGCGCCGGTAACGTTGCAGCCAATGCAGCTTTTTTTGGTGCTAATGTCCAGCTAGCTGGTCGGCTTGGAGAAGATGCCGACGGCGAAATTTTTCGCAGACACTGCATTGCCTCCGGAATTGATATTTCCGCAACGATTTCATCGCCGCAAGCATGTACCACAAGAAAGACCCGAATTTTGGCGGGCTATCAGCAGCTTCTGCGTTTAGACCGCGAGGAAATAACTCCACTTCTGGAATCCGAAGAAAATCGAATTGCCGAGCACGTAGAAGTTTTTTGCGCAAAAAAATCTCTTCGCGTTTTAGTTTTATCAGATTATGGAAAAGGTGTTCTAAGTCCAAATTTTATCGCGCGATTAATTAAAATAGCCAAGGCATATAATATTCCTGTTGTCGTCGATCCAAAATCTATAGCTATCCAACGATATTTTGACGCAACTTTGATAAAGCCGAATCTTTCAGAAGGCCGAGCGATCTTGCAGGCGGACAGTCCGGGATTAATTTTCGAAACTTTGGACGAAGAAATTTCTGCCATTGCTGACGTCATTTTTAAAAAAACCAACGTTCAGTTTGTTGTTTTAAGTTTGTCTGACAAAGGAGTGGGATTTTTCGAACGCGGCAAAAAAATTATTTCTCATATTCACTCCCAAGCTCTAGAAGTTGCCGACGTTTCGGGAGCAGGAGATACCATGACCGCTTTTTTAGGACTTTGTTTAGCTGCCAAACTTCCAATTGATTCAGCGGTTCAAATTGCAAATCTTGCTTGTGGAATCGTTTGCGCAAAACTGGGAACAGCTACGGCCTCGTTTCAAGAAATTTACAATCGAGCCTTTTCAAAAGCAGGAATTGGGGAGCACCAAAAAATTTTAAATTTAGAAAGTCTAACAAAAGGCATTAAAGATTTAAAAACCGCAGGAAAAAAAATTATATTTACTAACGGATGTTTTGATATTTTACATTTTGGTCATGTGGATTACTTAAAAAAAGCAAAAAATCTCGGAGATATTTTGATCGTAGGTTTGAATTCTGATGCGAGCGTTAAAAACTTAAAGGGTGAAAAACGACCTATTCAAAGCGAACATGATAGAGCAGAAATTTTATCGGCCCTAGAGAGCGTTGACTTTGTCGTGGTGTTTAATGAAGACACGCCGCTAAAATTAATTCTGGAGATACAGCCTGATATTTTATGCAAAGGTGGCGATTATAAGCTCGATTCCATTGTTGGAAGCAAAGAAGTTATAAAAGCTGGGGGTAAAGTCCAAATAATTCCGTTGATCCCAAATCGGAGTACGAGTAAAATCGAAAAACTTATACAGGAGAAATTATGAAAAGTTTTACCGAACATCTCGACTGGCGTTTTGCCGCAAAAGGCTTTAAACAAGGGGCAACGATTGGACACGATAAAATGTCCGGGATTCTTGATGCAATTGTCAAGGCACCGACATCTTTCGGCCTCCAGCCATTTTATGTAAAAGCGGTTAAAGATATGGCAACCAAAGAAAAATTAAAAGCCGCTGGTTGGAATCAAAATCAATTTACATCTGCAGAAGTGGTATTGGTTTTTGTTGCGCGTGCGGACATTAAAAACCGAATCGATGAGTTTGTGCACTTAATTAAAACCAAAGATCCCGAGCGCGCTAAATCCATCGACGGATATGAAAAAGTTATGCGCGGTTCGTTGGAGTCAAAGAGTCCAGCAGACCTTACAGTATGGGCATCCCGACAAGCTTACATCGCATTGGGTTTTGCCATGGCAGCTTGTGCAGAACTTGAAGTACACAGCTGTCCGATGGAAGGTTTTTTGACTGAAGAATTTAATAAAATCTTACAACTTCCTTCAGATCATCATGCGGTTGTGTCGCTTGCTATCGGAGAATTGGACCCGGCGCAGAGTCACTTACCTAAACTACGTTTTGATCGGAAAGATTTGATTAGAACTGTTTAAAAATTTAGTTTTTAAGGATTAATGTAAAATCTCCGATACCTAAAAAGTCAACTGTTTCAGAGTCTTAATTCCCAAATTTGGGCCTTAAATTATGAAGTATGCCTTTTTAGGATTTTTTTTTGTATTTCTGCTATTTCTCTACCTATCACAGTACGGGGATAAAACTTCCAAGTCTCAAGGCGAAACAACCCATTCTACGATACAATCTAACAATACTGAGAGTGTTGAGTCCGTAGACGACGACGATACTTTCGAAGAGTGAGTCATAATTTAAAAAAAGCGGCGCATGTTTAAAATTAAAATATACATCGAAAAAACCAAAAACCACACTTCGTGGAACGAAATGCCGCGCCGGGCAAGAAAAGTCGTTTTAATTGCCGGAATTATCTCTTTATTTGTTCATATTTTGTCATTGGTAAAAATTAGTCACTACCGGGATGCAAGTAATATCGCATTTAGCCCGCCCATTAAATTAAAATTTGCAGACCCTAACGCTTTGGCAAAAGCCGAACAGAAGCCTGAACCAAAATCAAAACGAATGCTCGAAGCGCCCCTGGCCAAGACAAAACCTCCCGAAGATTCGAAGTTTTTGAGTTCGGAAGATCACGCTACCAAAGTCGAAACAAAAACAAAAACCAGGTCGAGCCAGAAAGCATTGGATCCTGGTTTGCAGGCTTTTAAACCGCAAGATGCTACGAAACCAAAGCCCTCTTCAGCAGCACCCGAACCCAAGTCTTCTGACAAGCCGATGTTAGCTCAAAAACTTGGTAATCTAAGTTTTTCTAGTTTACCTAAAAGAAAGCCCCGCACCAAATATGAGGCACTTTTGCCCAACTCTGAAGAAGAAATGCTTAGTCAAATTGCTGCTGGTTATCAAGACCTTGTGGACGAGGATGTTCGCACCGGTGAACGTATTGATATGAACACGACAAGTTACCGTTTTATTGGTTATTTCACACTGTTTCGCAAACAGATTGAACTTGTCTGGGTATATCCGACAGAAGCCGTCCAGCGCGGGATTCAAGGGGAAGTTCAGTTAGAAATTATCATCGAAAAAAGTGGCTCAGTAAGCAAAATTAAAATAATAAAATCCTCGGGCTTTAATATACTAGATACTGCAATGGTTGATACAATCAAACAAGCAGCTCCATTTCCACCTTTGCCGCGTGCAATGAAACGAGACCGACTCGTTGTGACTGGGGCATTTCGTTATATTTTAACCAACTACGCAGGTGGCTAATCGATGCGCTATGTTTTTATGTTTCTTCCTTTTTTTTATTCTTGTGTGACTTCTGCGCCACCGGAACAAAATGACCAAAAAAGCCTGTCACCTAGTGAGGTGATCTTGGGTGATCTAGATATTTCGCCTTCCACCGAAAAAGTTCCCGGTAGTAATCTTTTTTGCAAAGACGATATTTATTCATCTTATTTAAAATCCGAATATATTAAAAAAAATTCTTTTGCAAAGTTTTCCAAGGAATTAAAAGTTAGTGAAAAAAGCTTCACTTCCAAGGGTAAAAAATTTAAAGGTGCGGGCGTTAGTCAGCAGTTTGATATGCAAGCGGTTTTCTACGCTCGGTCTCGTATGCTAGGTCAATCTTCAAGTTATTTTGGGGCTATACCCGCAGTCTCAAATCCAGAAGTGGAATATTGGATTCGCTTTTTTAAAACCACGGGCCGAGTGCATTTTTTAAAGTGGCTTGTACGTGGGGAAAGTATGCGTTCTGTAGTTAGCCCGATATTACATGAAGAGGGTTTGCCTTCAGAATTTATTTATCTCGCAATGGTTGAATCGGGTTTTAGCAATGTAGCTAAAAGCAGCGCAAAAGCTGTAGGGCCATGGCAATTTATGAGTGGAACGGCAAAGAATTACAGTTTGCAACAAAATGATTGGGTGGACGAAAGGCGTGACCCAAGAAAAAGCACACGTGCTGCGGCGAAATATTTGCGCGATCTTTATGATGAATTTGGCGACTGGTACTTAGCAATGGCTGCCTACAATGCTGGGTCTGGCCGTCTGCGTCAGGCTATTAGAAAAGCCGAAACAAGAGATTTCTGGCAGCTTTGCAAATCACCTTATTTGCCATATGAAACCAAGAATTACGTACCGAAAGTATTGGCGGCATTAATTCTTTCTTCAGATCCAAAGTCTCATGGCTTTGATTTTGCAAAAAATTTAGATCAAGACCTTCCTTTAACGACTGTAGAACTCGACCGGCCGCTTTTGGTACGTGAACTTGCAAAGCAGTTAGCGGTGTCAGAAGATTTGATTCGTTACTGGAATCCGGAAATTATTAATTCCATCACACCGCCCGCGAAATTAGGGGCTGGGTATTCGTTGCGATTATCTGCAGAACT
Organism: bacterium; assembly: GCA_043757325.1. Taxonomy (GTDB): domain Bacteria; phylum Bdellovibrionota_B; class Oligoflexia; order Oligoflexales; family RGVZ01; genus JAYVPO01. The sequence goes on from JAYVPO010000053.1 coordinate 42,363, forward strand.
GATCGAAAAGTTGGGAGATAAATATGAGAATCTGACTGAACTGCAGGTCAAATCTTTTAATTGGCAAGCCATTCGAAAGAATAATTTACTGAAAAAAATTGCCCGCGATTATAATGTTTCTATGGCTGAAATTTTTAGTCTTAATCCTCATCTTCGAACCAAAGCTGGTCGCAGCCGTTTTGAAAGAAATAAAGTCGAGCTTGTTTTAAAGCTTGGGCCTTGAATTTTTTTAAATGTATATGGCGTAAAGATCTAATTTCTGACTAATTTCCACAAACCGCCGCTATAATTTTTGACGCGTTTCTTATCCTTTAGAAGTATCTTTTTAGATGGGGTTTCTGTGAACTGGCGGTTCGTGAATATCAATATGTGGCGTTATTTCAATTATTGACGATTAGGATCTTGGAAGCGAAATTGCACCGGACACGACAAATGATTTAGTAAGTATTTAACAATTTTTTTAGACACCGCATCCAAGTACTGCTATCATTTGATATTATCTAGCCTACCAAAAATTGAGGTTTCAGCGATGAAAAGATTTGAAATTGTCCGACTTGGAGTTCTACTCACATTTTCACCATTCGCAGCGACCGCTTCATCTTCAACTGAGCGTTCGTGCCTGGAACTGCATGCGTCGACATTCAAGGTAATAAATTATTTGGGGCGTCAGACGCCCATTTTAAATGTCATTCGGGATCAAAAGCTTAGAACGTTGGTTTTAGAAAATAGTTGGGCCGCTTCATATGGGGCAATGCTCGATGGGTTTGGTTCCGCCTTAACGTGGACAATTGACTCCATCACTCATTCTTTAATTGGCCAGGGGCATTGGGATTCAAATGTTGGCCAGACGGAGGTTGTTTTTTTAAAAGACTCTAAAAGAATGGCAATAAACAATGATGGGTTTCAAATGAATGTCCAGGTCTATATTGACATATTTGTGTCACCAGACAAAAGGTCATCGGTACTTCCATTGATGCAGAAGACGACTGCAGAAATCAGAATAGAACGTCGTTTACCTGAAGAGGTCAAATTTGTTTTTCAGTTTCAGACTCAACCAATTTTGGAGGGAGAACATGTAGGCTTTTACCGGCTACGGTTGTATCCAAATTTACTTGCAGAAGTGGAAGGTGAGGGAGCTGCTGCCAAGCGGGTGGTAACAGACTATCCGGCGACTGCTACTGAAGCTGGTATTAATTTAATTGCTGAAAGCCTCATCCGCCGTTTAAAAGTGAATGCTGCGATTACTCCTCTTCAACCTTAGTGATGTGGGCGGTAAAAGATTTTAATAAAGGCTAGTCCAGCGGGCAAACTTAATTTTGGTACATTAAATGAAGATCGTAGCCTGACAGTCCCTGGGCGAGATCAAAGACTTATTTGCATTTCTTAAGCCGCACTTGACTCGTCCAGCCATAGTGCGTCGAAGGCAAAAGTCGATTGAGACCATACTCCTCCTTGTATTTTTCCGTCTCGAGTCCTTCTGTAAAGGCCCGTGCACTCGAATAAACAATTGCCGAACGGTGCACCATAATTCGGTCCAGTTGCGCCGGCGCGTCATCGACATGAGTTACCATAAAAAGTTCATTTAAACTAGTGGCGGTCTGGCATTTTCCGGCGTTCTCACAAAATCCAGTCGAAGTATCCTTGAAGCCGATTCGCGATAAAAACTTCTCGTAATTTTTTTGGTCGCTTTCGCTACTAATATGTCCAGCGATGATTGCCTTTTCTGCACACGCCGACTTTTCAATACCAGGATGAGCAAAATACTCAAGAATTTTTTGCGCTGAAAAATCAAACCAAAGTTCGGCTTCATCGTTTTTTTTAGGCATTTGCAGAGAAAAAAGTGTGGTGACATCGGTCCCATCAGAAATATCAACCACCGCCAAAAATCCATCCATGGAAAGCTTCCAAGATTTTCGAGCCGCAATTGCCGTCGGAAGAAATTTTAACGGCGGAGCAACAATAAAACCTACTCCAGAAGTTTCATTTGTCAGATCAATTTTTAGCGCTTCCATTCGCATCGAAACATAATCTCGAAGTGAACCGGCCAAAAGTATATTCACATCCGACTCGGCAAAACTTTGATATTTTTCTACGGCGTTTTGTAGAACAAAAATATCCGGTTTTACGTTACGCAAGTTTTTGTCGATTAATTCCAAACGATCGCGTCGAAAAATCCAATCTCCGAGCCAGTTTTTCGTTCCACTTCGAGAAGGTGCGGTTTGATTAAAATTTTCTAACATTGCAACCGTTACCGGATGCAGTTCATAAACTCGATCTTGAGTCGTAGTAACGCACGAGTAAAGTGCAAATAAGAAAAATAAAAATTTAACAACCCACATAACGTGAAATCACCATTCTTTGAATCTCACTGGTGCCTTCTCCAATTCGAAGTAAGCAAGCATCACGGTAATGCCTCTCGATCGGATACTCTTTCATCAGGCCGTAACCGCCAAAAGTTTGCTGCCCTTCTCGAGCGCAGTACTCGGCTACTTCTGAACAAAAAAGTTTCGCCATGGCACCTAATTTTTGAAAAGGTTTTCCAGATTGTTTAAGCCAACATGCTTTGTAAAGTAAATTTTCTGCAGCTTCGATTCGCATCGCCATTTCCGCGATTTTGAATGCCACGGCTTGATGCTTATTAATGGTCTTTCCAAAAGTTTTGCGCTCGCCAGCGTATTTTACCGTCAGCTCAAAGGCACCTTTAGCTAAGCCCAGACCCATAGCCGCAATGGAAAGTCTTCCGTTGTCCAACGTCTCCATCATCTGCTTAAATCCTTGGCCTACATTGCCTAAAATATTTTCTTCGGGGACACGGACATTATCAAAATACAATTCACCGGTATTAGAGGCTCGCCACATAAGCTTTCCCTTCATTGCTCGAGCTGTTAATCCTGGTGTATCACTTGGCACTAGAAAACACGTCAGCTGAACTTTACCTTCCGCATTACGACTTGTCACAGCTTGAACCGTAATTCCTTTGGTCAGTTCGCACGCAGAATTTGTAATCCAAATTTTGGAGCCGTTTATAACCCATTCTTTTTTGGCAGCATCGTAGACGGCAGTGGTTTTACTCGCCTGAGCGTCGCTACCCGCTTCGGGCTCGGTCAAACCAAAACCCCACAAAGCTTTGCCCGTGCACAGTTGCGGAAGGTATTTCTTCTTTTGTTCGGCGGTTCCGTAGTAATAAATTGGCGCCGCGCCGAGACTATTATGTGCCGCCACAGTGGCCGCCTGCGAGCCGTCAATTCGAGCCAACTCTTCTACGGCTATAATATAAGACATATAATCCATCCCGTGGCCACCGTATTGACTTGGAATAATCGTGCCAAAAAGCCCAAGTTCGCCCATCTCTTCGGTCAACTCAACAGAAAATTTTTCGCTTTCGTCTAATACTCTCGCAACCGGTGCTATGCGATTTTCCGCAAATTTTCTGACGGTCTCACGTAAAAGTTTTTGCTCTTCTGTTTCTTCAAAGAAATATCCATTTTGCATAGTGTTTTAACCCTTAAAAATTATTCTGTTATGGTTCCGACACGGCCTTGTCTCAGAGATTCTCCAGAGGCAATGGTAACAAAAGATTTGTAGCGTGGCTTAGAAATCTCACCACTTTCCACGGCGGCTTTAACAGCGCAACCTTCGTCGTCTAAGTGCCGGCACTTAGAATATTTGCACAGGAATTGGAACGGTTTCATCTCAACAAAGAAATTTACTAAATCCTTGGGCTCACTTTGTTGGATTAAAAAGCTTCGAATGCCTGGTGTATCGATCATAAAACCACCATTTTTTAGCTTTAAAAATGAAGCAAACGACGTGGTGTGGCGGCCTTTGTAAAAAATATCATCATCCGGCTCTGTGACCTGAATTAACTCTGGTTCGAAAACATTCACGATGGTTGATTTTCCAACTCCAGAATGCCCAGAAAGAATGGTTATTTTGTTTTTTAAATGTTCCGAGAGCTTTTTTGTCTCGGAACAAAATCTGCGTGCTTCAATCGAAAAAACCTGGTAACCGATTTGACGTAAAATCGCCTCACGTTCATGGCATTTTTCCTGAAAGGCTTCACTTTCTTCTTTTAAAAGATCTTTTTTATTAAGAATCACCAGTGCAGGAATATTCTGTTGCTCAGCCAAGGCAAGATACCGATCAATAAGCCCCCATTTTATAAGTGGTGCAACGTAACTCGCAACGATCATTATTTGATCGATGTTTGACGCCAAGGTGTGGGTTCTTTTGTCGTCTGATGGATCAATTCGAGTGATGGTAGATTTACGCGGTGCCAGATTTTGAATGACACACTGAGGAATATCGGTCTGAACACCGCTTTTATCGGCTGCAATAGGAACACACAAAACCCGGTCTCCAACCACCACAAAGTTGCGTTCCTTTTTCTCTGATAATAAAAATTTTCTTGCTATGGTTGCCATGTGCACGTCACGTGTATGAATATCATTAAGCGTTGGCTCCGGAACAATAAAACTATAACGCTTGTGAACTTCCACTACTCGCGCTGAAAAACCTCCGGGAAATATCTTCTCCCAGTTTTTGTCTGAAACCTCAAAACTCGCCGCATCGCTAGACTTTGAACGCGGAGTTTTCATTTTCTCGTTTAAATCGAGATCATCAAGAGAATCTTCATCCCAGTGGCGCCAGTTTTTGGACATATAATTTACACCGCGACCACATTCGGCGAGGCTTTTGCCGCGGAACGAGCTATGCTAAGCCGCATGTCGCTACTTAATAGCCCTGAGATGATATGCTGAGCTGATTTAAATTCAGAGGTTATTGAGTAAACTTCGTCACCGGTTTTTTCCAGATAATGCAAATCTTTTAGATGATCGAGAATGATTTTAAACAACGCCGTGGTGGGCTTGTCTGTTTCCCCAGCCCCGGTTAATAACGACAATCTTTGAGCCATTAACAAACAACTATTTTGAAAATCAGCTAGGGTAAATTTATCTTCCAGGGTTTTTTGCATCAGTAGACTTACTGCGAGAGCATACCGTTCAACTGCAGGACCTATAATCCAGCCCAGAATTTTTACCGCTGAAAAATCTTTTGACGTGACATCAGGTCGCAAATAAATCTTGTTAGATTTTTCAAGAAAATTTAATTCAACCAGAGTTGCTAAAATTTCTGCAATTTTTGAGTCCAACTCGGCAGCACAAAACGGCAAATATAATTCCTTTTGAAGAATCGGGTAGATGGATTTGACCCCGACAATTAAATCCTGTTCGCTGTACTGATCGTTATACTGAAAAAAACCAGCGATCAACGATGGCAAAGCATAAAGCTGCACAATCATATTTCTGTAGTAAATAATATAAGATGCTTGCGGCTCGGCAGCGTAAACCACATCCCCGTCGGGGTAGTGAAAACGCTTTATCCCGGCTATTTCTTCCGAAATACTTATAAGCCGTTTTGCCGGGGCTTCGGGTAGAACGGTATCTAGACTGTAGGGAGATTTTTTTAAAAGTTGCCTTAAGCGGTCGCAAAGATTGGCCATCTCATCTTCGGCCAAAGCTTTTTGCCGGGTTGCTAAAAGAATTAGTGAAACGAGGCTTACAGGCCCGACAACCGTACTGTTGTTGATACGCTTTGCAACCTCGTGGCTTAATTCTGCCGCGATTGGTCCCAACCATGAAGGCTTGGTCTGAAAATCCACTGCTGCGGTTCTCCAGTCAGGTATTTTTTTATCTAAAAAAGCACCCATTTCGATAGGTTCCCCAAAGGATACATAAGCCTTTCCGTGGTTGGCCCGAAAAATATTTCTCAGACCTGCGATAAACTGCGAAAAACTTTCTGGCTGCTTGGCTTCACCGCTTAGTTCCTTGCGGTAACTTTTAATTTCTGCAATTTTATCATAAGAAACGTACACGGGAACTATTGAAACGGGTTGATCGTGAAGACGCAAAAACGAATGCATGGTCATGGTTAACATGCCGGTCTTTGGATTCAAAAGTTTGCCAGTGCGCGAACGACCGCCTTCCATATAAAATTTCATGGCTGTTCTGCGACCAAGTAAAAAATGCACATACTCATTATAAGCTGCAGCATAGAGCCGATTATTGCCAAATTTTCGTCTGATATAAAATGCGCCAATGCGCCGTAAAAAGAGGCCCACAGGCCAAAAATTCAAGTTCACTCCAGCAGCAACATGGGGAGTAGAAACCCCACTGTGAAATAAAACATAACTTATCAGCAAATAATCCATATGCGCCCGGTGACAGGGCATATAGAGAATACAGTGATCGGGTGGAATTTGGCGCAATCGTTCCACATGGTGGGTTTCGACTCCTCGGTAAATAATAGTCCACAGCCAACGCAAAAGAATTTCTGCGGCAGAAACAAAAACAGGCTTTAAATCTGCAGAAATTTCAAGCAAGTACTTCCGCGCTAATTTTTCGGCCCGAAACTCTGGAATATTTTTTTTGCGGGCTTCTTCTGCAATTGCGTAGCGCAAAGCTTTAGACTTAATAAGAGTTTCAACAACGCGTTCACGAGAAATGAGCGTTGGACCCAAAACCGCTGTACGCTTTGTGTTGAAATGAACTCGTAAGACTCGAGTAATTTTGCGCGCGGTGTCTTCGCGATTAGGGTTGAGATTAAGTTGCTCGCGCATGGAAATGGCTTTGGAAAAATGCACCTGTACGTTTTTGCCTTGGAATAGCACTATAAAAATCTTCCGAAAAATACTGGCGTGATCATCGTCAGAAAAAAACACTCGCCAAAACGAGGCCTCATCCTTGGGAGCTTTTCGCCCCCAAAAAACGGAAACGGGTACCAGCTGGATGTCTGAAGTTTGATCGGAGGTCTGATCAGAAGTCTGATCAGCTGCCAAAAGTTTTAGTAGCTGATATATCGGCGATGGTGGCATTTTGTAAGCGTCCCTATCGACTGTTAGCCATTTTATCCCAAATAAATAAACATAGGTTGAAAACTCTGAATTAGAGAAGATAGCTTTTGGTTTGAGGCTTGGAAGTGGCATTCCAAGTTCGCGGCAAGATTGTTCGGTGACCAATAGATCAGCAAGAGAATTTGTTTTTAAAACAAAACATATTGGCTTTTTGGGATCAATTCCAAGTTCCGACGGCCAGTCTTTTGGCATGGCCGTAGATTTGACCCAAAAGTATATAAGTTTTCTGAGCCACGCCCAGAATGCAAGACTATTCTTCATAAGCCCAATGGTAACGTGTTCAAGTATTAGAAACAACCAAGGACTCAGAGAAGGGGGAACCGAATTAGAAAATCAATTTCCCCAAGTGCTCTCAATTTCCAACGTTACTTCCTAGTCCTTTACCAAAATAGTTTGGATCCAATACCTCACCACCTAAGTACCTAAATTTACCAGTTGAGGGATTGAAATCGAACGCCAAATATTCAGCGTCTCGATTACTTTGCGGACTTACGAGTATCTCCGGTAAAGTCATACCGCGAAATCTCGTTACGCCCACGTTAATACCACCACTAAACCGAGCATCAATATTAGCTTCCGAGTAGGGATTGACCGTGGCTATAGCTTTTGTCTTAACATCAATAACTTTTAAAAAATTCTCCTCACCCTCGCCTGACCCAATAATTAATTCATCGCGCCCATCAAAATTAAAGTCCGCCGCGGAAACAGTTAGACCAGACCTGTCATTAGGATCAGCAACAAAATTATCGAATAAGCGATTTTCGGCAGCGCTTGGATTTGCAACTTGAGGAGTGCAACGTTGTCCATTTAATATCGAGACTCGCGGTCCGCCACCGGTTCCAGGAACCGCTACAATATCTGCAAAACCATCACCATTAAAATCTCCGGTCGTAACTTTTACACCATCACGGAAAGTATTTTCAAAAGCAAAAAAATCGCATAGTGGAGAGTCCACATCAAACGATGCACTAAATCCATCTAAAACAGTAACTCGTGGTCCGCCGGTTTCACCTGCACCGATTATTAAGTCATCATACCCATCGTGATTAACATCACCTGAACTAACATAAATCCCGCCGTGAAAAGTTGATTCAAAAATATATTGGGAGAACAAAACATCACCGGTTGCACCGTTAAAAACAATTAAGTGAGGTCCACCGCCAGGCCCTGCTCCCGTTAAGACATCAGGAATTCCATCGCCGTTAACATCACCAAGAGCAACTCGCAAGCCACCATTAAAATCTTGAAAAGGAGCAGCTTTAAAAACTAATTGATTTTTGCCGTTAAAAACTTCTACGTAGCTTACGGCGCCATATTCCGTACTCAAAGCATAAAGATCCGTGTCAGTTTTTGTGATCGCGGCAAACGGCGTATAATCAGGTCCCGCAGCAACAATTGGCGACGTGGCACCACCACCTGTTGGAATTGGAATGACCGTTCCAGGATTTATCGGAATGGTATTATTTACTGCAATTTGCAAAGTCACATTTTGTGAAAAAGTCCCATAGGTTCCATTATTATCAGAAGAATAGATCACTTGCGCACTCTGTGAAGCCGAATCATAACCAGCAGCAAAAACATCAGCCGTGTAATAGGTATTTGCAGTGTCGCCAGTGATATCAAAAGCAGCGAGTCCATTTTGATTGGATGTCGACGAGCTGATGTAGTTATTCAGATCATCATATAAGTCGACAGTTGCAGAAGGCACTGCGAAACCTTGTGTGTCGTAGACATATATATCACCGACTATTGCAACAGGATTACCCTGCGCAAATAAATTTGGAACCATAAAAACCACTAAATCCGCCAGCATTAAAATTTTCAGAAATGAAAAACACATAAATGTTACCCTTTATAATAAACACCAGAGTAGCCTATCTAATCGCGAGTATTTGTCAATTCGATAAAAATAAATTGGCAATTTTACAAAATAAAAATTCTGACGAAAAAATCAGAACTGTATAAGTTACCGAAACCATAGATTTTTACGTGTGGTCCTAAGGTTTATGTAGAACCTGACGTAGAGGAATGTAGGACAAAGATTTGAGGAACTAAAAACTCAACCTTTCGCCTTTTACACTTAGAGGAGCATATATGAACGATTTTACGGTTAAGTATTTAGTCCCATTTATTTCTTCTTGGTTTTTGATCGCTTGTGACAGGCAAGATCCGACTTTTGGAAACGAATCCGTCACAACTAGTAAACCCGTGACTTCCAACGATTCGAGAAACGCAAACGCGAAAGTAAATTCTTCCGCGAACTCGGGAATTGATACTAAATCCGCAGGCGTAAATTCAAATTTACCAATAACGATTGTCGACCCAGGCTATGCAGATCCTTCCAAAGATTCCGCCACAACAATTGACCAATTGGCACGACTACCAAAAGTTGGGATGTTGGTTAATAATATTGAATGCGGACTCTGTCACGTAGATGTTAAGGGAGATGTGGTTTCAACCCGCGAAGTGACTCCACCGCGAAGTGACTCAGAATCCCATGTCACCGGTCGATGGTTGGCGTCAGATAATTTTGATGCGGCGCGTTGGGTCACTGCTGACAAAGGAATTTTTCCAAATTATGTTGGTAAAGAATTACCACTAGACACAAATAATGACGGGCGCCCGGATTTTCCGGCTATAGATTTTGCTTCGTTACCCGCAAAAGTTAGAGGAAAAGTTACTGCAGGAAACGTGTCAATAGATAAAGTAAGTTCCACAAATACCGTACTAATCGGAACCCAAGCTCAGCCCATCGTGATCTCAAGCGATGTTTACATTATGGGTGATTTAGTTCTGAGTGGCTTTTACCAAGGCAATGGAACTATTTATGCTTCGGGAAATATTTATCTTCCTGGTGATTTGAAAGCTATGCGCACAGCTTTCCCATACCCGAATGATCCTAGTAGCGCACTCGCTCGTGCCAATCAGCTGGTCAAAAGTCAAAATACCGATTCTCTCGGAATTGCTACTGCGAAATCCATACTTATTGCTGATTTAGAGTCGACGATATACGCGCATTCTTCAACCCCTGCGAATCGCACCGCTGCGGCCTTGGGTGTGCGCGATGTTTACAGTTGGTATCCAAACGGCAAAACGGGCTACGACATGCTATACATCGATAGTATTGGCTGCCACGACTCACGTCCACATGCTGGATTTAATATGATCGAAGCTTTTATGTACGCAAAAAACTCGGTTGCAGGAATTTCACGGGATGCATCATTCACAATTAGAGGCGGAGTGATTGCAGACTATTTACACATTATTTCTGGAGCTCTCAATTGCCCTTCAACCATAAGCCCAGCTCATGGAATGCCACAAAATAGAAGTTATATTGAGTACGATTACCGTATGCAAACTGGAATGCTTAAAATTTTGGAAAACGTTGCGGCCGCTTTTCCTAAATAATTTCGTAGGGAGTTTTTAGAGGACTCATGTGGGGAGTTTTTCAAAGCAGAGTTCTCTAAAAAGCATAACAATTGACACTCATACACATTTTATGTACACTTTATACACACTTGGAGATAATAAAATGCGCCGTATGAATGTTATGATTGATGAGCAGGCGTTGGAAAAAGTAAAAAGAAAACTTGGGTCCAATAGTTATTCCGGAGCAATCAATGATGGATTGAACGAGTTTTTGAGAATGAGTGATATAGCAGGTTTTATGGAATACTTCAAAAGTGGAGTATGGCAAGGCAGTTTGAGCAAAATGCGTAGAGATTCCATCTCCACTAAAAAAGTTAAGAAATGATTTTAGTTGATACCTCTATCTGGATTGAAATGTTTAAAACAACATCAAAGTTAGATTTGAAAGTTCAAGATTTATTTCGATTCGCCACTTGCCCTCCAGTCATTCAAGAAGTTTTACAAGGATTTAGACTACCGCAGGAATACAAGCGATTTGAGCAGAAGTTTTTAAATTTTCCAATCATTGGCAAAGACGTCGGGCTTGAGACTTATCTTCACGCCGCGTATATCTTTCGTACCGGCCGAAAAAACGGCAGTACAATAAGGTCCTCTGTTGACTGCCTTATTGCCGCAATCGCTATCGAAAATTCCATGCCTGTCTATCATTGTGACCGAGATTTCTTACAAATTAAAAAATTCACCCAACTGGAAACTTTAGAAAAATTATGAAAACTTTAAAATTTACTGGATTCCTATCAATTTAACTCAAGATTATCAATTAAACGAGTTGCTCCGAGTTTCACGGCCACAAACATTCGGGCTGCAGAGGTTATTTCGTCCGCAAACAAATTTAAATTTATTGCGTCCCGAATTTCGCAATACTCAACCTGAAAGATCGGTGATTTAATAACATCAGTAAATATCGCTATAAGTTTTTTAGGATTTTTTAAACCCTGAGCGAATTCTTTTTTAACCAAATTCATAGTCTGGTAAATTTTGGGTGCCAAGGCTCTGTCATTTTCACTTAGATAACGATTGCGGCTACTCATAGCGAGCCCGTCTGCTTCCCTTAAAGTTTCAATTCCAATGACTTCAACAGCAAAATTCAGATCCTTAACCATTCGCGACAAAATCAAAAACTGCTGAAAATCTTTTTTGCCAAAAAACGCGATATTCGGCGAAACCATATTCAGAAACTTCGACACAACAGTACAAACTCCGTCAAAATGCCCTGGTCGCTCCATTCCGCAAAGTACTTTTGCCAATTTTGGCGAGCTCACGATCGTCACCGATTCGTCACCGTACATTTCGTCAACGGAAGGAATATACAAGACGTCGGCTTTAACTTCTAAAAGTCGTTTCGAATCTTCTATCAACGGTCTTGGATACTTTGCAAAATCCTCAAGAGGTCCAAATTGCGTGGGATTTACAAATATACTTACCACAGTTTTGTCGCAAATTTTTTGCGCTTCACTGACTAATTTTAAATGGCCGGAGTGAAGGGCTCCCATGGTTGGAACAAATCCAACTTTTTGACCGTCACGTTGCCACTGTTGACTCAATTTAAACATTTCTGATTTTGTGCTAATTGTTTTCATATTGATTTTTTAGCCGAGAGCTGGTTTCTTCACAAGGTAAGAAAAAATTTTCAAAAAATAGGAATTTTAGCCTTTGAGTTTTATTCAAGAATTAAAAGAGCGCGGGCTTATGGCGCAGGTCACTTTCGAAGATGAGTTAAAAATTCACTTGGAAAGCCCTCGTTCCGCCTACATTGGATTCGATCCTACCGCAAAAAGTTTGCACGCAGGAAGCCTATTGCAGCTTATGACTTTAAAACGTTGGCAGAATCACGGGCACCGAGCGATTTTATTAGCCGGCGGAGGTACAGCCGTGGTTGGTGATCCCACCGGAAAATCCGATATGCGCCCAATGCTCTCAGCAGACGAGATACGGGTCAATGTCACTTCTATTGCGGAACAATTAAAGAAAATAATCGATTTCTCTTCGCCTCAAAAAGCCTTACTTGTCAATAATTTAGAATGGTTGAGTAAAATTAATTATCTCGATTTGTTGCGGGACTTTGGGAAGCATTTTAGTGTGAACCGAATGCTTGCGGCCGAGTGTTTTAAACAACGATGGGAAAAAGGTCTAACGTTTTTAGAATTTAATTACATGATTCTTCAAAGCTATGACTTTTTATATTTAAATAAAAATCATAACTGTACCGTACAAATGGGTGGAGATGATCAGTGGTCAAATATTCTTGCGGGTGTGGACTTAATAAGACGCACGTCTCAATCTAAAGCTTTTTGCATTACAACTCCACTTCTGACCACCAGTGACGGCAAAAAAATGGGCAAAACGGAAAAAGGGGCTGTGTGGCTGGATGCGGATTTGACGTCACCTTATGAGTATTATCAGTTTTGGCGAAGTGTTGAAGACGGTGTCGTGGATTTATGTTTACGGGCTTTTACTTTTTTGCCAATGTCTGAAGTATCGAGATTAAAGGCACTTCAAGGTGCCGAGATCAACGACGCCAAAAAAATTCTTGCGCGAGAATGCACCAGCATTTTACACGGGGATGAGGCAGCGAGTGAGGCGGAAAAATCGGCGGCAAGCCTTTTTGCTGGCGGTCATTCAAACGCCGGATCAGAGCCAACTTTTGAAGTGTCGCGGGCCGCATTCGCAGAGAAAAAAACCGTGGTTGATATTTTGGTCGAATTAAAAATCTTTTCGTCAAAAGGCGAAGCTCGTAGACTCATTGAGCAAGGTGGACTTAGTATCAATGAGCAGAAGTTTTCTGATCCACAGACTTTATTTGAAGAAGAACTTTTTTCAGGCACAGAAAGTTTTCTTTTAAAAAAAGGCAAAAAAAATTTCTACCGAATTATAATTTCTTGAGGGGGACTTAAAAATGCGCGTATTTTTACTGTTTATGGTAATCGCAGCCGATTTGATGGCATCGGAAATTATTTTGTCGCCGCTCAAATCTACTGCCCCGCGAAAGCATCCTTGGATTGAAGCACCAGGCCAATACGAGCAGTCGTTCCCACTTTTTCTTGCGGCAAAGCCAAAAGACTTGGCCTTTGGTCAAGGTTACGATCAAAAAACTTTATTTTTGCCTGCTAATCTAGAAGAACTCGGCAGTAAACAGTTCTCGGCTTTGTTGCAGGTTCTAGACCAAGATCACAAGTTAGTTCACAACAAGGTCGAATTTTTAATATGGCCGGCAATAGATTCGGACGGTCAGTTTAATTGGGTTTTTGCCCAGTGGCGTATGGACCGTTCCCATCCTTGGAAGTGGCTGGATATTTCTCAGGTCTCCGAAAAAGAGAAAAAATATAAACAAACGAGAATGCGACGATCTGCGCTCGAATCTCTAAACCCTATCATGCCACAAAAATACCACCCCTTTAAAAATGCCGATGATTATGAAGCTATTTTTGCAGATTTTTTAGAGTTTAGTGGACCAGGTGCTTTGTACCAAAAAGCCTCATTTGGCGACTGTGTTTGGGTGGAAAAGGAAACTTTAAAAGTTGTCGATGCATGGCTGCAGCCAGGATTTAGCCGGACCGACCGCGAGTTAAAAAAAGCAAAACTTGTAGCAGAAGATGTGGTTCCGTACTGCGTCGCGCAGCCCCCATTTGCTGGAGCTGAGCAAATTGCATTTGTTTTTTCAAACGATTGGAATTTTGAAAACTCGCGTGGTTATAAAATACAATGGTTCCAAAATCCCCCCGAGACACTTAAGCCTTTGGTTCATGAATTGCAAATTCCCAAAGTTAACTGGAGTACTAAGTATCTCGATGAATTTCGCAAAGATGTGCGGATTTTTTCTGGGGAAATTCCAGTCGAGTTTGAGAAAAACGGCCGCAAACATGAAGTAAGTTTCAAAATCAAGGGAAGTTTTGAACCTCGAAACGACCTTGAAGCAATGGTAGATTACTTGGAAAATCGCTATGCAAGTCTTAATGTTAAAACATATAGACAGAGATTTAATTGGCGAGGCATTAAGCAGTCCAATCTTATTGCGCTAATTAAAGGTCAAAATTCTGGGCCGAACGAGCCGAAAGTTGTTGCGATAGACCACATTGATACGGCTGTAGCAGAAGATATATTTGAGAAAACCGGAAAACGCGTCACGGTAGAAGGAGCAAGTGATAATGTTACCGCCACAGCCACCCTATTACGTGCTGCGGAAGTATTAAAAAACTTTACTCCAAAGTACGATATCTTATTGGTGCATTTAACGGGTGAAGAATTTCCTAGTGATGGTCTCGGAGCTTGGCATTTTTTAAGTGAGGCATTTCAAGATAAAGGGACTCCAGTCAGTAAAATAAAAATAAAAGCAGTGATTGTTGCCGACTTTATTGGGTTTCATCACCCAGAAGAAAATAAATTTCAAATCAATCCGACATTTTCTGGTGAATCCTTACAAATTGCCAGGCTGGCCTTAGATGCCGCAGATAAAATGATTCCAAAAAGAGGGAAATCGCCTATTTGGGAAATGGTTTATAGACCTAGGCATCACCCCTCTAGTGGTGTTTTTAATACCGATCTGATGGAGTTTGAATATATGGGAATTCCTGGACTTCTCTTCAACGAGTATCTCGATTATTCTTCCGATAATCTGCGCAAAATGGATCCACACAACCATCAAAGTCACGACGTGCCGCAAAATATTGACTATTCTTATGCTTCGGAAATTTCAAAAGTTATTATCGAGACAATAGTTCGTGCAGCGAATTTTTTGTAGAATGAAAAATTTTCTTTTTTTTAAAATAACGGTTTTAATTTATTTCACACAAATGGCTAGCGCGAGGTCCGAGCCTGTAACTTTAGATTATTTAAAAAAAATGGTCGAAAATTACGAGCAAGATCACACGGGTTTTACATTAAATATTCCAGATGTTTTGCAAAAATTACCTGCAGAATTTAAAACGCGATATGCGTTGATGTACCGCAGCGCTAGTGCTCAAGAATCAGATTTTTTAAATCCTAGAGTTATACTATTTGGACTAGATGCAAAAGCCATTTTAACTTTCAATGGGCATTCTGCCCAAAGGAATCACAATCGCCTTGAGCTTGTATTCTTTAATGAATTATTAAAAAAGCCTGAGTTTTATACAATGAACTTCCCAGCTAAAGACTCTAGAGAAGGCCAAGTAAAATTTTCTACAAAAAACCCGGCTGAATGTGCGAGTTGTCATTCGGTTGGTTTTCACTATAAATGGAGGCAGTATGCCTCTTGGAACGGCTCCTATGGAAGTCGCGACGATGTCCTTGAACTTGGCGGCAGAGAGGGAACATCACCTGTTCCCGTTGACGAAAAAAAAGAATTTTTAAAATTTAAAGCCGCAGCCGTAACTCACCCAAGATATTCTAAACTTATAAACCTTATATCAGACACAGAAAGTGTGTTTCCATTTCGAGAAATTCGTGCTGGAAAAAACGGCGATTATTTATCAAATTACGATCTATCAATCGAATCAAGGCCTAATGCGCACCTTGGAATGCTTCTAATGCGGCTTCAAGCCAAAGCTTTGGCGCAAGAAATAATGACCGCTAGAAATTTCTCCGAAATGAAAATGCGCTTAGGTTTTTTGCTAAATGACTGTGCAAAAGAAAGCTATATTTTTAATGAAATAAATCAGATTCTGCTCGAACTTAATATCAAAAAAGAGCTTTTCCATCTGCAAACCAAAGTAGATAATTACAACTCAGGTTTAAGCACATTTTTTGCCGCTGTAAATTCGGAGATTTTTTTGGTAGAATTTTCCAACGATAAAAATCTGCGGCCTTTTTATCTTCCGCTAAGAATGTCGTACTTATTGGCGAATACCGATATTCCGCTTATTCGAGATCTTTATAAATCACCTTATGGGTTAAAAATCTGGCGGACACTGGACGACACGTTGCCGATACAATCGCGAAGTTTTGGATCACGGGAATTAGACAATTATTTCCAAATGGCTAAACTTCCAACCTTAACTGATGAAAAGCATAATTTATTGTGCAAAGAATTTTCGAAATCCTAAAAGATTACTGATGCATGATCCTAAGATAAATTTGCAAATAAACAGATTTTCTAGTGTCGATTTTTTGCGCGGTGTTGCCATTCTCGCAGTTGTATTTCATCACGCGCCGTTTTCCAATCGGCTAAGCGCTTCAGAATTAAAACAGTCTTTAATGCCAGAATTTGTTGAGGGACTTTTGTATTTTGGAAAGTATGGGGTTCAATTATTTTTGGTGATCTCCGGCTTTTCGATTCATATGTTTTGGGCTGCCACAGCGCAAATAAGCCAAAAAATAGACTTTAAAAGTTTCTGGAAAAAAAGACTTCTTAGGCTCTACCCACCTTATGCGTTTACCCTTTTATTAACCCTTATCTCCGCTTGGGTTTTTCATTCTGTTTTAACCCATTCTCCCGAAAATGTTTTTTTTGCAAATCTTGGATTTTCCAGTTGGAAGAGTTTTTTATGGGGAATAAGTTCCCTAATTTTGATGTTTCAAAACTTCACCGATGCGGGTGGGCTTGTCGGCAATGGCCCTCTTTGGTCTCTTGCATTGGAAGAGCAGCTGTATTTTCTTTATTTCCCGTTTTTGTATTTACGACGAAAATATGGCTGGCTGTGGGCGCTCGCGATTCCACTGGTCATAAGTCTCGCTGCAGCAGCTATGGGAGGATTGAGGCCCCCTCAGGAATTTGATTGGTGGTATGCTTCTCCATTAATTTACTGGTTCGGCTGGATTCTTGGAGCATTGGCTTCGGAATACGCATTGGGACGAATAACTATTCCACGAATTTTCCATTCAAAATTACTTTTTGCAATATTGCTGATTTTGGCCGTCTTTTCCGATCTTCCAAAGCAGTTTTTTCCGCAAACGTTGCTTTACCCGTTTCGGGGTTGGTTTCATTGTGCTGCTTTTTTCATTCTGATAAATATTTTAATTCGAACCGATTCTAAATTCGAAAAATTTCGAATCATTCGGCTTTTAGGAACCGCATGCTTTGGAATTTATCTCGTGCATGTACCAGCAATGGTTTTGGCCAAGCAGATTTTACTCAGGCTTCATGTCCCTATGTATGCAGTTTTTTTTGGGAGAGTGATCTTTGCACTTTTGGCGGGTTTGATTTTCTACCGCATCGTCGAAAAATTCTTTCATAATAAATCGCGAAACATAAAAATTAAACTTTTAAATTCTTAAACTGAATGCTTTTCACTGAATTAAGATAATCTTGTGTAGCGATCATTTTTTTCCCTTCTGGTTGAATCTGCAGTATCTCAAGCGAACCTTGCCCACAGCTCACAAAAATTTTTTTATCCTGAATAATTGTAAATCCTGGCGGCATACTTAGATTTCGAGGTGAAAGTTCCAGAGCTCCAAATAACATTCTTTTATTGTCTTCGCTGAAACTAAAAATTCCGGGCCAGGGCGTGTAAGCCCTGTAGTGTGAGTAAATTTGTTTTGCGCTTTGAGTCCAATCAATTTGCCCGTTTAATTTACTAATTTTTTTACTGTGGGAGCATAGACTCTCGTCCTGAGGGATACCGGTAAATTTAGGTTCAGCTTTTAATTTTTCGATAGCGGTTAAAACAAGCGGGACGCTTTGCTTAAAAAGGACAGGAGTCAGTTCGCCAGCCGTTTCTCTGCCATTTAGTAAAAAGTTTTCCTGGAAGATAATATTTCCTGCATCTAGTTTTTTAACCGTAAATAAAATTGTGATACCGGTTTCTGCGTCGTCATTCAGCAGTGCGGTTGGAACCGGAGTTGCGCCGCGATATTTTGGGAGTAACGATGGGTGAATATTTATTGTTCCACGGCGAGGAATTGCTAAAAATTCGTCCGACAAAATTTGTCCGTAGGCTGCAGTAACGCAAAGATCAATATCTAAAAACTTTAGTTCTTGCAGAAAATCCTGTGACTTTGCCGAGGGTGGTTGAAGTAATTTTATATTGTTATGTTTAGCAAACTCAGCCACAGGTGGATCTGTGAGAATTTTTCCGCGGCCAAAAGGCTTGGCTGGTTGGGAAACCACCGCAACTAAATTTGCTTTATTTATTAAGCCGCTTAAAATTGGCAAAACTTCTGCGGGCGAGCCCAGAAAGCAAATACGCATAAAAAATCTTTCTCCAAAACCAAATTGAATCATGAGGTCCGATATGTTAAAAGAATTATGTCTAAAAAGGTCTGAAAAAATGCATGTTTTAACAATTGACGAGGGAACGACGGGTGCAACTGCCATGGTTTTTGAGTTCTCAAAGTCAGAAGCTGTAAAAGTTTTGGGTCAAGATACCCAAAGTTTCCCGCAGCATTTTCCACGAAATGATTGGGTAGAACATGACTTAGATGAAATTTGGAGTGCGGTTACTCGCGGCGTAAAGAACGCGCTGCAAGAATCTAAATCTACTAAAATCTCAGCAATCGGCATTACAAATCAACGTGAGACCATTTGCTTCTTCGACCGAATTACTGGCGCTCCGCGGCGCAATGCCATCGTTTGGCAGTGTAAACGTAGTCTTGGAATTTGTGACGCGCTTCGTCCGCACGAGGACGTCATTCATCAAAAAACCGGTCTCTATCTCGATCCTTATTTTTCGGCTTCAAAAATAGCTTGGGTTTTCGAAAATGAACCAGAAATCAAAGCCGAATGCGAAAGTGGAAAAACTTTAATTGGAACAATCGACACTTACTTACTATACCGGCTTACGGGTGGCAAAAGTTTTGCTACAGAAACTTCAAATGCAAGCCGGACGTTATTATTTGATATCCAAAAAAAATGCTGGGACGACGACCTTTTAAAACTATTTTCTATAAAAAATAAAAGTTGTCTGGCTGAAGTAAAAGACAGCGCCGGAACATTCGGAGTTACAAAGGGCTTAGATTTTTTGCCGGATGGAATTGCGATCACGGGAATTCTCGGTGATCAGCAAGCCGCACTTGCGGGGCAAACTTGCTTTGAAGAAGGTGATGCGAAATGCACTTATGGAACGGGAGCATTTTTATTAGTAAACGCTGGAACGGCGGTTAAAAAATCTCAAGCTCGGCTCTTGTCTACAATTGCTTGGACTATCGCAGGTAAAACATCATATGCCCTCGAAGGCTCAGTTTTTATTTCCGGTGCCGCGGTTCAGTTTCTGCGCGATCAGCTGCATTTTTTTAAGAAATCTTCTGACATAAAAGATTTAGCGCACAAAGGAAAAGCTGCGCCAGAGCTCTATTTTGTCCCAAGTCTATCAGGTCTTGGCACCCCCCAATGGAATCCTCGGGCAAAAGGCGCATTTTTAGGAATGACCCGTGCAACTTCGATTGAAGATTTGGCCCGTGCAGCAGTGGAAGGCATGGCATTGCAAGTAACCGATTTAATTGCAGCAGCACAATTAGATTTAAAGACAAAAATAACGCACCTGGCAGTGGATGGAGGCGCGGCAAGCGACGATTTGCTTTTAAATTTGCAGGCTGCGTACGCGCAAGTAACAATCCTTCGTCCAAAAATCACCGCGTCTACCTCCTTGGGAGCCGGGTTTTTTGCGGCATTGGGAGCTGGTTTTTTCAAAAGCCTAGAAGAAATAAAGAAACAAAAAATTTACGACGCGGAATTTTTGCCTGAATTTCTGCCCAAAGAAGAAGTTTTAAAACATACCAAAAATTGGAATAAAGCAGTTAAAGCGGTTGAGCTTTTTGCGAGCGAGGACATAGTGAAATGAAAAAAGACCCTTACAAAGAATCCGGAGTTGATTCACAAAAAGGTGACGAAGTAGTCGATTGGTTGCAGTCGCATAGCTCGCCTAAAAAAAATCACGGGGGCAAAGTACTTTCTGGTGTGGGAGGATTTGCCGCTTTATTTAAGCCAAAATTTAAAAATTATTCCAAGCCTGTAATAGTTTCGAGTACGGACGGCGTGGGTACCAAGTTGCTTTTAGGACTTGAACATAACAAATTGCCGGGCCTAGGAGCCGATCTTGTGGGAATGTGTGTAAACGACCTTTACTGTGTTGGAGCGCAGCCGCTTTTTTTTCTTGATTATTTTGCAACCGGAAAGCTAAACCCCGAGCAATTTAAAAAAGTTCTTGGTGGAATTAAAAAAAGCTGCGACCAGGCGAACATGCCATTAATTGGAGGAGAGACGGCCGAATTACCGGGGCTTTATCAGAAAAATCATTTTGATTTAGCGGGTTTCGTGGTGGGCGTGGTTGAACATAAAAAAATACTTGGCCCAAAGCGTGTGCGCGAAAACGATGTGGTTTACGCCGTATCAAGTAGTGGTTTTCATTCTAACGGGTATTCATTGATTCGGCAGTGGTTGGAACAGAAAAAGCCATCATTAGAATTGATAGAACAACTTTTAACTCCTACGACTATTTATTCGACTTTAGCCGAAGATATTTCTAAACACCCAACCTCGGTTCACGCTCTAGCTCATATTACAGGTGGTGGCATGTCAGGTAATATTCCCCGAGTTGTACCGGAAGACTTATGTGTAGAGATTGACCGTTCAAGTATTGCGACTTCTCCGTGGATGAAAGAATTTATCTTAAACCACGTGAAATCTTTTGACGAAATCGAGAGTGTTTTTAATTTAGGTGTTGGAATGACGATGATTTGTGATCCAAAAATTCATCTCAAAAAATTTTCGCAAAAGCATTTTAAAATTTACCCAATAGGAAGTATTAAAAAGCGCCAAAAAAAATCTTTAGAATTAACTTATTATGGAAAATGGCAGACTTAATGGATACTAAAGCCTTACATATTCTTTCGGCAGAACAATATGATTTAAAATTTATTCAGCAGGTTACAAAGCTTACAAACTTGGTGCGCCGCTACGACAAATCAAAAGAAGGACTTTTGTATCTGCAAAGCCTTTTAGGACATCGTAGGGCGATGCTTTATTTTACGCAGCCGTCGACCAGAACTTTTCTATCGTTTCAGTCGGCTTGTTATATTTTAGGGGTGAAACCCTGCGAGATTAGAGACTCGTCCACAAGTTCTGAAATCAAAGGCGAAAGTGTCGAAGATTCTGTTCGAACGTTTTCTAGTTATGTTGATTTGATTATTATGCGCTCTCCAATTCGAGGTTTGTGCGACCGGATTGCGAGTCTTTTGGATACAACCAGTCGGTCGGTTCCAGTGATTAATGCAGGTTCTGGCCCAGATGAACATCCGACCCAAGCTTTGCTTGATATCTACACTTTGGAACGAAGTTTTAAAGATTCTGCCGGTATCGATGGCAAGACAATTTGTATGGTTGGAGATTTAAAGCGCGGCCGTACCGTGAGATCCCTCAGTAAAATTTTAACGTTATATAAAAACGTAAAGATTATTTTTTGTTCCCCTGAAGAATTTAAAATTGAAGCTGATTTAAAAGAATTTTTAATTGCAAAAAATATAAATTTTTCCGAGACCAAAGATTTTACGGACGCAATTAAAAATGCAGATGGTATTTATATGACACGTATTCAAGATGAATATGATTCGGTACAAGTTGACTCCAAAAAGATCAATACGGATGCCTTTAAACTAAAATTCGCACATCTTTCTGAGATTCAAAAACATTGTATCATCATGCATCCACTACCCCGGCGAGACGAACTTGATCCGAAAATTGATAAAGACCCGAGAGCCAAATACTGGCGCCAAGAACGAAATGGAATGTGGGTTCGGGTGGCGTTAATAGCCATGTGTATGGGAGTCGACGAAAAAGTTGCGTTACCAGATTTATAGGAGTATTCAAATTTGACTTTAGTTGCCGTTACCACTTTGACAAGTACCGCTGATAAATCGAAGAATATCGAGGCGATAGAATTTGTTATTCAGAAAGCGGCCAAGGCAAATGCCGACTGGATTTGTCTGCCTGAGGTAATGAGTTATTCTGGTCCTTATGAAAATTTCGCCAAGGTTGCAGAATTGGAAGACGGGCCCTTGAATCAAAGACTTTCTTTTCTTGCCAAGACTTTGAATAAAGTTGTGTTCGCAGGTTCGGTTTGCGAAAAAGTCAAAGATTCTGAAAAAGTATTCAATACGCAGTACGTGTTCGGACGTGACGGATCCCTTTTAGCTAAATACCGCAAAGTAAATTTATTTAATCTCCTAACCCCATCGGGTGAAAAACTTTATTGCGAGAGTGATGGATTTCTTGCGGGCGACCAATGTGTGAAGTTTTCTTTAGATGGCTTTAAGGTCGGGCTTGCAACCTGTTATGATCTACGGTTTGGAGAATACTTTCGAAAGTTGTTCTTACAAGATCCGTGCGACGTAATCGTTATTCCTTCGGCATTTACTTTAGCCACTGGAATGGCGCACTGGGAGATTCTATTGCGGGCCCGAGCTATTGAATATTTAAGTTATGTATTGGCCCCGAATCAGACTGGAAAACACGCGGAAGGTAAATTTTCATTTGGTCACGCCATGGTTATTGATCCGTGGGGAAATAAACTGTCTGACACGGGCGAGCAAACTCTGCAAGTTGGTATTACCGAAATTTCTAAAAGCTACGTTGATGAATGCCGCACTAGAATTCCCATATTCCAATAGGTTGATTTCCCGCATAGCTACTGCGGAAAAACCTCAATTTCCCGCATAGCTACTGCGGGAAATTGACTTTAACCCATTGTTTCTGCTAGAATTTGACTATGTCAAATTTGCAAGATATTACTCGCAGCATCCCACTAGCTAAAGAACTTGCCAAAACGAGTGTGCTTCTTCTTGGACCCCGACGCACTGGTAAAAGTTGGATTATTCGCCACCAAATTAAAGCCGACCAGACATTTAATCTTCTACGTTCCGACACATTCCAACAGCTTACAGCGCGTCCAAGTTTAATCAGAGAAGGCATCCAACCCCAAACAAAACTTATAGTCATAGATGAAATCCAAAAGTTTCCCCAGTTAATGGACGAAGTCCATCTTATGATTGAAGAAACGGGTGTGAAGTTTTTATTAACCGGTAGCAGCGCCCGAAAATTAAAACGCAATCATACGTCATTGATGGCAGGGCGTGCCAAAACGCGGCACCTCTTGCCATTCACATCCTCCGAGCTGGGATCTAAATTTAATCTTTTAAAAATACTAAGTTTTGGAGCACTGCCTCCTGTTGTGCTCTCGGATGAACCCGAAGAAATTATTTCGAGTTATGTTGGAGATTACCTGCGTGAAGAAATCCAAGCAGAAGCTATGGCTCGAAAGGTAGAAAATTTCTCGCGCTTTTTGTTTCAGTCGGCCGTTTGCAACACTGAGCAATTAAATTACGAGTCCGTCGCGAGAGACGCCCAGGTTCCAGCCCGGACCATTCGAGAGTATTACAAAATTCTTGAGGATACGCTTTTAGGAACCACCCTAGAACCTTTGAAAACCGCAGGCCGAAGAAAACCGGTCTCCCACGGGAAGTTCTACTTTTTTGATATAGGGGTTGTAAATACTCTGCTTGGAACTTTTGACATCACAGAACGTCATCCGTTATTTGGGAAAAATTTTGAACATTTTATTTTAAATGAGGTACGCGCCTTTATAAGCTATTTTAAACCAAAAACAAAACTCAATTTTTGGCGAACTGAATCAGGCGACGAAGTTGATTTAGTTATTGACGAAGAAGTTGGAATTGAAATTAAAGGCACAAAGTTGGCACTCGAAGATCATCTTAAGGGAATAAAAGCTTTATCTGAAGAGCTGACTTTGAAAAGGAAAATCATTGTCTCGCGTGACCCAAGAAGACGAACATTAAAAAGTATCGAAATCATTCCTTACGAGCTTTTTCTTGAAGAACTTTGGGCTGGAAAAATTTTTTAAAAATTCCTTCAAGTCGACTAAAAACTTAGTTTGTCACCAATTAAAATCTCTCGCGTTGAAGAAATAATATAACCAAGAGCCGCAGCCTGTGATGTGTCAATAATCTGAATAACTCCAATGGTCTTGATTAGTTTTGTGTCGGGAAACTTCGCACCTCCAATTCCATTTTGCATGCGACCATTAGTTTGATAAATCGGAAGGAACTGGCCTGATGTTAAACCTTGATTTTCTAAGAACACAAAGTGACCAGCGTTGGCGAATCTCTGCTCGTCAAAATCAAATCCAAGCACAACGGCTGAGGAATTTCCTGATGGTTTAATTGTCTCATAGGTTGAGACAGGCCGATTTGTAGAAAGATAAGCAACAACTAAATCCCCGGTCTTTGTTGACAATCTTTGCCTTTCAACTTTTGCGGCAGCCACGGTGTTTTCTGGATCACTTTTTATCAGGCGGACAGTTCCTATGTAACTGTATCGGTAGCCGATAAAATCTCCCGACTGAGGGTGAAAAATTTTCTGCTCCGGCCGTAAAATGGTATAAAGTGTATCAGGTGTGGGTTGGATCTCATATTCAAAAAACACCTGTGAAAGTTCATTGGGCGCTAGCTCGCCTTCAGTTCCAACAATGATTGTACCGACAGGTTCTATTTCGTCTTTTAAAATAAATCCCGGAATCGTAACCTGAGCATCGCGTTGGGGATCTCGGTAACCAACAAACTCAAACGTATCTGTAACTTCGCTATTCACTTCCAATTGATTTGGGCCAATGATCTCAATTGGCGGAGATTCTTCGCGCAGTCCTCCAAGTTCGACGGTTTTAATTTTCTCAGTTAAAAGTTCGTCGGGATTTATTTTGGAATGATTTACCGGTAAAACTTCATCTTCACTGATAACTTCCAAATAGGGTGGATTATCTAAATCTCCGCCAAAAAACCGTAATTTTGTCCCGGGATGAATAAAATGCGGGTTTTTAACTTCAGGGTTTGTAGCCCAAAGTTTTGGCCAATAATTGCCATCTCCTAAAAGTTGTTCACAAATATCAAAAAGAGAATCTCCTGCTTGAACGGTGTACTCTTCGGGCGCTTCACCCCAAGCCAAGTTTCTGATGCTTCCAGGCATAGGCGGCGTCCCAGAAAATTTATCGATAACAGTTTCCTGTGCCCACGTCGATTTTGAGGGCGCGAAAATGACGCATGCTAGACCAAAAAATAATTTTTTCATAATGTCCGTTTTAGTTTTTCAATTTCCAATTGAGCCATCTCAGCACTTTCCTGACCCGGATATTTTTTGATAACTTCTTCGTAGCTCTGCAGTGCTTTCGAGCGTAATCCAAGCTGATTTTGCGACCTCGCAAGTTCAAGTTTTGCACGCCCAAGATAGCTTGAAAGAGGAAATTTCTTTGTAAAATCTTCCAGCTTTGTCGCAGAGGTTTGAAACTCTTTTAAACTCATCCAATTGCGAGCGATCCAAAACGAGCAAATTCCATCTTCATTGTCGTCGTAATTTTTAACGGCGCTTTCCAACTCGGCAATTGAAGCTCCAAAAGATCCCGTGCGGTACAAATCTTGAGCTCGAGCCAAGGCATTATTGCGTTTTTCTACAGCGTCTTTTTTCGCCAGTTTCTTTTTTTCAAGTTCTGCAGCCTCATTTGCAATATTTTTTTCGATAACCGCATAATCGTCATTTTTTTCTTTCGCGATTGGCTTAACTTGTTCTTTCTTGGGCTTTTCAACTTTGAAAACTTCTTCCTCTTCTTCTTTTTCAACTAATTTTTCAACTAATATTTTTCTTTTAGGTTTAAAATCAAGGCCTGTGCGCTGCTTTTTCTGTAAAAGTTCTACTTTAGCTTTTTCGTCTGTTAGCTGGTCTTCAAGATCGCTAATTCGTGCCCACATCAAAGCTTGTTTGTGAGCCATTTCGTCCAAAGATTTTCGGAAGTCTGCAGGTTTCTTGTGTGTTGTGCCCAAGTTGTTGCTCTCCGATTTATTTTCGGATTGCTGATTGACAGAGCTTTCTCCCTTGAGTTCGGAGTCGACTTTTGTTTCTTTCGACGACGAACCTGAATCGAGGGTTTGACACCCTGAAAAAACTACTAAAATAAATAATAACTTCATTTTTAAATTCCTAATGCTAAATGCCTACTGCTTGATCTAACAAGTGAATATATTGTTTCACTCTTCCCAAACCTTCGTCACTAATATCCACAAATTCCAGGCCAAAGCGATAGGTACGAATCAGTCTCGAGTAGCCGGCTTCGTCGGCAATATTTTCTTTTATTTTTTTGACCCAACGCACCAAATAAGACACCGCAATTCCTTCCTGCATCGGAAAATAAAGAGTCTCATGGAGCGGTTTTTCTATTTTTTTAAAGATTAACAATGCCACAGGAAAACGACTCACAACACTGATGCCGCCGTTACTTATATCGCCGACTAAAAATTTGATATGACGGGGTTCATTCAAGAAAAATTTTGGCGGATACGCCCACTCCGAGCACTGCAATGGCGGCACGTTGGTTCGTAAGAATGCCGGTAATTCATTGGTGGAATTATGACGCTGATTTTTTCTGCGTTCAACACTTACCAGGGCCGTTGGAAAGCTCAAATAAATGTTATGACTTTCGCGCTCAATCAGTCGTGTTTCGAAAGTTATTTTACTTGTACTCAAAGAGAATTCCACCATCACGATCTCATGGCGACGTTCGTTCAAGTAAATAAGTCCCTTATCGCTAACGTCTGTCAGTCTTAAACTCTGTACCTGGCGGGTTTGGTCGATGGCACCAATTTTCGCACGTACAGAAATTTCCGGCTTATCAGGCCTGCGCAGCGATACCGGTAGACCAGATTGCGCAAGTCGCAAGATAATCTTTGTGATTGTCTCACTTTGCGTTATACGCTGCTCTTTTGGTTCTTGGAATGCCATAATTTTATTTTAACCCAAGTTCGATGAATGTTATAGTGAGGTGTAAATTTTGCCGAGTGGATTCAAGTGATGTTTTTTGCCAAACACTTATTTTTTTTATCGTTTCTTTTCTCAATATTAGAAGAGACCCTTGTTTGTGCCTCGGAAACTGAAATCCAATCAAATTTTGAAAGTCTTATTGAAACGAAACACGATCTAAACGCTTTTAAGAAAAATTACCTAGAAATTGTCTATGGGAAAAATTTTCCTATGAGCTATGGCCAAACTTTTTTTAAACCGGCCTTGCCGCACTTTAGTCTTGGTTTTCAGTATGTACTTGATTCCAAGTGGATTTTAGGGATTGGAGCAGAGTTTAAACGTTTTGAACTTACGGAAGATTATCAAAAGTCAACAAACGAAACGGCGCTTTTAACATTGAGTCTTGAAACACTGCGCATGATCCGCATCCATCATCCTTTATATCTTGTTCTTGGTTATAAGCTTTTAACCTTAAATCCCTCGAAAAAAGCTACTTTGCCTATCCAAAAAGAGGATCAATTTGAGGTAGAAGTCGGTATCAGTTTGGGCGGTGGAATTGCAGTTTTATTAAAAGACCAGTCTTATATTATGTTTAAAATCGATCGCTGGCGCGGCACCAAAACTCAAAGACTTCAAGGCTTAGATGTTAATTTAAGCTATTCCTACCCGCTTTAAAGGAGCGCTTTATGTCTAATCATGAACGAGATTATTTTACGGAAAACAGTTTATATACCCCTGGCCCCACACCGGTGCCTCTTGCGATAAAAACAACTTTACTAAACTCTGATCTTTATCACCGCAGCCAAGAATTTCGCGAGATATTTATCGATACAAGATTTCAACTTGCCAAAATTTTTCAATCCGAAATTCCACCCGTTATTTTAACCTCGTCAGGAACGGGTGCCATGGAGGCAAGTGTTCTCCATTTAACGAAGCCAGAAGATGCTGTACTGGTTTTAAAAATAGGTAATTTTGGCAAACGGTTTGTAAACCTCACTCAAATCTTTGGCTGTCAGGTCGAAGTGCTTGAAGCCGCTTTGGGAGAAGCGGTAGATTTAAAAAAACTAGAACAAATTTTGTCCGAAAAGAAATTCCAAGCAATCTTTCTTCAGGCCAATGAAACCTCAACCGGGGTAGCAAATCCTGTGCGAGAAATCACCGAGCTAGCTAAAAAAATGGCTCCGGAAATGTTTGTTATTGTCGACGGAATTTCTGCATTGTGTGCCCATGAAATTTCGATGAGCTGGGGGATTGATAGTTTAATTTCCGGTAGCCAGAAAGGATTTGGAGTCCCTCCAGGTTTAGCGTTCGTTGCTTTAAGCGACAGGGCGTGGAAATTTAAAAGCCTCCGACCGCGATTTTACTTTGATCTAAGTAAAGAGCGTGCGGGCCAAGACGACGGTAAAACCGCGTGGACTCCGGCTTCGAGTATTGTAATTCAGCTGCACAAGGCCTGTGTTGAGATCAACAGAATAACCATCGAAAAAATGGTATCGCATCACGTGCTTTTGGCAGCGACAGTTCGCGCGGCCTTGCTTGAAATGTCTTGCGCCTTATTTGCAAAAAAACATTATTCCAACGCGCTAACTAGTTTTATACCGCCACAAAAAATCGATCCCGAAAAATTAAAAAAGCATCTGCATAATCGGTATGGAGTTTTGCTAGCCGGAGGCCAGGACGAACTTCAGGGAAAAATATTGCGTTTTGCTCACCTTGGTTTTGTTAGCAAACTTCACGTTATACAAGGGTTGGCTGCTCTTGAACTCACACTTTCAGAGATGGGCAGTACTCTGGAAGTAGGTCAGGGTTTAAAAAAAGCCATTCAAATTCTTGCGAGAGGCTGATACAATTTAAACTGAATCTATAAAAACATTACACGAAAGGTCGTCATGAAAATTTTAATTTTTCTGAAGCCCACTCCTGATACCGAAACTAAAATCAAAATCAGTGCAGATGGCAAAAAAATTGATCACACCGAAACGAAATTTATTATCAATCCCTACGATGAATTTGCGATAGAAGAAGCTTTAAAAACTAAAGAAAAAATCGGCGCAGGAGAAGTTGTTGTTGTAAGTTTTTATGATGATCGCTGCAAAGATAGTTTAATAAAAGCGCTCGCAATGGGAGCTGATCGCGCCGTACAGGTCCAAACTGTAGACGGAGTTGATGATCTAGGAGTTGCAAAGGTTTTAGCGGCTGTTGCGAAAGCTGAAAATGCTGAAATTATTTTTTGCGGAAGACAAGCTATTGATGATGATAATATGCATATTCACGCAATGACCGCTGAAATTCTCGGATGGCCGCATATTAATGTTGTTACTAAATTTGAACTCAATGGCAAAAATGCAACCGTAGAAAGAGAAGTTGAAGGCGGCATGGTGGAAATTTACGATGTGGAGTTGCCCGCTATTATCGGTGCACACAAATCTCTTAATTCACCTCGCTATGCGTCACTTCCAGGCATAATGAAAGCCAAGAAAAAACCTTTTGACATCAAGAAATCTTCTGATTTTGGAATTGACGAGGCAACATTAAAAAATTCTTGGGTAAAAGTAGCTTCCTATGTTCTTCCACCTTCAAAACCTGCGGGCAAAATTTTTGCGGGCGAAGCAGTCGATGTGATGATCGGAAAAGTTGTGAAGCTTTTACGAGAAGAAGCAAAAGTCATTTAAAACATATTATAAGGAAATAATATTATATGAAAACTCTTGTATTTTTAGAGCAACGCGATGGAAAGTTAAAATCGTCCGCGTACGAAATTTTAACTGTGGGACTAAAGCTTGCGGGCTCTACTTCAGATCTTGCAGCGGTGATCATTGGAACGAAAGGTTCTGATGTTGCAGCGGCCGTTGCTGGGTACGGAATGGATAAAATCTACGCTGTCGAAAGCGACGCTTTTAAAGATTATAATGTTCTAAATTACTGTGCAGCTGTAGAGACAGCCATCAAAACCTTTCAACCTAAAATTGTTTTAGGCGTGGCTTCACCTATGGGAAGAGATCTATTTCCGCGTCTTGCGGTTCGGTTTAATGGCGGGCTGCTTACAGATCTCACAACAGTTCAAGTTGAAGGCACAAATCTTACTGGAACAAAACCGATGTTTTCCGGCAAGGCCATTGCGCAAATTGCGTCGGTTGATGCTCCCATTCATTTTGCAACTATTCGACAAAATGTCAACCCTGCTGCAAAAACCCAAACCGGCGCTGGAGCAGTTGAGATTCTTTCCGTAAGCCCTCCTGCGAGCAAACTTAAAACCAAAGAAATTCGCAAAGGAAAAAGCGCCAGAGCGGATTTAACCGAGGCAACGTTAATTGTTTCTGGCGGTCGAGCCCTCGGTTCGGCGGAAAATTTTAAAATTATCAATGAGTGTGCGGATGTTTTAGGAGCAACTGTTGGAGCTTCGCGGGCAGCGGTGGATTCAGGCTATGCACCACATGAGATGCAAGTAGGGCAAACAGGTAAGACTGTTAATCCAAGCCTATACATTGCGTGCGGGATTAGCGGATCCATTCAGCACATGGCCGGGATGCGAACAGCCAAAACCATTGTGGCTATTAACACTGACAAAGATGCTCCGATTTTTCAAATTGCAAATTATGGAATTGTGGCTGATCTATTTCAAGCTGTTCCGCTGTTAACAACAAAATTGAAAGAATTATTAAAGTAAGTTTGACAGTAACAAAATCGACTCTTTTTGTGGTAGCAACTCCAATCGGAAATTTGGAGGATATGCCACCTCGCGCCATCCGCGTTCTCAAAGAAGCTGATATTATTGCTTGCGAAGATTCGCGAGTTACTAAAAAACTTTTATCTTCATACGATATTCACCCCAAAAAAATACTGTCCTATCATGATCATAACGAGCAAGATCAAGCCAAAAATATAGTCGAAAAAATGCAGGCCGAGATACTTTTGGTGGCACTAGTGACTGATGCGGGAACACCTTGTATTTCGGATCCTGGTTTTAGGCTTGTACGATTGGCTCGACAGAATAATATCCAAATCCAAACAGTCCCTGGTCCCTCTAGTGTGACGGCTTTACTTTCTGTTTCCGGATTGCCTTCGGATAAATTTAGTTTTCTGGGTTTTCTTCCGCGTCAAGAAAAAGAAATTCTTAATCTGTTTGAACAGCTCATAAAAGGTCCGATTCGAACTTTTGTTTTTTTAGAGTCGTTACGTCGGCTTGAAAAATCTCTCAAGGTTTTAATGCAAGAATTTAAAGATTCCGAAGTTGTTATTGGTCGCGAATTGACAAAAATATTTGAAGAAACTTACTGCGGAAGCATTGCCGACGCTTACGAATGGGTCAAAAATCACGCAACTTTAAAAGGGGAGGTGACGCTCGCAATTTTTATTCCCGCAAATGAAGAACCAGTAGCTGTTGAACACCTTAAAAAGTCCATTTCTCGCGAGTATGCAGGGGGCAAAACCCTGCGAGATCTTCTGTTTGACTTTAAAAATTGTGGTTTGACTCGGACGGATCTTTACCAGTTACTTTTAGAATTAAAGCCCAAGATTTAATTTTCCATTTTTTACGCGTTTCCAGAGAAGTTCTTTTTCTTTTAAATCGTAACTTTCAAAATCTCTTTTTTCTTTTTTACAGATTTTTAGCATACCATCAAAACGTTTTAAAAATTTTTGATTTGATTCAATAAAAACTGTTTCCGCATCTAGTTTTAGGTGTCTTGTAAGCTGAACCAGACTAAAAAAAACATCGCCAATTTCTTCCGAAATCTTACCTCGACTCGTTTTCGGTTTGGTTAATTCTACTTTTAATTCTGTCATTTCGCTTTCTAATTGCTTAAAAACCTCTCGTGGATTTTGCCAATCAAATTTTACTTGGGCCGTAACTTTGCCGATTTCTGCAGCCATTCGCGAAGAAGGAGCCTGTTTCGACGCTTTTTTCATTTTGTTTTCAAGAACTGACTTTTTGCTTTTTTTAAGTTCAGAAACTTTAAGTTTTTCCCAATTATTCCAGACTTCTTTAATGGACTGCTTCTTGGAAAAACGTTGTGCCTCAAAAACATGAGGATGTCGCCTGATCATTTTAGAATCTATACTTTTTATGACATCATCTATCGTAAAAGACCCGCGATCTTTTGCGATTTGCGCATTTAAAACTACCTGCAATAGCACGTCTCCGAGTTCGTCACATAATTCCGCATCGTTTTTTTTACTCATAACCTGGGCGGCTTCGTAGGCCTCTTCGATCATGTATTTACGTAAAGTTTTATGGGTTTGCTGCAAGTCCCAAGGGCAGCCTCGCGCCGGATGTCTAAGCTCGGCAATTGTGGCGCAGAATTTAGCAAAATTTTTAGAATTCATCCGATCATACTTTCGTTGAATTGATTTTTTTCATAAGGGATCTGCATCATATCGAGCACTGTCGCAGCAACATTGGCCAAACCAAAATCGCCATTTTTAAACGTAATGCTGTCTCTGTTAGTAAAGTCACAGGCCAGGAAAATAACCGGATTACACGTGTGAGAAGTCTTGGGGCGTGGTTTTTTATCGATGAGATTTGCCTTCCATTCAGGAAATTTTTCTGCCTTGTCGTCAAACATTTCTTCGGCATTTCCATGATCAGCCGTCACCAGCAATTGATAGCCATAAAGTTTTGCAGCTTCAGCAAGGCGTCCCAGCATCAGGTCTACTGCCTCCACCGAAATTTGCGTCGCCACATAGTCTCCCGTATGTCCAACCATATCTCCATTCGCGAAATTTATGCGACCAAAATCAAATGCACCAATCCGCATTCTTTCAATCGTTGCATTTGTAATTTCAACGCATTTCATCCATGGCTTTTCATTAAAAGAAATTTTCTGGTCGGACGGAATTTCCAAGTATTCTTCCCATTTTTGATTTAAATAACCACTGCGATTTCCATTCCAAAAATACGTAACGTGGCCATATTTTTGTGTCTCGCTACAGGCAAATTGCATAATCTTCTGTTCGACCATATATTGGGAAAGTGTGTTTTTTATAGCTGGGGGATTAACGAGAAAGTTTTTTGGAACGTGGGTGTCGCCGTCATACTGCATCATTCCGGCGTAGAAAACTTTTGGCATTCTTATGCGGTCAAAACCCTTAAAATTTTCGTCTTCAAAAGCGCGGGAAATTTCAATTGCCCGGTCTCCTCTAAAATTAAAGAAAATTACGCCATCGCCGTCGCGAATTTCACCAATCGGTTTTTCATTTTCAGCAATCACAAAAGCAGGAAAATTTTGATCCGTTAAGGCATTATTTTCGCGCATGGTTTTCAAATAATTTTCCACCGAGGTGAATGTCAAACCTTGCCCTAAAACATGCGCGTGCCAACCGCGCTCGACGATACTCCAGTCAGCTTCGTAGCGATCCATGGTCACGTTCATTCGTCCGCCGCCGGAAGCAATTTTGATATCTGCTGCCGACTGAGATTTTAATTCTTGAATAACTTTTTGCAATCTATCCACATAGATTTCAGCGGATTTTTCGGCAACGTCACGGCCATCTAGCAAAATATGCAGGCGAATTTTTTTAATTTGACTTGATACAGCTTCTTTTAACATGGCAAAAAGATGTGATTCGTGAGAATGCACATTGCCATCGGAGAGTAGCCCAATAAAATGTAAAGTATTGTCCGCGCTGGCTTGCAAAACTTTTTTCCAAGTCAAATCGCTAAACATTTTTTTAGATTGGATAGAATCTTGGACCAACTTAGCGCCTTGGACGTAAATCCGCCCAGCTCCGAGCGCGTTATGCCCAACTTCGCTATTTCCCATGTCGGAGTCTGATGGCAAGCCAACCCAAGACCCATGTGCACCGATTAATCTGTGGGGGAAATTTTTTTTAAGCCAGTTTAAGTTTGGTTTAAATGCATTTTCTACGGCATTTCCGAAGTTATGAGGGGTTTCGCCTACCCCGTCCATTATGACCAGCAGTGTCTTTTTTTTACTCATTTTCTAGCTGTTCCTCTGATTTGAACTGAAGTAAAAAGATACAGTGAATTCAAAAATAAAAATAAATAAATTTTTTTGTTAAATAACTATTGACCGAGAATTTAACATTAGGTATCAATTTCTTTCGCGTTTTTATTTTACATTTTTTGCGGATCCTCCAAAAATCCAAAAATTAATTATCTTGAAACCGCGTGTGCTCATTGAAAACTGAATAGGGGCTTAAGCTTTGAGAGAGCTAAGTCACAATTAGAAATCAAATACGCTATTAGAGAAGTGCGGAGGTCTTAGAAGAACGTTAATGATTTGAGGACGAGAAGAGTGTTTATTTTCGTTAAATGTTAGTTAGAATGAAGACCGACGATGGAAATGAGATGAATGTAATGTTTATTAAAGCCTGAGTCATAATGTCAGAATTAAATTTTAGAGTTTGATCCTGGCTCAGAACGAACGCTGGCGGCGTGCTTTACACATGCAAGTCGAACGGGAAAGTCCTTTGGGATGAGTATAGTGGCGCACGGGTGAGTAATGCATGGGAACGTGCCTGTTACTGGGGGATAACTGCGGGAAACTGCAGCTAATACCGCATACGATCTTCGGAAGAAAGGCTGGTCAGCAATGGTCAGTCGGTAACAGATCGGCCCATGTCCCATTAGCTAGTTGGTGGGGTAAAGGCCTACCAAGGCGATGATGGGTAGCTGGTCTGAGAGGATGATCAGCCACACTGGAACTGAGACACGGTCCAGACTCCTACGGGAGGCAGCAGTGGGGAATTTTGCACAATGGGGGAAACCCTGATGCAGCAACGCCGCGTGAGTGAAGAAGGCCTTTGGGTTGTAAAGCTCTTTCGGCCGGGAAAAAGGTGATGTTTGTTCATAGCGAATGTCATTGATGGTACCGGAAGAAGAAGCACCTGCTAACTACGTGCCAGCAGCAGCGGTAATACGTAGGGTGCAAGCGTTGTTCGGAATTACTGGGCGTAAAGGGCGCGTAGGCGGGTTTGTAAGTCGTATCCGTGAAATCCCCAGGCTCAACCTGGGAACGGCGGGCGAAACTGCAGATCTTGAGTGTTGGAGAGGGTGGCGGAATTCCAGGTGTAGGAGTGAAATCTGTAGATATCTGGAAGAACACCGGAGGCGAAGGCGGCTGCCTGGCCAAACACTGACGCTGAGGCGCGAAAGCGTGGGGATCAAACAGGATTAGATACCCTGGTAGTCCACGCTGTAAACGATGGATACTAGATGTTCGAGGAATTAACCCCTTGAGTATCGCAGTTTACACGATAAGTATCCCGCCTGGGGAGTACGGTCGCAAGACTAAAACTCAAAGGAATTGACGGGGGCCCGCACAAGCGGTGGAGTATGTGGTTTAATTCGACGCAACGCGCAGAACCTTACCTGGGTTTGACATCCCACGACGATTACAGAGATGTAATTTTCCCTTCGGGGACGTGGAGACAGGTGCTGCATGGCTGTCGTCAGCTCGTGTTGTGAAATGTTGGGTTAAGTCCCGCAACGAGCGCAACCCTTGCCTTTAGTTGGTAACATTAAGTTGACCACTCTGGAGGGACTGCCGATGTTAAATCGGAGGAAGGCGGGGATGACGTCAAGTCCTCATGGCCCTTACACCCAGGGCTACACACGTACTACAATGGTCGAGACAAAGGGTTGCGAAGCCGCAAGGTGAAGCCAATCCCAAAAACACGGCCTTAGTTCGGATTGAAGTCTGCAATTCGACTTCATGAAGCTGGAATCGCTAGTAATCGCAGATCAGCACGCTGCGGTGAATACGTTCCCGGGCCTTGTACACACCGCCCGTCACACCACGAAAGTGGTCATAACCAGAAGCAGGTGAGCTAACCGTAAGGAGGCAGCCTACCAAGGTTGTGGCCGTGATTGGGGTGAAGTCGTAACAAGGTAGCCGTAGGGGAACCTGCGGCTGGATCACCTCCTTTCTAAGGAAGAGATCTTTAGAGTTTGATCCTCAACTTCGGTAGAGGTCATCTTTAGATCAGGTTAACAGCAACCTGTCGTAGTAGTCGCGATTCGCTATTCAGCTTTGAGAGAGCAAAGAGGTCTTTCACTTTTAATTATGAAAATGATTAGGTGATGGACCTTTTTTCGACCTCAGAAGCTCTTTGACATTGCAGAAGTTTAGATGAGCGCTGGCAGCATTTATGTTGTTGGTAGCGATGCTAGGCTTCGATTATAGAACTAGCTGATTAATTAAATAGAATAGTGCTATAAGCAAATTCTCTTTGGCTCAGCATGAGGAAACAGTTTCAAGATTTATAATAATTTTTGGAACGGGCGTGGTTGAATCTTTTTCAATCACAAGAGTCTGAGCTGTTAGATTGGCAAGGCTAGCAAGGCGAAAGCCGAGCGAGCACCGGAGTGTACGAATGGTACTCGAGGATGTGAGCGAGGTTTTCAACGCCGCTAGCGTTGTCAAGATGACAGCACAGTAGTTGCCAAGTGAAGAGTTGATGGCGAGAGTAAGCTACTAAGGGCGCATGGTGGATGCCTTGGCACTGAGAGGCGAAGAAAGACGTGGTAGGCTGCGAAAAGCCTCGGTGAGTCGCCTAACTGACTTTGATCCGAGGATATCTGAATGGGGAAACCCACTGCGCAAGCAGTACCGTGCAGTGAATTCATAGCTGTACGGAGCAAACCCAGGGAACTGAAACATCTAAGTACCTGGAGGAGAAGAAATCAATAGAGATTCCGAAAGTAGTGGCGAGCGAAATTGGAACAGCCTAAACCAGCAGGAATTTCTTGCTGGGGTTGCGGGGCGCTCATAAAGCATCGTGGAAGTTAGCAGAACCGTTTGGGAAGACGGATCATAGAGGGTGATAGTCCCGTATGCGAAAACCGAAGCGAGCTGGGCAGTCCCCAAGTAGGGCGAGGCACGAGAAACCTTGTCTGAATCCGGGAAGACCATTTTCCAAGGCTAAATACTACTCAGTGACCGATAGTGAATCAGTACCGTGAGGGAAAGGTGAAAAGAACCCCGCTGAGGGGAGTGAAATAGATCTGAAACCGTGCGCTTACAAGCAGTCGGAGCGAAAGTGACGGCGTGCCTTTTGCATAATGAGCTTACGAGTTATTGTGGCAGGCGAGGTTAAGGTGCGCAGCACCGGAGCCGCAGCGAAAGCGAGTCTGAAATGGGCGTTTAGTCTGTTGCAATAGACCCGAAACCTGGCGATCTATCCATGGGCAGGTTGAAGCTGGGGTAATACCTAGTGGAGGACCGAACTCGTACCCGTTGAAAAGGGTTGGGATGACTTGTGGATGGGAGTGAAAAGCTAATCGAGCTGGGTGATAGCTGGTTCTCCCCGAAACATATTTAGGTATGGCGTTTCGCGTTTCTTAAAGGGGGTAAAGCACTGATAGGGCTAGGGGTCTCACCAGATTACCAAACCCTTTCAAACTCTGAATACCTTTACAGATAGCGGAGCAGACAGACAGTGGGAGAGAAGTTTCATTGTCGAGAGGGAAAGAGCCCAGATCATCGGCTAAGGTCCCAAAGACTAGACTAAGTGGTAAACGATGTGGAGACGCATAGACAGCCAGGATGTTGGCTTAGAAGCAGCCATCATTTAAAGAAAGCGTAACAGCTCACTGGTCAAGTATTTCTGCGCGGAAAATTTAACGGGGCTCAAGTCTAGCACCGAAGCCATGAACTTCGTAAGAAGTGGTAGGGGAGTATTGTAGTAACCAATGAAGGTGTACCGCGAGGTATGCTGGAGGAGCTACAAGAGCATATGTAAGCATAAGTAGCGAAAAAGAGAGTGAGAAACTCTCTCGCCGAAAGCCCAAGGTTTCCTGGGAAAGGGTAATCCTCCCAGGGTTAGTCGGACCCTAAGGCGAGGCTGAAAAGCGTAGTCGATGGATGACAGGTTAATATTCCTGTACCTGATGGTGGAGCGATGCGGGGGTGCAGCAAGGTAGTTACGCCAACTGTTGGATATGTTGGTGCAAGCATGTAGGAGGATTCGGTTGTTAAGTACGCCGGGTCGTTAACTCTGAGGTGTGATGCGGTGGACTTCGGTCCTTAAGGTAATGATCCTCTACTGACAAGAAAAGCCGCTAAGCGTTGAAGTCATTAGTCCGTACCCCAAACCAACTCAGGTGGGCAAGAAGAGAATTCTAAGGCGTTTGAGTGAAACCAAGTTAAGGAACTCGGCAAATTGACACCGTAACTTCGGGATAAGGTGTGCCAGCATCGTTATGAGTCATACGACTCAGAAGCGTGGTCTGGTTGCAGATGAGAGGGGGTGGCGACTGTTTACCAAAAACACAGCACTGTGCAAACACGTAAGTGGACGTATACGGTGTGACGCCTGCCCGGTGCTGGAAGGTTAAGAGGGGATGTCATCGCAAGAGAAGCATTGAATCGAAGCCCCAGTAAACGGCGGCCGTAACTATAACGGTCCT
>JAYVPO010000054.1:0-8674 GCA_043757325.1 bacterium
AAAAGAATAATCTCACTACAATGAAGGTTTTTTGAAGGTAAGTCAAATGATTTTAACGAGTTACATTTGTAGTGAGAAAAATTTAGGAAAAGTCAGGTAACCACAGTTAAAATCATTTCTGATTATTTTTGACCAAAATCCATGAAGTTTATCCCTGATATTAATTTGGAATGTTGTTAGCATTTGCATGAACTTCCGTCCAGTAACAAGAAAACCGCTTCTGAACAATTAGTGTTGCAGCTAGTGATTCAAGTAAAGCTGCGAAGTTTATCAATAATTCGTGGTTAAAAGCCTGTAAGATTTTGCGAGAGTCTTAAATTTATCATCGCTACCGCCGGTGACATCGGGATGCATAGATTTTGCTAACTCAATATACCGAGAACGTAGTGTTTCGGGGCTAGGAATGGCCTCGAAACCCATAAAATCCATCGCCTTGCGTTCCTCACTCCTAAAAGCTGGAAGTCGCGGCAAAGTCGCTCGGCGGTCTTTAAATTCTTGGCGCAAATGTTCGGCTGTCTTCTTCCACTCGCTACGTGCAGTCGGCAAAACTTTAAAATCCATGCGCCACAAATATTCACTCAGATCAAATAGCGAAATATAGCAGCCCAAAAGCCTGTCTTTAAGTTTTATGTACTCGGCTTTTACATTTTGCAAAAATTTCAAAAGACTTAGACTTCTTAATTCTTCGGGCAACGTGTCGTTGAAGCTATCGAGTTGAAAACTCCCAAAGTTATTGATGTCAAAAAGTTGAAAATTAATCTTTAATAACACCCCCCAAAGCGTTTCGGTTTGAACCGAAAAGGGATAAGGCTGCAAAGTATTTTCGTCCCAGCACTTTGATAACCGCTGCCTGATATCGCCGGTTTCTGCAGCATCGTAATTTAAAAAAATCGGATGCGAAAGCAAAGACGCTGAAAAAGGTCCATTAGAAGTCGCAGCAAGATGACGAAACCATGCCTGTCGCTTGTCGTTTTTGCCGAGATTTTCCCGAAACCGAAGCGTGTTTTCTAACTCACGCACGCGGTGTGAAAGGGAAGTCAATTGATCGATTCCGTTCATCGAAATATCACCAATTTTTCGATCGATCACAGCAACCAAATCAAGTTTTGCTTGTAAATCTATCGCAACATTTTTTAGACACTGCGACACGGTGCCAGAATTTTTAATTATCGGGATAAACCAATCTGCTTGAAAAGATTCAACCATGTTTGGAATGCAGGTTTTCGGACAATTGATTTAGTCCTTCTCCCACATCTAAAAATGCATCGCCTTTTCGAAGCACCGTTCGATGCAAATAATTACCTGCTTGCAGGGCTTCAATATGCTTTTTAAAAGCTATGGTCGGCCCAACCATAGTGTGAGTATTGATTACCGAAACAATAACAATACTTAAAACATACACAACTATCAGTGCGTAAACATACCACTGAATATCGCTGATGGATTGATTGAGCATCCCGCGAACTTCTTCTTCTAAGTCAGTTAATTTAATTACGAAGTCGGTAAATTTCGATAGCTGCAAGTAATAGACTACTGCGATCGAAATCGAAAATAGAAAAGTTAAACTGATAACGTAAGCACCTATTTTTGTTTGGATTAAAGGCTGCAATAAAAAATTTCTAATTTTTCGTTTAGACTTTGCCATCGTTATCGCTTTCTTTTTGGTTGTATGACATTATTGTACACCATTGTGGCATCAGAACGAAAATTTTTTGTTTCGAGGTAAGAAAATGTTTCTAGGTCGATCTCAGGTTCCTGTTCCCCAAAATGAAATAAATAAAACTTACGCTCCGAATTCTCCTGAACGTTCTGAGGTTGTTGCGTCTCTTGATGAATTTAAAAAATCTTCGCCCATTGAAATTCCTTTGATAATTGGCACAAAAAAGATATTTACCAAAAAAAAAGACGCTATTTTTTGTCCTCACGAACATCAAAGAACCATTGCTTTTTCAAGTCACGCGGGCAAACACGAAGCCGAACAAGCTATAGTTGCCGGCCTCAAGGCGCGAAAAGATTGGGCCGCGTTAACGTTTGAAGATCGCGCCGCTGTGTTTTTAAAAGCCGCCGAACTTTTGGCTACTAAATACCGCGCAAAAATGAATGCAGCAACGATGCTTGGTCAAAGTAAAACGGTCCATCAAGCTGAAATCGATGCCTCCTGTGAATTGATTGATTTTTTTAATTTCAATGTTTTTTTTGCACAGAAAATTCTCGAAGATCAACCTAAGTCCTCGCGCGGAGTGTGGAATCAACTCGCACCACGTGGGCTCGAGGGTTTTGTTTACGCGATTGCGCCATTTAATTTTACATCCATATCAATAAATTTAGCTTGTGCGCCAGCTTTAATGGGTTGCACCGTCATTTGGAAACCTGCTAGTACCGCCGTTTTGAGTTCCTATATTGGTTATCAGATTTTAGAAGAAGCCGGCCTTCCGCCTGGGGTCATCCAATTTTTACCCGGAAATTCTACCGAAATAAGTGCGAGCCTTTTACAAAACGAGAATTTAAATGGCATCCACTTCACAGGTTCGACTTCTGTGTTTAACATGCTTTGGAAAGCCACCGCAGAAAATCTCGAACGTTACCGCAGTTACCCACGACTGGTTGGAGAAACAGGCGGAAAAGATTTTGTTTTTGCGCACGAAAGTGCTGATCCGAAAATGCTCACGACCGCTTTAATACGCGGTGCCTTCGAATACCAAGGCCAAAAATGCTCGGCAGCGTCGCGTGCCTACATTCCCAAAAATCTTTGGGCTAAAATCCGCAAGGATTTGACCGACTCCGTAGAAAATATCGCTGTCGGCGATCCTGCGGATTTTAAAAACTTTATGGGCGCAGTCATCGATGAAAAAGCTTTTAAGAAAATCACGGAATATATCGCAACAGCAAAAAAATCTTCTTCGGCAAAAATTATCGCCGGCGGTGAATCGGATTCACGCGTTGGATATTTTATTAAACCCACAGTTATAGAAACAACCGATCCGTATTTTATTACGATGAAAGAAGAAATTTTCGGCCCAGTTTTAACTGTTTACGTCTACGATGAAACTAAGTTCGACGAGACGTTAGCAATCTGCAACAACACAAGTCCTTACGCGTTAACAGGGGCGATATTTGCTTGTGATCGACATACGATTTCTCATATGGCTGGCGCGTTGGAAGATGCTGCCGGAAATTTTTATATTAACGATAAGCCAACTGGCGCAGTGGTAGGTCAGCAGCCTTTTGGTGGCAGCCGCAAATCCGGAACAAACGACAAGGCGGGAAGCGTTTATAACCTAACGCGCTGGGTAAGTCACCGCACTATTAAGGAGAACTTTAGCTATATCGACTCCTATCAATACCCGTATATGGGCGTTTA
Organism: bacterium; assembly: GCA_043757325.1. GTDB lineage: Bacteria > Bdellovibrionota_B > Oligoflexia > Oligoflexales > RGVZ01 > JAYVPO01. The sequence continues at coordinate 3,362 of JAYVPO010000054.1, forward strand.
ATATTTCATGAATATTTTATTCTTTGTTCACGAAAATTTCGAGCAAGATCTTATCAGTGAACTCGAAATTAAAAAATTCCCGTTGCAGAATGCCAAACGAAAAGCTGCAGGGCTCATTACTGCCGAATTCGACAGGCCATTTGAAAAACTTCGCACCTGTATTCCACTGTCAAATTTAATTTTTGGCAGACAGGTTTTATTTCATTTAAAAGATCTGCGTCTTGATGGAGTAAAAGACCGCGTTGCAAAAATTATTGAAGCTATTCAGGAATCCGAACTTCCAGAAAAAAAGTTTTCTGGTTTTTTTGTAGAAACAACTGATGCCGAAACCGTCAAAGAATTAACTAAGTTTTGTAAGTCGCTTACTTTGCCATTAAGTAACCGCTTAAACCGCGAAAAAATGCTTCCTAAAGGTAAAAACGCAAAAGGTCTGCCTTTTCTTCATGTGATTCTTATATCTCAGAATTTTTTTATCTTGGCATTAACAGATCCTCGAAATCATGTGCCTCATTCGAGCGGGCTGCGCCGTTTAAAGCGCTCCGCAAGCCAGGTAAGTCGGTCTTATTTAAAGCTTGAAGATGCCATTACAAGTTTATTTACTTATGACGAGCAAAAAAATATTTTATCCGAAGGTTCTTCGGCCATAGATTTAGGAGCAGCGCCTGGTGGTTGGACCCAGTTTTTAGCCGAGCGTGGAGTTTTTGTAACGGCCATCGATGGCGCCCAACTAGATGAATCAATTAGCAATTTACCCAACGTGAAGCATCTACCATTTGATGGCCTGACCTACCGGCCCAAAGACCCAACAACTATTCTAACGTGCGACATTGTGGAATCGCCATTACGTGTGGCGCATGCTCTTGAATGGTGGTTTGAAAATCATATTATGCAGTTTGCTGTTATTAACTTTAAATTGCCGATGAAATCAAACCGCATCGGTATCATCCTACAATGCATATCAATACTGCAGCGCAAGAATTATGAATATCGCTGCAAACATCTTTACAGCGACCGAGAAGAAGTCACTTTGGCAGTGAAAACCAAAGATTGACTTTAAAGTTTGTGATATGGTTTGATGAACCCATAATCTATAAAGGAGATCCAGAAATGGGAGTTTTAGTCGGAAAAAAAGCACCAGATTTTAAAGCTGATGCGGTTGTAAATGGCGAATTTAAAGAAGTTAAACTCAGTGACTACAAAGGCAAGTATGTTGTCTTGTTTTTTTATCCAATGGATTTTACCTTTGTTTGCCCAACAGAATTGCATGCCTTTCAAGCCAAGCTTGAAACATTTCGTAAATTAAATACCGAAGTCATTGGTGTTTCAATCGATAGCAAATTTTCGCATTTTGCATGGTTGAGTTCGCCAGAATCCGAAGGCGGAATTAAAGGAGTGACCTATCCCGTCGTGTCGGATATTCATAAAAGTATTGCTCGTGATTACGATGTGTTGATACCTGCCGAAGGTGTGGCATTGCGCGGCACATTTCTGATCGATAAAGAAGGTATTGTGCGTCAGCAAACGATCAATGATCTTCCGCTTGGACGAAATGTCGATGAAATGATTCGACTCACCGAAGCCCTTCAGTACGTTGAGAAGCACGGCGAAGTTTGCCCAGCGAACTGGAAAAAAGGGGATAAGACGATGAAAACTACTCAATCAGGCCTCAAAGAATTCTTCGCTGGCGCGAAATGAGAAAAATGACGGCGTTGACTTCAAAAATCCCTCGTCGCCGTGCGCATAGCACTGTCTTCGTCGGGATTCTTTCGTCGCCTTGTCCTTTTTTCATTTGGCACCAGCGCACTGCAGCTTAAGAAAGAGGGACGGGGAGAGGGAGTGGGAGAACTAGTTTGGTAGATAAAGCCGCGGCATTGAGATGGAATTATCATTCCAGTAGATGGCCGTGGCTTTTATTTTGCCATCTTTGATGAAATAAGTAGTTTCAGGTTTAAGGCCCATGGCCGCCGTGGCGCGAGCGGATCCAAAGTTATAGCTAACTTTAAATGCATAGTCCGAATCTGGTGGAATAAGCCCTTTATTGCCGCTAGGGACAAGTGCTTTTTCGTCGATAAGAGCGATGTTGAGTGTTCCCTCGGTGTTTCCTGGTTTTAAATCTGCCTCATTGGAAGACTGAATTTTTGCTTTAATTCGTGGAATGGAAAGCGGAGTTGCTAGGAAATTTTTTAAATCCACGGCCGTCGTAAATTGCGCGATATTGAACACCGGTAAGCTATTTTCAAAAATGACAGTAACACTTCTATTTGCGGCGCGAGTGGTTAAATCCGAAATTGCTGCTAGCTGACATCCGCGCACATCTTCAAAGAAAAAAGGTGCGGAGCTTTTTACGTTGCCCGTAACTTGATTCGAATAAACACCCGCGGATTTCTCGGCTGCCGACTGTGCTTCTGACGGTTGGACCGAGCTTAACTGGGTAATGATAAACTCGTTCCAAGTTGTCGCAGTGATCTCACTTCGAAATTGATAGGTGGCACTGGCGGTAAAAGATTTATTGAAAACAAGACCTTTATACGTGCCAACCAAATCATCGGTGGTAATGTACGTTGAACCTAATTCTTTGTTGGGTGTCTGATTGCAGTTTTTAATATTGATGTCGGGCTTAGGTTTAATAGCAATACTATCGTTGGAATTTTTCTTTTCTAATGGAGGAATGACACTATCGATTGGGGTGGTGTTAGTTGAAGCGGCGGAACCGTGTGGTGTCGCCACGTGATCAGGGACTTTATTTACGCCACAAGCCGTTAACGCTACGCTTGTTAAAAGATATTTCATCATAAATTCCTCTATATTCTTTTGCATCCACTCTCACAGGTGGCTTCGGTCCAATAGGGTCGGTGGATTGAACAAAAATTTTAAATTTCGTTAAGTGCCTGAAATAACGTATAATTTAGAGATGCATTTAGGTGAATTATTTGCGGATTTTTACAAGCTGTTGCAAAAAGAAGAGACGACAGTTCAGTCTGTAATTGATTCCTTTGGCAAATCAGGTCATTTACTTGCGATATTTGTGTTGTCGCTACCGTTTTGTCAACCTGTCCCCTTGCCTGGACTTTCCACTCCTCTAGGAAGCTCCATCGTATTTTTGGCAGGTCTTTATTTATTTAATCGAGTTCCGAAGCTTCCTTTGTGGTTAGGTAAAAAGAAAATTTCTCGAAAATCTTTGCAGGCCTTTTCTAACGTTATTCACAAAGTGTTAATTCTTGTACAAAAAGTCATTAAGCCACGCTTTGCGGGCCCAGTGGTTTCCGGCGCATTAAAAATGCCCGTTAGCATAACGATTGCGGTTTCAGGATTTCTTTTGGCGCTTCCACTTCCGATTCCGTTGACAAATCTTGTACCAGGACTGGTTATTGCCACAGCAGCAATCGGGTATCTAATGCGCGATACTTTGGTGTTAATAGTATCTGCTATAATCGGGTGTGTGATGCTTGTTTTTTTTGGCGGGCTGTTACTAGCAGCTGTTCAAGGGTATAGATATTTTTCGCCGTAGTAAAAAAACTTAAATAAAAAAACCTCGATCAGAAAGATCGAGGTTCTATGTTTTAGGACTTTTCTAGATCGAATACTTAGTATTGAATTCCGTTCCAGCCGTATCCCGCATTTTGGCCGTACGAGTAAACGTTGTAATTACTGTAAGACGAAGCGCTATACGAAGAACTGTATCCCGAACTGTAATTCGAATTGTATCCACCTTGGTTATAGCCGCCAAAATTTACATTTGACTGGGAATTTTGACAGCCGTAAGACCAGTCGAAATTATTTTGGTGGTAGCTAGGCTGATAAGTGTTCCAGTTTCCAGCGAATGGTTGCAGATTATTTTGGTAGCCAACTTGTTGAACACCGTTGCCGCCGTTATTGATTTGCTGAATTCCATTATTGATATTGTAAAAATTTCCACGTCCGCCGCGTTGTCCACCGCAATGACGTCCGCAACCTAGTCTCCATCCAAAGAAAGATTGACGCGAAGAATTCTCATCCAACTCTGCGATTTTAGGCGCTTGTCCAGCGACAAAAACCTGAGCAGCATTCGAACTGTTGATCGCAACGGCGTCTTTATTGATTGCAAAGATCGCTTTGTCGTTGATTTCTTTACCTTGAGCATCTAACGGAACTGCAATCAATACCATTTTAGGTAAAGTGCTTGCAGTTGAAACTGCTTCGGTTTTAGAAACCACTGGGGCCTGAACTACGGTTTCTTCCTTTTTGTTACCGCATGAAACCAATGCGATGCTTGTGACTGCTGATAAAACTGCAAACTTCATGTAATCTCCTTGTGATTAAATTGTGACCACCAATAAATAACTTATAATAGATTTTAAGTCAATTTATAAAATGAATTTATTACAAAAAAATATTTCTAATACTTTGATACGAAAGTTGGTAGCATTCCGCCGCCTAAGCCAAGGTTTACTATAGGGTTTTTAGAAAATCTTGAACTTGGACCGACGAGTCTGGGTGTCTGATTTATACAGTCTAGGAATAAATTCATATCGAAAAAATCAGCCTCTTCGAAGAAATTTTGTCCATCAGAACGACATATTGGCGCGGTTGGAGCGGAAATCTTGGACTGAACAATCCAAAGTTCTTTGGGTGTCTGGAGTTTTTGCTGGATGAGTTGCGCCCACTCACTGGGTGTCTGACTCGTGCCAAAGATCACAGCCTTGCCTCCGTAGCTGCGGTTTTTTTTAAGGATATAGTCCTTCGGATGGGCGATCCAACGCGCAATTAAGGGTGTCTGATCGATGGAATGCGGACCAATCATGACTTTAGATCGCAGTAAAAATGTCGGTGGGATGTATTTTAAGATCAGTTCGGGAGAGAAATGAGGAATTTTTAGATAGGAGATTATTTCTGGGTGTCTGGACAAAAGATAGACCAAAGCGAACAAAGATTTTACTTCGTAGTGCACCGCCACGGGATTGAGGATGGGTGTCTGATTCTGGAGCGTCGCCACGGGATTGAGGATGGGTGTCTGATTTTGGAGCGCATCAAGAAGCTTTGGAAAGTTTGCCAATCTTTCCGCAAAAATATGCCGGTAAATGGCGTGGTATTTACCTTTGCCAACGAAAAATGCACCGTCCTTTACTTGAACCTGTTCGGGAGTGGCCAAGGTGCAAGTGATTTGAGAGTTCATAAAGTGCTTTTTTAGCAACTGCAATTCGGGAGTTTGTGAGTCGTTAGGCCGAGACAAAATAAGGGCATGGGTCTGAAAGCGATGTTTTGCCGGACAGTTTAATGTGAGTTGACGCACTCCGATTAAACAATCGACGGCGACTGCAGAGGACGAATTTATTT
>JAYVPO010000055.1:0-2359 GCA_043757325.1 bacterium
GACTTTTCTTGGCCATTCGAAGTTTTGGAAACAAGTAGATTAATACCTCTTAGAGTTTCCGTAATTTCCTGCTGGGATAAATTAAGCATTCCCGAGGGCGCAACTTTAGCCTTTTGAAAGTTTTTCTGGCTACGTACAGTCTCTTTGTTTTTTGAAACTTTAGCCGACACAAAAGAGGACGTGCTAAAATCTCTCTCTGATGTTGCGGCCAACGTGAAAGTTGAAAAAGTAATTGCCGCGCCCCTTAAAACTCCGAAAAAAAGTCTAATTGGAATGCCAATCAACTTCCTGCTTTGCATAAACTTTCTCCTACAAAGCGATGCGTTCCAATTTCATCTATCCACTCTTCTTTCGAGTCAGCTGGCCAAGTTTCGAGTCCAAGTTTAAAAAGCGTTTGGCGATCAGGAAGCTTTTCGATGTTCCTCAACACTCCCGAATTACCCGATCTAACTGTTAACTGAACATAAGCTAGCGCTTTTTCTATATCATCTCGAAGTCGGACTTTTGTATTTTCAAAAGCTTTATCTAAAACTCGACCAATTCTCCTCTTTTCGGCGTCCCTTTCTAAAGAAGTAACTCCTGACCCTGATAGTTCGGGTTGTGATTGCGTTAGATTCCAAAGAACTATTGTTTCCATATCTGATTTAGAAAACACTTCGGTCGAATATTTTCCCGAATCGAGATCTTTTAGAAAGCCTCTCATCTGATTGAGTACCGAATTGTAATCGGGGGTTCTACACAATTTTTTATACAAATAGGTTTGAACCAAATAGGCTTCAGGGGGTAAATAGCTGTTGAAATAAGCTGAGGATTGAGATGCAATTGCCCCTAGAGCTTGATCTACTCGTCCCCCCCGAAACGCCGCCCACATTTTCTCAAATTGAACCTCTCTAATTTTCGAAAAACTTTGCGGAATCCATCGATAAACAATAAACGATTCGTCATATCGTTTTGCTCCGTAGAGAGCCCGGCCCATGGATTGAAAGATATAGGGACTCAAAAAATCTATCGCGAATTTTTGATCATTACTTCGGCTGATTTTTTTTAAACTCTTAAGTTCGAGCGCAATTTTTTGATAGACATCAAATGCTTCAAGAAATTTTCCACCTAACATAAGTTGGTCAGCATTGAACCGAGCGGTGTTTACATCCAATGAACCTGACAAGAGGCCCGGGGCGGGCTTTCGATCCATAGAATAGACAAGGTCAAACCCTGTATGCTGACTTTGCCGCATCATCTCAGAGCGAACGGCTAGCCATTCGTCGGCAGAGGAAAAGCTATTATAATTTTTTTTAAAATAGATTCTCGCACCCACATAGTCTTTGACCTCAATAAAATCCTTAAACTTGTTCAAAAAAACAGACTCACGCGACATCACGGGATATGAAAGTAGGCACAAACAAAAGCAAATAAATTTTCTAAAAATCACGGACCGCTTCCTTTGATAGGGTGATCATCCAAAATTTTTCCTAACTTTGGATCGCCAGCGGCAACAAACAAAAGCGACTGAAATCCTGATTCGCGGAAAACTTTAATCACATCAAAAAGGTCTCGATAGGGGGTGGCCTGATCTGCGACAATGTTTAAAAGTACTCCGCCTTTGCGCTGCTCTGGGCTCAATTTTTCGATAGCTTTTGAGAGAAGTCTCTTTAATTCGTCGACCTTTGGATTTCCCACTTCTGCTTTGACCCGGAAGTCCCCTATCTCAAGTTGAGGCATTGTCGATAAGTCGCTCGACAGTGCTTTCACTTCGATAAACGTTTTTTTTGATCCGGTCGAATCTGTTTGGACATTAAACACCACCTGGGGGGCAGCATCTAAAGCTTCCACGCTGCTGCTTTTAGGAAGTTTTGTGTTGAGTGGTACCGAAACATCGGCAACGCCAATCACCGTCCCCATCACCAGAAAAATAACTATCATCGTAAAAATATCGATCATAGCCGTGAGCTGAAGCTCCATAGGTTCGCGTCGATGTTTTTTGGAAAATTCCATATCTAAAATGTCCCAGCCCTTGCCACTTCGGCGTCCACGTCCTCATATGAGATTAAAACAATGTTTGCTAAGTCACTAGCTGCCAGCACTTGAGCCGATGAACCCGCAGCGCGAAACGACATCTGCAAACCATCCATAGTCGATACTAAATATTGGTACGGAATCTGGGAGGTCGCACCGACTTGAAAAGTTTTTTCGCTTGGAAATTGCAGGTTAAATTCGCGGCCTAATTTGATCACCGACTTTAAAACCACCTCGGTCGACTCTTCAAAAGTTTTAAGCTTGTCTGAGGCGATTTCTTCAAACAACACACCAGCTTTTTCGCCAGTCCAAGTCATTTGAATTCGTAGCGTGCCGCTGCCCGCTT
>JAYVPO010000056.1:0-2345 GCA_043757325.1 bacterium
AAAATACCAACAGGACGCTAAAATATTAAATGCAATCGCCAAGTATCCTCCGGCCTTCGGTCTGTTGGGTGCAACAACCGGTATGATCGGGATGATGACGAACTTGGGAGGCGCCGGCGGAACAGCGGCCATCGGTCATGCAATGGCTGTGGCCCTCGTTGCGACGTTCTGGGGTATTGCCGCGGCTAACTTTGTGTTCTTGCCGTTGTCTGATAATGCTCAGAAAGCTTATTTGGCGGATGAATTCACCCGTAACTTTATTAAAGAAGCTATCCTGATGGTCAGAAAAAGCACGCAGCAAAAAACTTTTATCGAACGTTTAACAAGTATGCTGCCGCTGGATGAGCGACTTGAAGCTAAGTCGAATCATTTTACACCGATGATGGTTATACCGAACAACATCGTCCAGATGTTTACGAAAAAGCCGCGCTTATCGGTCACTGAGCCCACACCGGATCAAGGGCCGCAGACTCGCCCGTTAGAGCAGGCCAATGCACCGACAGGTCAACAGGGCTTCAATTTTAAAAATGCTTCAGTGAAGTCACGGACTAAATAGTAATGTCAGACAACAAAAAGAAGAAACACGATATAGAAGAGCACGAAGAGCACATCGACGAAAGATGGCTGGTCTCGTATGCGGATATGATGACATTGCTTTTTGGTTTGTTCGTAATCTTGTTTTCAATTGCGAGTGAAAAACAGGGTAACTTTAATGAAAATTTAAAGTCTGTTTCAGATGCCGCAACTAAAATGGCCGAAGAAAAACAGCAGCCAATCGATAAAAAAGTAGAAAAGCCGGTTGAAGACGTTGAGGCCCTTAAAAAGAAACTGAAAGAAACAGAAGAATTGGCCGTTGCGCTGAAAGTGAAGTCGGAACAATTGCAAGTTCAATTTAACGAAAAGTTAACGAAAGCCGACGAAAACGCGAACATGATTGATTTGCTGAAAAAGCAAATTCAAGACTACAAAGAAAATGTAGCTAAAAATGAAAATGAAATGAAACTGAACAAAGAAAATAACGAAAAGTTGTTACAGCTTGTTCAAAGGAATCAAAAAGACAAAAATGTGCAGGACTCAGTTTTACAGGAAACCGTCAATTTAAAGCAAAATAATATGAAGCTGACTCAGAACATCGATGAGCTGAATCAAAAAATTAAAAATCTTGAAAAAAACTTAGCAGCTCAGCCTGACAAGAAGCAAATCGACCGCAAAATTAGCAGTCTTCAAGAAGAAGACCTGAAGAATCAAAAAGCTGTTGAAGAAAAAGAAAAGCAAATTAAAAGCCTCAACGAAAAAATTGCGCAAATTGAAGAGGCCAACAGTCAGCTTAAAAAAGATATCAAAGAAAATGAAAACAAAAGTAACGACAATAAAACATATTTATTCGTTCTTTTCAAATGGTCGACCGAAAAACATGATCTGGATTTAACAGTCACAGATCCGCAGGGCCATCTATTCAGCTTTAAGAAAAAATCTTATAGCGGAGCCAACGGTTTGTTTGCGCTGGATTCACGAAGCGGTCCAGGTGCTGAAATCTGGCAGTCAAGTGACCCTTATCCGGGACGCTATGTGGTTAAGGTTAAAATGTACAACAACTACGGCAATATGGAGCCGGCCCAGCTGACGGGTTCAATCTTGTCTAATAAATCGAGTATCGCGATTGCGGATAAAAAGATTGAATCAAAAGGCGGAGCCGAACAGACTTTCACTTTTGAAGTGGATGCGAAGGGCTTCATTAAAATGCTTTAATTAGCGTGATCTAAATTACAGAAAAAGAAGTATATGCAGCAGCTCAGATTTTTCACCATGGTTTTTCTTCTTTTCTTTGCAAATTCGTTTGCACAGGCGGAGCTGAGCGTGTTGAATTTAAAAAACGAAACTCAAACTCAAAGTTTGCTGCCGGCCAATTCAAAATTGGGTTTTGTTTCATACAAAAATTTTAAATTGTATCGTCTTGGCGTGAAAGCCGGCGGCAATCTGGATGGCTTTAAGGTCGCGGATGACTCGACGGCAAGCGTTCGCGCCAATACCACAACTGTTTTAATGTACGTCGATAATTTTAACGGTTCAATCGCTCTGCGAAATGCCACGAATAATAACCGCACATTAGAATATGCTTACCGACCGGCTGCGCAGGACTTCGGCGTTCAAAACAGTAAATGTGCCGATTACAATTTAACAATCAAAGCCACAAAAAAACCACCGGCGGGGACGCTGTTAGCTTTTTCTTGCGAAAAGGTCAGCGACAAGATCATTCTGACGCTTTCAACGATGGGCACGGCCGATATTAATTCGAGTAGTGTGAATGAGCTCGACGGTAAAGGTGAAACCTGGCGCGCGTTCGA
>JAYVPO010000057.1:0-2341 GCA_043757325.1 bacterium
CTTGGGGTTGGAGCAAGTTTTTTGCGATTTTAAATATTTGTCAGCTTTTACTAGATATTGGCTTAGATATTCTTTGGATTCCGCAATATGGAGTGGAGGGAGCGCTTGCCTCAACCTTGGCCATTAATATATTGGGTTTGATCATCATCTATATTGGGCTTTGGTATGGATTTAGTAAGCATAATCTCAAGCAAAACTAGTAAACTGCCCAATGGAATGCGTTGCGTTGACTCAGGGTGCTTTCAATTTCCTTTCCGATAAAGCCAAGATCCGGTAATTTGCTCCCACGGGGGCCTCACTTATGCAAAAAGACAAAATCAAGCACCTAAACCGGATGGTGGCTATCTCAGTAGCCATTGTGTCCACCTTTCTCGCAGTTTCAAAAGTGAAAGACGATAATATCGTGCAAGCGATGATGCAGGCAAAGTCTGATGCTCTCGATACTTGGAATGAATACCAAGCGAAAAAACTAAAAGAACATTTAGCCCGTAACACAATTGCTCAAAACAAAGCTCTATTGTTGATTCTGGGCTCAAAAAAATCGCAGGCTCTTTCAGAAACCACTTTTGCGCTAAAAGCAGACTTGACTCGTTACAAAGAAGAAGAAAACGCGCTCAAGGTAAAGGCCCAATCCTTCGAGGCCAAGTATGATCAATTAAATTATTTCGACGACCAATTTGATTTGTCTGATGCTTGTCTTTCGTTGGCCTTGATGGCGATGGCAATCACCGCATTAGTCGCGCAAGATTATCTACTTTATTTTTCGTGGGTATTCAGCGCAATTGGACTAGCGTTTGGTTTTTCTGGTTTTATGGGCTGGCATCTGCATCCTGATTGGCTTGTGAGACTACTAAGTTAAGGATTTTTTATGATGCCTTTGTCGGACAATAAGCCTAAAAAGAAAACAAATTTTATTCAGTCCCTTTCTGATAGCGCAAAAAATACTAAAAAAGGCTTATCCCTCGCATGGAATGCTTCGCCAAAAATCGGCATAGCGATCGCGCTTTTAACTGCACTCTCCGCTGCGCTTCCGCCGGCCATGGCTTATGTTGGGAAATTAATTATTGATGCCGTGGTTTCGCACAATATTGATCATACCATCAAAATGGTTTTGGCAGAGTTTGGGCTAATTGCGGCGATTTCTGTGGTGCAACGCGCGCTATTTTTATGTCGCACCCTTCTCGGTAACAGATTGGGCATCGAAGTAAATTCGATGATTCTAGCCAAGGCGGTGGGCCTGGATCTCTCACAAATTGAAAACTCAGAATATTACGACAAAATGAATCGCGCCCGGCAAGAAGCTTCTTCTCGATCGCTTTCTGTTGTGACTGATTCTTTTCAATTTGTGCAAAATGCCTTAACTCTTTTTGCTTATATTGCTTTGCTAATTGCCTTTAGCCCTTGGGCTGTTTTAGCCCTAGTGCTCGCTTCATTGCCTGCCACCATTGCAGAGATGAAATTTTCTAATATCGGATTCCGTCTTTACAACTGGCGCTCCCCGGATCGAAGGAAAATGGCCTATATGGAGTATGTGTTAGCTAATGATAGTCACGCAAAGGAAGTGCGTGTGTTCGGGTTGGCAGAAAAGTTTCTACACCGTTACACTTCGTTAGCGGAAAGATTTTTTCACGAAGATGCAGCGCTTTCCACCAAACGAACGATTTGGGTGGTATTGCTTTCACTACTTTCCTCTGGGGCTTTTTATGGCTGTTATATGCTGATTGCTGTTTCAGCCGCGCGAGGCACGCTCACACTAGGAAATCTAACCCTCTACGTGGTTGTGTTTCGTCAAGGACAACAAGCCTTTCAGTCTTGTTTGGCGGCGATTGGCGGAATGTATGAACATAATCTTTATTTATCGAATCTTTTTGATTTCCTAGCAATTCCGATCGCCTCGGCTCTAAAGTCCACGCCGAGCGCCTTACGGAAAAATGCGAAGAGTGGTGTGTTTTTCGACAATGTTAGTTTTAAGTATCCGAATCGGGAAAATTGGGCCTTGAGAAATTTCTCTTTGCATTTACCCAATGGCCAGAGCGTGGCGATTGTTGGCTCAAATGGCGCTGGAAAATCGACGATGATAAAATTATTGAGCGGCCTCTATCAGCCCACGGAAGGCGCAATCTATTTGGATGGCAAAGATCTTCGTGACTGGGACCATGCTGCCCTGTTGAAGCGGGTGAGCGTTGTGTTTCAAGATTATAATCGCTATCAGCTTTCCTTGCAGGAAAACGTGGGAGTGGGAGAAGTTGGGCATATAGAAGATGAATCGCACGTGAATCGCGCTATGGATCGCGGCGGAGCTAAAGAATTATTAACAAATATGCCTGAGGGACTCAAAACC
>JAYVPO010000058.1:0-2324 GCA_043757325.1 bacterium
GCTACGATCCCAAAGTAGGAACTCTTTATTTGCAAAGCGATGTTCCGGAAGTTGTTGAGCTCATGTGGCTTCTCTCGTGTTCTGTTTCGATGGGAGATCTTTTCCGTGCGCACGCCTACAAAGCGGCAAAAGATAAAAACGAAGAAGGCGCACTCAACATGGCAACTTTTGCTTATCCAGTTTTGATGGCGGCCGACATTTTAGCTTACGACGCAGATGTGGTCCCTGTTGGCAAAGATCAACAACAACATCTCGAAATGGCTCGCGCTATTGCTAAACGCTACAATCATTTTTTTGGTAATGTTTTTAAAGAACCCAAAGAACTTATTCGCGAAGACGTTGCTGTGGTACCAGGCACTGACGGTGGCAAAATGAGTAAAAGCAAAGGTAACGGAATTGATCCCTTGCTTGATTCAAAACAATTAAAAAAACAAGTCATGAACATCGTTACCGATTCAAAGGGATTAGAAGACGTGAAGGATCCGTCGACTTGTAATATCGTTTCTCTCTATAAATTGCTCGCTTCACCCGATGAAGTGCGCACGATGGAAGACAATTATCGCCGAGGTGGCTACGGATACGGACATGCTAAGCTCGCACTGCTTGAAAAAATCGAAGCGTGTTTTACTCCGGCACGAAATGAATTTAACAAATTGATGGCTGACCAAGCTTATCTTGATAAAGTTTTGGCTGAAGGTGCCGTTAAAGCGCGCGCCAAAGCCTCTGCCGTATTAAAACGCGCACGATTAGCCTGCGGAATTGATTAAACTGCGCAGGCTTCTTCTATTAAGGCTGCTGCAACTAAATCGCCTGGAAGTCCTCGCTCGAAAAGATGCCGCGCGACCTTAAGACGCGTTTCGGTTGGGCGATTTTGCCCGAGCTTCCACTTTGAACGTGTTGCAATTGAGGTCAGCTCAAGCCCCACAATTTGTGCAATCGATCCTTTGTAGAGTTTCGAATCCTTTTCGATAGGATCGTATTTTCCTTCGGGTTGATAGTGCTCAAGCATTCCCCGAAGTGCTTTTACAAAAGCATCAATTTCTAAAATCTTTGCCTCACAATCAAATTCTAAATAGCGATAATAAGAGGTCGCAGCCCCACCGTAGCGAGCCTCCACCCAATGAGATGGTATCACCGCTAAAAATTCATAGATCACAAATTGACAACGTGGATTTTTCCCTAGGTCAACTAGCTGTTCGTCGTCTTTTTGTAAATGAAGGTAAAGCTTATCGCCCTTTAAGTGGTGGTTAAAAATTCCTATGTTGACGCCAACTTCTTTAACTGTGAGCAAGCTCCCATGATTTTGAGATTTTATAAACTCTGCACGAACTAACGGGCTATTTTCTTCGTAATAAGGATAAAAGCGCATGTTGTATTTATAGCATAAGTAAAATGCGGACAGCTTTTATGATTCAGTGAGGTTTTTTTGTTAAAACGTGACTCCTTCTGGCCAATAGCTCACCTCGATCTCGTGACCCGAAGGATCGGTCACATACCATGATTGGCTATGAGGATAGGCAACAGGACCCCCATAGGCGACCTCAAGTTTTTCTCGTGCCACCACAGCTTCCCACTCCGCTCGGTCTCGGATTCGAATTCCAAAGTGATTGAGATTGTGGTCTTTTGTGGGATGCGCGTAGGCTGGCGAAAGTGCTGCGTCCTCATAAAGACACAACATGGATTCGTCTTTTTTTACAATCGACCACGCGCGCCCGTTTCGAACGCCGCCTTCGACTCGTTCAAATCCAAAAACTTTTTTGTACCAAATTTCGCTTTGTTTGAGTGAAGCCACCGTCATGTTGAGATGATCTAAATTTAATTTCATATAGTCTCCTTGAGGCCTCGGATAGTTGTTTGGCCCCTAGGAAGACGGTAGTGCGTAATTCTATTTTAATCACTTATATGATATTATAATAGCAAATGACTTTTATAAGATCATCTACAACAGAGGCCTCTCGAAATCTCAGTCATCAAATTATAGAGCTTCGTCGCCACCATGGGCTCACCCAAGCCCAACTGGCGGTAAGAGCTGGACTTAAGCGAGCTACGATTTCCCAGCTCGAGTCTGGCAGCGCCAATCCTTCGATGCAAACGCTGCTCAGTCTTTGCGATGCTTTTCAAATTAAAATTGGCGAACTCTTACAACCTACAATAGTGCCCTTTCAAGTAACAAGATCCGTGGATATTTCTGTACATCCTCGGTCGAAAAATGGGCTGATAATTAAAAAATTAATTCCCCAGGGACACGCGCATTTGGAGCTCGACGAAATTTCACTCGAAAAGGGAGTCGTAATGAAAGGCGCTCCCCACTCGCAAGGGACTTT
>JAYVPO010000059.1:0-30586 GCA_043757325.1 bacterium
TTCGACGCAACAGTCTCATTTAATTCTGTGCGATTTATATTTGCGCACAAAACAAGGCACAAAAATTTTAGAATACGTTAGAAATCGTGACGTCTTAAACGATATTCCAATCATTATGATTTCAGGAGAAGATGCCAGAGAACGAATTGTGATGGCAGTCGGCGAAGGCGCAAGTGATTTTATTGTAAAGCCTTTTCAAACTGCAGAACTTGAGAAAAAAATTGCATTTCATCTGCAAAAGTTTTTCGCACCGACACCTTATGATAAGCTAATGCATATTGCGGATAGTTGTTTATTTAAAAATGATTACGACAATGCATTGTCTTTTTATCAGCAGGCCCGAAAGTTATCGCCTCAATCCGCAAAAATAAATCAGTGTATTGGTTTGATCTATTCCAAGCAAAAAAAATACCAAGAAGCTGAAGCGGAACTCCTTCGCGGGTTAGAAATTTCGCCTAATTTTTATAAAATTTATCGTTTTTTAGCCGATCAGGAAATCACCCGCGGGCAGTACGTTAAAGCCATTAACTACTTAGTAAAAGAATTAGAAATTAATCCAAAGCAACAGTCTCGGCAAACTTTGCTTGCAAATTTACTGCTGAGTCAAAATTCTCCGGAAGCGGCTTTAATTCAACTTAAAATCGCGTTACAAGAAGATGCTAATTATTACAAAGCGCTGATGACCTCGGCCAAAGCGTTTGCGATGATGGCAAATCTCGACAAAGCCTTGTATTATTTGCTTCGTGCGCGCCGGTCTGATCCAAGATCTTCAGAGCCTTTGGTGGCAGCTATGGAATTATTTTATAAAAGTAAAAAGTCCGAAAAAGTCGAAGGTCTTTTGCAGCAAGAAAAGAAAAGCCACCCAGATCGACTGGACACGTACTTGCTTTTAGCTCAGCATTTAATGCGCGAAAAGAAATTTGACGAAGCCGAAGGCGTTTTAGATGAATTGATGCAAAAAGACAAAGAACATCTAGGTGCTTTAAAACTGATGAATAAGATTAAACAAGGCCGCGTGCAAAAAGCCGGTTGAAACAGGTTGAAAACAAATATCTATGTGATTCATTGGCTTACTCCTTAATACATTACTTCCAGTTTTTTGCGAGTTCTAAACATAATCCACGCTTTCCCCAGGATTCATCGTCATTGTTGTCAGCAATATCATTCTTGCCTGCCGCTGGGTCTTTACGGCAATAAGTCCAACCAGTTTGCACATGTGTTCCAATAAATGCTGTGTTTCCGTCTCGACAGGCAAAACGCGCTAAATTTTTAAATTCATTGTCCAACTTAGACAGGCCTACCGCTACCATCATGCTGCTATAGTCAACCGTACCGTCGTTGAAGGGAAAACTCTCCAATTTGGTATCTGATATTGCGAGGGCATTTTCTTTAAAGCTGAGCGAAAATTCATCGGCTGTTATTTTTAAGTTCAGATCGAAAAGTGCATCGATGTAAGTCAACCAGCCAATGTTACCAGACTTAAATACTTTTTTAGCATTTAATACAGAAGCGACCTTGGCATATTGATCCTTTACCTTCACGGCATCTACTACACGCGCATCCTTTTTTGCATACTCACTGACATACGGGCTACCAAATCCACTTTCTGAAGGTTGAAATATACAGCCAGCAACTGTGGCAGCGATGAGATATTTATTTTTTTGATAACTTTCAGTTTTGGTTAAAAGTTTTGCACCGCGATCAATGTTTTGCTCAACGAGCAAATTTAGAAGCATAGTATTCGGCATACCATTTAATCGAATCGTTTCTGACTTTCCATCAATACGCGAATTTCCATTGCCAAGTTTACTAAGCGTAAAAGTGGTTTTGGCTTCAGGAAAAAACGCGTACGGCGTAGTCTTCATTCCAGTTTGAAGAAACTCAGTGATGTTTTTTTCTTCCTGGCCTCCTTTAATATAAGAATCATCTTCGGACCCATAAGCTCCGGGCCAGAAGAAATACGGTTCCCAGTTAGGTCGCAATTTTTCCGTGTGACAACTCGAACAGTTGTCTGTTTCGGATTGCAGCTTAAGTGGGTTAGCACCGGCCGAGTCTGCGATCGTGCTAAAATTGTAAGATTTCTGCTCCGGATCAAACGTAATCACCTCGATAAGGGTCATTGAGGAAGCAAACGCTAGAATAGTCTCGGCAGTTTTTCCAAAGGTGATAACCCTCGGCAATTTGGGTTCAATTTCATTTTTTTGATTGCTACCACTTTTGTGCATTAAAGTAAAATGAGTGTGGAACTCTTCTGGAAGATTTTTGATCAGATCTGAAGTGCTAGAAAATTTCCCAACAAAAGTTTTTAAATTGAATTTTTCGGCCGCATTTTCTCCCGCAGCATTGGAAGATTCCACCCGTTATTTGCAAGATAAGTTGAAAACGCAAAAACTCAAAAATAATACAGACCATTTTTTTGTCACAATTATCTCTCCTAGGGTCGGTACAATAACATTTCTTCGTATTACGAGCAACGATGCAAGTTGGCTATTTTTCTGCGCGGATTAAGTTCACTAAAATTACCGCACTAACGTCTGAGCTAGCCTTTGGCATTTGGCTTTTCATTGACTTAGGCTTTGCGCGTGATCGTGATGGTCGCCTGGAGGCGTTGGCCGTTCACCTTTTCATACAAAGTTTCGATCACATGAAAACTATACGCACCAAGATCTTTTTACCTTCAAAATGTGTTTCCTACTCGATAAAACCAAAAATCGGAACTAAATCAAAAATAAATCAAGATTCAAAAGCGCTACCTCGAGCCATTGCTAAACATTTGGCACAGTCAAGAGAACCTGGCCTGCCGTTAGCCTCTGTAATATTCAATGGAATTAAAAAATGATGTCAGTTTAAGCTGGCCGCTACACTCGCTAGAAAGTAAAATTTTGAACAATTGATTTTTATTTAATGCTAGTCAAAAAATCCCGGACAACATTGTACTGATCGACATCATTCAATTCTTGTTCGCTCGATTCCACAGTAGTTGTGGCTACCGTAAACTGCTGCGCAGTAAGGCTATCGACAAATTGAGTCATCTGACTGATCCCAACCTCTTCGTTGGTTGCACTATGATATAAGTAAATCTGCTTTGGTAATTTTTCGATTTCAAAAGCTATAGATCTGTTTTCCACAGCTGATTCACCTTCGATTTTTTTCAATTGAGACATCTCTGGGTTGAATATCTTGGACTTAGTGTTAGTTAATTGCTGTTCGAAATCATAAACTGTATTCCCTAGAATCACCCATTTCATCGACTTAAAATTCCTCGCAACCAATCCAGCAGAAATTCCGCCTGAGCCCAGTCCCCAAGACCCTACAAGTTCTGATTTGGTCTTTAATTTTGAAAGTCCCAAGGTGGTAGCGGTTTTAATGGCTTCACTAGACCGCGGACCAGCCAAATCTTTCTTGCCTGTGGATTGACCAAATCCGGGGCGATTAACTCCGATAACATTAAACCCGTTTTTTAGAAAGATTTGCGCTACCCAACTCGAGCAAAAATTCTGCGCCGTCCAACCGGATTTATCACTGTGATTTAGCAAAACACTGTTTGCTGTTTCGTTATCGCAAACAAACACTTCCACCGATTCGGATTTTTTTGCAATTTTATACGGCGCAGAAAAAGTCTGTGCATTTTTTGGGGCTACAACGGACGGCAGACTTAATTCGCGCGCTGCTTTTTGTTCAACTGGTTTTTTGGGAAGACTGGCGCAGCTTACTAGCATTAAAGAAAACACACCATATTTCATCGCAACATCCTATTATAATTGAATTAATTAGCCTTTGAGTAAAAATTTTACAAGTTTTCGCTCGCTAGTGATACTAGTGCAAAATAAAATAAAAGAAGAGTGAATTCGGAAGTTTAAATGGCATGTGAAAGATTTTCCTATATTATAAAGGCCATAATAATAGTCGGAGGAATATTCCCATGCTCGTTGAAGTGAAAGTCCCTAGTGTCGGTGAATCAATCAAAGAAGGAATGATTCATGCGTGGAAATTTAAAAGTGGCGATGATGTCAAGCGCGATCAGGTGTTGTTAGAACTAGAAACCGATAAAGCGACGGTAGAAGTTTTTGCTGAACAATCCGGACGAATCGAAATTCTTAAAAAAGCCGGTGATGTTGTTGCGGTTGGAGATGTTATCGCAAAACTCGACACCAGTATTGTTGCGGCTGAATCTGCGCCCAAAAAAGAAACCCCAGCTCCTAGTGAAAGCACTCCTGTAGCGTCAAGTGAAACGATCTTAAGTCCAGCTGCGCGTAAAATTTCGGAAGAAAAGAAGCTTGATCCAGCAAAGATAAAAGCAACCGGAAAAGACGGACGAGTAACAAAAGAAGATGCGGTAAACGCGGCAGAAACAAGTTCGCAAGAACCACCCCAGCCGAAGATTGCAATGGCCACCAAACCACCTGCAGAAGTGAAAGTCAAAACACCTCAAGGTTCGCGGTCTGAACGCCGAGAACCCATGTCGATGATTCGTCGCCGAACCGCAGAACGCCTTATTCAAGCCCAAACTCAAGCGGCCATTCTAACGACATTTAATGAAATCGACATGTCGCAACTTATGCAGCTCCGTACAAAGTACAAAGAAAAATTTAAAGAAAAATACGACGTAAATCTCGGGTTTATGAGTTTTTTTACCAAAGCCGTCATTGAAGGCCTTAAAAGTTTTCCAGCCCTTAATGCTTGGATTGAAGGCAAAGAAATTGTCTATCACGACTATTACGATATTGGGATGGCAGTATCTTCAGATCGGGGCTTAATGGTGCCAGTGGTTCGCGATGCGGAGCATTTATCAATAGCCGAACTGGAATCTGCGATTTCCCAGTTTGCAAAAAAAGCTCGGGACGGCAAAATTTCTATCGATGATCTTTCGGGGGGAACTTTTACACTGTCCAATGGCGGTGTATTCGGATCCCTGATGTCGACACCTATTTTAAATCCACCACAAAGTGGGATTTTGGGACTTCATAAAATAGAAGACAGGCCGGTGGTGGTCAATGGCCAAATAGTCATCAAACCTATGATGTACGTTGCGTTGTCCTATGATCACCGGATTGTTGACGGCCGAGAATCAGTGCAGTTTCTGGTTAAAGTAAAAGAATGCATCGAAGATCCAAGTCGAATTCTATTGAGTATTTAAAAGGGAAGATTTTTCATGAATCAATTTGATGTCATCGTCATTGGGTCGGGCCCTGCAGGCTACACTTGTGCCATCCGCGCTGCACAATTAGGGCTGACGGTGGCTTGTGTTGAGTATTACTCGACTCTTGGTGGGACGTGTTTAAATGTTGGCTGTATTCCAAGTAAAGCGTTACTACAATCCAGCGAGAATTTCTTCAATGTTAAACATAAGTCGGCCGACCACGGCATAGAATTTAAAAATGTCGAAATGAACATCAAAAAAATGATGGAGAGAAAATCCGGTGTAGTAACAACTCTGACCAAAGGTATAGAAGGATTATTTAAAAAAAATAAAATTACCTGGCTGCGCGGACGTGGTCAGATTGCTGCAAAAAATACTGTAAAAGTTGTAAAACAAGATGGCAATACCGAAGAATTTAGCGCCAAAAATATTGTAATCGCAACGGGTAGCAAACCGATAGAATTGAAAATTGCGCCTTTTGACGATGAATTTATTGTAAGCTCGACCCATGCTTTGGGTTTTTCTGAAGTTCCAAAACATTTGGTTGTAATCGGAGCCGGAGTTATTGGGCTTGAACTTGGAAGCGTTTGGCTTCGGCTTGGGGCCAAAGTTACGGTTGTGGAAGCCCAAGATAAAATTTTCCCGCAGATGGACCAAACCGTTTCTCGTGATATGCAAAGAATTTTAACGAAGCAAGGTTTTGAATTTTTACTCCAAACTAAACTTTTAAAATGCACAAAAAATGGCAAGAAGATTTCCGTAGAAACAGAAAAAGACGGTCAGAAAAATGAAATATCCTGTGACCGAGTTTTGGTCGCGGTGGGTAGAAAGGCTTACACGGAACATCTTGGCTTAGCAAATGTTGGAATTACTGTTAGTACAAATGGAAAAGTTGGAATCGACAAGCATTTTAGAACAACCGTGCCAAATATTTATGCCATCGGTGACGTTGTTGAAGGGCTTATGTTGGCTCACAAAGCCGATGAAGAGGGTGTGGCTTGCGCCGAAATCATTGCAGGCTTTGCGGGACATGTAAATTACGAAGCTATTCCAAATGTGATTTATACGTGGCCTGAAGTTGCAACGGTTGGGTTAACCGAACAAGAATGCAAAGACAAAAACATTAATTATAAAATCGGGCAGTATCCTTTCGTGGCCAATGGCCGAGCAAAATGTATGGGTGAAACAGATGGTTTTGTAAAAATTATCGCCGACGCAAAAACCGACCGGATGTTAGGAGCGCATATCGTTGGCCCAACTGCTTCGGAACTTATTGCAGAATTGGTTTTGGCTATGGAATATAAAGCGAGCGCGGAAGATATTGCAAGAACCTGTCATGCCCATCCGACTTTGTCAGAAGTAATCAAAGAAGCCGCTCTTGGTGTCGATAAACGTAGCATTAATATATAGGTCTAAAAAAAATGGATAACATGTCGGCCAAATTTACTTTTTCTCAAGGCGAACAAACACAATTTTTGGATTCGCTCTACAAGCAATATCAATCGGATAAAAATTCTGTGGATTTGTCTTGGCAGAAATTTTTTGAAGGAATGGACTATGCGGTTGGCCAGGGGCTTGCCGATTCGGCCACGTCTTCAGACACTGGTCACGATAGCGCGTTAGTGGAAGCTTATATCAACGCATACAGAAAACTGGGCCATCTGGGTGCCTATTTAAACCCTTTAAATACACAACCAAGTCTGCCAAATGCCTTGTCGGCAGAACTTCACGGACTAAAAGATATCGATCGAAGTAAGAAGTTCTATCCGGTGAATTTGGCAAAACACGACGCAGGTTTTACGTTTGATGAAATTGATAAACTCCTAAAAGAAACCTATTGCGGCTCAATTGGAGCCGAATTTCGCGATAGCGACAGTATTGAATTTGTGACCTGGATCCAAGATAAGATGGAAAGCTGTCGCAATAAACCTGTTTATTCTGCAGAAAAAAAACTCGGAATATTACATGAGTTGATCAAGGCGGAAGGTTTTGAAAGCTTTTTACAAGCGAGATATCTTGGCCAAAAAAGATTTTCGGTTGAAGGTGTTGACACACTTATTCCTTTTTTACAGGGTTTAACGGAATCTGTTGCAAAGCTCGATGTGGAAGAAATCTGCTTAGGTATGGCCCACCGTGGGCGGCTTAATGTTTTGACCAACTATATGGGAAAAACCTACGAGCTCATGTTAAAGGAATTTGAAGGATTAGATTTTAACCCAATGGCCATCGACGGTGATGTGAAATACCACATGGGTTATGTTAACGAGAAAAAATTCCAAGACAAAAACATACGGTTATTCTTGTGTCCTAATCCAAGTCACTTGGAAGCGGTCAATCCCGTGGTGGAGGGTTTTGTTCGCGCAAGGCAAAGACTGATTAAAGATAAAAATCGCAAATTGATTTTGCCTATTTTAATTCATGGCGATGCGGCAGCCACTGGTCAAGGAATTGTTGCAGAAACTTACAATCTTTCGGAATTACCCGGCTATACCACAGGCGGGACAATCCACATTATCGTGAATAATCAAGTTGGATTCACCACAAATCCCGAGGAAGGACGTTCCTGCCGCTACGCTTCGGGACTTGCGAAATTTATCAATGCGCCAGTTTTGCATGTCAATGGTGATGACCCGGAAGCGGTGGTTTGGTGTGCCGAAATTGCGGGTGAGTATCGTCAGAGATTTCAAAAAGATATCGTAGTCGAAATAACTGGCTACCGACGATATGGACACAATGAAACCGACGAGCCAAGTTTCACTCAGCCAATTATGTACAAAAAAATCGCGGCCCATCTAACGGTTATGAATCTTTATGGCCAAAAACTTATTGCAGAAAAAATCCTAACTGCGGATGCATTCCAGGAGAAAATTACGAAGTTTAGAGCCCGGATGCAAGAAGCTCACGATTTGGTCAAAGGTAAGGATTTTGATAAAGAAAAATTTAAAAGCAAAATACCGAAGTCTTACAATGGAATTTTTGATTACATTGAAAATTCCGAAAAAGATTTTGAAACTTCGCCAAAAACCGGCTTAGCAATCAAAAAACTTTGCGAATTAGGCCGCAAAATCGCGCAAGTTCCCCAGGGCTTTACACCTCATCCAAAAATTGTCCGGCTATTGGAGTCACGAAATCAAATGCTTGAAGGTGAGGGGAGTTGTGATTGGGCTTTTGCAGAACTTCTAGCATTTGGAACACTGGCCGAAGAAGGCCACGATGTGAGGCTTTCAGGACAAGATTGTTTGCGCGGCACTTTTAGCAGCCGTCATGCGGTGATTTCTGATTTCGAAACGGGTAAAAGATTGGAGCTATTAAATCAACTTTTCGCCCAAAATTTAGAGCACCAACCTCGTGTAGAAATACTTAATAGTCCACTTTCCGAGCAAGGTGTGATGGGATTTGATTTTGGCTATAACGTAGCCGATCCCAATGCGCTTGTTTGTTGGGAAGCACAGTTCGGAGATTTTTCAAATGGTGCGCAGATTATTATCGATCAATTTTTGGTAGCAAGCGAAGCCAAGTGGAAGCAAACAAGTGGGTTGGTTTTACTGTTACCTCATGGCTATGAGGGTATGGGACCTGAGCATTCCAGTGCGCGGTTGGAAAGATTTTTACAGTTGTGCGGCAATTTTAATATGCAGGTCGCAATTCCAACCACTGCAGCGCAGTACTTTCATATTTTAAGGCGGCAGCTTTACCGCCCGTTTCGCAAGCCTTTAGTGATAATGAGCCCAAAAAGCCTTTTGAGATCTGATCGGGTATTATCAAAATTAATTGATTTTGAAGGTCAGAAATTTAAAGAAGTATTGGCTGACGATAAACCGACCAAAAATTGCCGCAAAGTTTTGTTTTGTACCGGTAAAATCTATTATGAGATTGTCGAAATGATGGAAAAAAATAACATCACCGATGTTTCCGTGAATCGTGTTGAGCAACTGTATCCGTTTCCAAAAACTCAGATCAAAAAAGTTCTAGAAAATTACGAGAATATTCATTCCGTAGTTTGGATTCAAGAAGAGCCGCAGAATATGGGCGCTTGGACTTTTGTACAGCCAAGATTAATCGACATAATGAGTTCGAAACAAAGACTTCAGTACGTTGGACGAAGAGATTCGGGAACGACAGCTGAAGGTGCTAATAAAGCACATGTTATGGAACAGAATCGGATTATTACAGAGGCTTTAAAATAGAACTTAACAAAAAGATTGTATGTCTGATGTCAACCCTCATTTAACCTATCAGCCTGAATCGCAGGCTGCTTTTCAACTTACTCCGGCAAAAGAACGCGGTGTTATTCTTCTGCTTTCGAGTCTTCAGTTTATCAATATCGTAGATTTTATGATGGTAATGCCACTCGGGCCAGAGTTTGCAAAGGCTTTGGATATGAGTGTTTCTCACCTGGGAACCATTGCCGCTTGTTACACTGCTGCTGCCGCAATTTCAGGTTTTGTCGCGAGTTTTTTCCTTGACCGATTCGACCGGAAAAAGGCCTTAACGTTGACTGGATTTGGTCTGAGTTTGGGAACCATTGCTGGCGGATTTGCGACAAATTTAACAGGTCTGATGTGGTCGCGAGTTTTGGCTGGAATTTTTGGTGGTTTAGTTTCGGCGATCTCCTTGGCAATTATCGGAGATATCATTCCGGCGCACCGTAGAGGTCGGGCACTGGCTGCTTTCATGACGTCTTTTTCCATAGCGTCGATTTTTGGTGTGCCAATCGGATTGAAACTTGCGTATATCGGAGGGTGGCAAACGCCTTTTTTTGCGGTTGGTTTTTTATGCTCTATCGCTGCGGCAGCGGTTTTACTTTTGCTGCCTCCCATGAGTTTTCATTTAGCTAAGTCCATGCCGAAGAAAAATCCGTTGCGCATATTTACCGACAAAAAGGCGCTATTTTCATATGCTTTGACGAGCTTGGTTATGATGTCGGGATTTTTACTCTTTCCAAATATTGCAAGTTACCTGCAACGCAATGTGAATTTTCCACGAGATCATATGACTTATCTTTATTTTGCAGGTGGATTTGCCAGTCTTATTGCAACAAGAATTGCAGGGCCCATGGTGGATAAATTAGGACCTACTGTTGTTTTTTTTATAGGATTTTGTGGTTTCACTTCGGGGGCATTTTTAAGTTTTTATTTCGAGCAGCCTTTGATTGTTCCCTATGTGACTTTTGCCATGATTATGTTTTTTGGAAATTTTAGAAATATTGCCATGCAAACCATAAGCTCTTTAGTCCCTGAAGCCCAAGACCGGGCCTCTTTTATGTCGATGCAATCCACCGTCCAGCATATTTCTTGTTCGTTAGGAGCCTATGGAAGCTCGCTCATTATCAGCGAATCAATTCACAATAAACTTGTCGGAATGGACACGGTGGTACTTTTGTCTACGGCCATTTCTTTTTGTGCATTAGGAATGTGTTTTCAGATACAAAAATTAACGAAAGAGCATAAAAACGCATTACAAAAACCAGCGTAAGTCCGTTGAACGTATGCCATAAAAAATGCGTACCATGCGGCCATATTTGACAAAATCTTTGGTCGATACTGCGCATTATTAATGAAATCACAAAAAATAGGCTGGAAAATAATAACTCCGATGAATTTCGGTTGCCCACAAGCCGACTATAAACTGCAAGTACGATTAAAGCTCCCAAAGGCCCTAGATACATTTCCGAATGATTCAGTGCAGGGATTTTTATGGTTAAAACTATAAAAATACACGTTGCAGCAAGAATTCCTAACCACAGTAAACTTCTGACTAAGCTAAACTGAAATATATCTCGCATAATGAAATAAACTGCCGTTACCACAAGTAATCCGATCGGAATAACGTCACATAAATTGGTTAAAATATTTGCGAAACTATGAAAAATAGTGCTCCCGATTCCAACGAGATAAGTCAGCGCAATAAGGATTTTGACGTGTGGGTGATTGGCGATATTTTTCTTTTTGCAAAACATTTGCATATAAAAAGCCGCTACAAAAAACGCCGCATTGGAAAATAAATTAAGCGGTTCACTTAAAAGATCGGTTGAGGTTCTTTCGCAGTAGTAATTCAAAGTCGTGAAAAGATAATCCACTGTGCTACCTAATGAAGTTTTCTTCTGCAACCGCTACCGCATCGTGGGGGTGAAGGCTTTCCATATGACGTGCTTCCACGCGAAACCCAGAAATTTCGGCGCGAGATTTTAAAACATCCGCCATACAGCGTGCTGCATCTTCAGCAAACATCAGATTGCTACCATTCAGCCGTGCAAACTCTTGTTCGTCTTCTCGTTTTACGACTGTTTGGACAGGAGTTTTAAGGGCGGATTCAATTGCTGAAATAAGTTCTTCAAATGAGATATCTGCCCGTGGATTTTTTAATTGCAATTCCATAGTTCCGATACTTCGTTGACCGTGAGGAGTTGCTAAAATCCCTGTTTCGGCACCGAGCCAGTCTAAAATTTCCTTTTTGTTAATAGATTTTTCATCGGAAAAATCCGTCGCAAATTTAGCCTGAATTAGACTGCGAGCCAAAGCAGCTGAACAGGGGCAGGTGCTAGAATAAAGGATGGAAATCTTTATTTGAGTCAGTAGTTTATCGTTTCGGTTCTGAAATTGACAAGAAATTGGATAAAGTCTGGGGCCCGAATTTTCGGAGATTAAAGCCTTGCGTAGCAGTGGCAATTCAAATTTCAAATTTAAATAGGCACTTTGACTTAAATCTTTATGGGAAGATAAAAATTGATTTAAAATATCGTGGCAGGTGGCTATGGAAAACTCTTTCTCGCTGAGAGTTTTTTGCAGAGCTACAAAAAGTCTCGACATATGAATGCCTTTAGCTTCCGGAGCATCAAGGCTGACGTAAGCATCTGCTCTGGCAGGTGTTAAATACGTCCCACGTGTGGTTTTAATTTGGATGGGGATTTCGATTTCAGACATGCCAACCTTAGTCAAGGTTTGAGCGAAACGAGATTTTATGGAATGCGCAACGTCTGGAAAATTTTTATTTGCAACTTTTGGCGAAACAAGCGTTGTATTCATAATTTTAGCTTCCTTTTGCATTTTTAGAATTTAAAACTTATACTTCAATTGAAAAAAATTAGATTCTGCATTTTAAAAGTTATTCCCCAATGATTAAATCAAAAAATTATCACAGCGACTGCGTTATCGAACGAGCCTATGTTCCTGCACTCGATACAAGTTTAACGAAAAAATTTAATTTAAGAGTTCACAATGGAATCCTACAGCAAATTGTCCCAGAATACGAAAAATTAAACGCCGCGGTCGTAATAAATGCAGAAAACTTAAGTGTTTTACCGTCTGGTGTGGATGCACAGGTTCATTTACGATACCCCGGCCAAAGTCAAAAAGAAACACTTGAAACAGGGCTTTCCGCAGCCATAAGCGGCGGAATTGGTGCGGTTTTGACCATGGCAAATACCTTGCCCTGTCTTGATAATCCAGCAATTTTAAAGCAAACCATTGTGGATTTTTTGGTGGCCGAAAAGACTTTTGGGGTAAAAATTTTGGCAAGCGGCTGTATTTCGATGGGACTTAAAGGACAAAAAGCCACCGATTTTTATGGGTTACTCCAAGCTGGCGCAGTGGCTTTAACAGACGATGGAATTGGCGTCGAAAGTGACGCGCTCATGGAAAAAGTTTTTGCATTCAGCGCAGAAACTGGCACCCAGATTTTGCAACATGCCGAAATGCCGCACCATGGAAATGTTTTGGCAGGCGGCCCGGTGCAAGAAAAGTTTGGTTTAAAACCGTATACGGCCGAAATGGAATTTCAAATGGTTGAAAGAGATTTGCGGATATTGCAAAACTACCCAGCCGCACGGTATCACGTACTCCATGTATCATCGCGACGTACCGTGGAACTGGTAAAGGAAGCCAAGGATAAAGGTTTGAAGGTTACGTGCGAAGTTTCTCCGCATCATTTATTTTTTTCTTCCTTGGATATCGATCAGGAAAATACGTCGTTTAAAATGAATCCACCGCTGCGAGATATTGCCGATAAGCAGGCTTTGCTTAAAGCTTTGCAAAGTGGTGATATTGATTTTGTCGCCACAGATCATGCACCTCATGAGAAAACTTCCAAGGGAAAAGATTTTGTCAAAGCGACTTTTGGAACAGTAGGTCTCGAAACATTTTTGCCGGTTTTAGCAACACTTTACAAAAATGGGGAACTAAGTCTCACGCGGATGATAGAAGTTTTTTCGCAAAAGCCTAGTGAATTTTTAGGTTTAGAAAAAACTTTTGGAAAGATTGAAGTTGGCAGAGAATTTCATGCTGTTTTGGTTGATTTAAATTATTTAAGTCCGCCGTGGCAAGATAAAGACTTTCATAGTAAGTCTAAAAATAGCTGTTTTGTTGGCCAAAGGTTATACGGCAGGGTTCAGAAATTTTTTGCAAAAGAAAAATCCTACGAGATTATTTATGAGTGAATTGGCAGTAAAAGCCCAAACAGTTATTGATGAATTTGCAAAAATAACGGGAAGCGACGACCGCTACAAAAGAATTATCGACAAAGGTCGCGGTTTAGAGCCTGTAGCGGAGTCGGAAAAAGACGATAAATTTCTTATCGCAGGATGCATGTCGCGTGCCTGGTTGATTCCAAAAATGAGCGAGGAAAGACTATACTTTCAAGCTGATTCTGAAGCAGTTATTGTAAAAGGGATTGTGGCCATAGTCTTAGAAGTAGTAAATGGCGCAACCGCGAAGGAAATAGCGCAGTTTAATTTTGAATTTTTGAAAACCTCTAGCTTAATCGATCAGATCTCTATGAACAGGAGAAATGGTCTGGCATCGCTAATTAAGCAAATTAAACTTTATGCTGCAGTGTATGCAATGCAAATAAAAAAAATATAACTCCATTTCCTATTTTGTTCCTAACAGAACCAATAAAATCTTTTTCCGGTTTTGCTATTTCATCAAATTTTGGTTTCGAGATTTGAGACAAGTTCGCCCGCACATTCAGCGAAGTTATTTGCCATTTTGTAGACATTTTTAGCTACTTTTTCGCCGTAGAAATCGGCGGTTCTATTTCGAGCCTGATGAAAACCAAACCAATCTTTAACATTCGTAACAAGGCCTTGTCTTGCTGCCTCGCGCCAAATATCTTTGGCATTAAATTCAATCAAGTTTTGATTTTCATCAAAATACCTCTTCACAGTTTTCCATGCAAGTTCGTACGTGTATTCAAAGCGCTGAATGACACCATCCTGCACAATTTTGGTTGCCGGTTTTATCAAAAGGCCTTCATTCAATGTTTTCAACGCATTTTTTAAAGGTCTTAAAGAAATTTCTTCAGAGTGAGTCATTATTTTTGAGGAACCTTTTCTACCTTTGCAATATCAAATCCCATGGCAGCAATTTTTTGCAAAGTCTGCTGATAAAGAGCCTCGTCGATCTTGGGAGTTCTCGCCATCATCCAAACATATTTTCGACTTGGCACACCTATTACTGTTAAAGAATAATCTGGCGCCAAATCGATTATCAAATAATCAGCTAGAAAAGGCCAAATAAAACGCATACGCCACTCTGCATTGGTTTTTTTATCGTAAATAAAACCTTTTGGGTGAAACTCTTTTACCGGCCCGTCAAAGGAATCTTTGTTAAACTTAAATGTTACATCAATGGCCTCGTCATCTCTCAGCCTATAGGATTCAGTCGCATTGTGAGCGCCTTTCTCCAAAAAAGTTGGAATATTTGCGATGACGTACCAACGTCCCATAAATTTAGGAATTTCGACAAAATCGACGGTTTTAAGGGGTTCTTTAGACATGGTTTCACAGCCTCCCAGAAAAAATGCGGCGTTTAATAAAACTAAAAGATAATTGAGCGTAAATTTTTTCATATAAAAAACCTCTCTCAAATCTATTAACATGATCTGTGAAATTTTTCTTGGATTATTCAGCGGTTTCTGGGATTTGGTAGAGTTTTCGAATTCGCCGTTCGGCAGATGCAGCGTCTTGATTTCGTGCAACAAATTCACTGCCATCGTAGAATTTTAAGTTAGTAAATTCTTTTTTGTCTTCGGCGGATTTTCGAATTAATTTAACGCATTCTTGCAAATTATCGCATGTTTCATTATTAACTTTATTTAAAATAAGATTTTCTTCAGTTTCGAATCCAAAATTGATGGCATCTGGCAAAACCCGCTGCAGGATAACGACACGCTTTTTAGAGCCATCGAAGTCATTATTATAAAACCATATTTTTAAAAAATGGGCAGGCGCTCGTTTAAACCAATCGCGCCCAAAGCCCTCTAAATACTGCAGATCAAGATTTCTCAGCACCAATCCAGCGAAAATATAATGCGGAACTTCAATGGCTTGTAACAGTGAAGGGATTAGATACTGATCCGGATCGACATTTACTAAAGGTGTTTCGAAAGTGATTTTTTCAGCCTGGCGAAACACTTCTACAGAAATTTTTTCTTGGATATCGTGTGCAACAACAAATGAAGAAAAGTGAATGGATCCCCACTCTGGGTGCTGAATATTTCCGTCGGTATCAATGGAGTAATTGCCTACTTTTGTCAACACATCGTCTTTTTTAAACGGGACGCTTTTGTCTAAAATTCGGTCCACCACAACTCCTTCAGCAGATGGCGGAACTTTTAGGAAATTACGGTGATGAAGCGATTGCAGCCCATGATAGGTAATTCCCAAGCGCGAAATTGTTGGAGGCTGTTTTCTCTGATACTGATTAAGACATTCTTTGATCAATCGCGATGGAATCACCATCATACTGTCATCGTCTAAGCCAATTGTTAGGCCGATTAGTTGATTATTTGCAAAAACTGGCTCCCCACGGCCAGAATATTTAGATTGAGATTTGACTAAGTAAAACGGAAGAAAAGACAAACCGCCCGGCGCACGTTGGGTAATGACATCAAAAATGCGTCCTGAGAACCGCGTGATTTGGGTTGATTTAAATTTGCGCACATAATAACTCGCTTCAGTGCCTTCTTTTACATCCCCGTCTAAATTAACCGGCGCTGCCGATAACGGAACGTTTTCGACCTTCAAAATTGCAACTCCACGCTCGATGTCTATATGCGCTGGAGTTGCTGAAAATTTCGGGCTACCGTCTTGCATTTTCAAGGTTATTTGTGTCGCTCGTGCGGCTAAGCTGGAGGTTGTCAAAAATAAATTATTACCAAGATATGTGGCTAAGCCTTGGACCGAATCTTCAGGTGTAATAAACCAAGGTGAATCATGATCCGCACTCATTTTTGAAGTGGTTAGGGTTGCAACACTTGCAGTAAGATCGACTTGAGGTTGCTTTTTTTCCTTAGGCTTTGACCAAGCCGAAGAATGTGCGACGAAAAATGTTAATATAAAAAGCATATTTAACCCCGAGGGTAGATTGAGCTAAACCAAAATAACGAGCCAAGAGAGTATTTTTTGGCAATTTCGGAATCAGCTTTTTTGGTTTCTTTAAACGGCAAAATAAGTGCATCTTGTTGAAAATAAAATTCAAACTGCAAGTATTCCTGTTGATTCTCGTCATAAAATTTTTTCAGATCTTCCAGTTCAGAAATACTCTGCCCATTTAAGGATCTCAAAACACTGTGATTGCCGCGCCAATCGATAGTCTGATTGACTGGATGGGAAAGTCGGTCACTCATAATAATAATTTCTTTTTTCTGTGAAAACAACGGATCGAGTTCTGCATTTAAGTATAAATACCGTAATGGAAGGGGAGCATTTTGATACCAGTCTTTTCCAAAAAGCTCCAAGTAATCAATAGAAAGAGGCGTAAAAACATAGCCTCCTATGACTACATAACGCGGGTGTTTTTCATAAGTATGGCCAAGCACTAAAGGTGGCGACTGCTTTAAAACAGGCACTTTGACCTCGCGTAGTTTTCGGTCGCGCAGCAGTTCAAATTGAACTTGATCGCCGGTTAATTTTAAATCGTAAATACTTTCAAAATCCACGCGTTCGTTTTCGAATACCACGCGGCCATCGACTCCGATATCAAGTCCCGAAATTTTGGTTAAAACATCTCCCGGCTGAATCACACCTGATGCGCCAGAACGTGGGCTGACTTTCGAAACCACAACCCCGCGCTCGCCTCCTGACAAGCCATAATATCTGGTCGAAGCCGGTAACGACATGCGTCCGCGATTTGTGGTAAGACCCAACACCGGGTGACCTTGATATTTGCCGTCTGCAATGTCATTTAAAAAGCGATTCACAATGGGTGTCGGAATAATGTATCCAACATTTTGTGCTCGTAGAAATGTTTGAAATGCCACACCCACCACATTTCGCCCTTGAAAAACAGGACCCCCACTGTTTCCTGGATTAATGGCAGAGCTCACTTGAATCATCAGGTGATCGTGTGAATCGGTATGAACATATGTGCGGTAACCAATGCGAGAAACGACCCCTTCCGTTACGGAAAGCTGGTCTCCTCCCGTCGGATAGCCGACCGCCGATACGGGAGACTGCAGTTTAGGAATTCCCGAAAATTGCAAAGGTGCCACACCGCTAAAATATTTATCATCCAAAACATTTAACAAGGCTAAATCAGAATCGTGAGCGATAAACTCAATGACCGCGGGCATACTGCGGTGATCGCCGTCGCGTTGGACACTGATAAACGTGGCGTTTGCGACCACATGTGCATTGGTGATAATGCGCTTGTTACCGATATAAAAACCCGTACCGGTCCCGGTTGATTGCTTATGGAATTTCCACGGCTGCTTAAAGTCAAGTTCGTTTGAAGTCGTTGTAATTTTAAAAACCGAGCGGCGTAGTGCCAGGGCATTGCCGAGAACGAAATCTGGGCTAAAAAGATTCCAACCCCAGAAAATTATTAAAATTTTAAGCCGTAACATATATATTTTAATTGTAAGGCATGAAAAATTATAAGAATAGTCTCATTTGATATTGTTGTGGCAGCCAAAAATAGCTACAGTGATGAATTATTGAATGAATCCTAGGAGATTTTAATTATGGCAAAAAGTAAAAAACGCGAACTTGTTCGGCTTATTTCCACGGCTGGCACTGGTTTTTTTTATACAACCCAAAAAAAACGCGGAAAAGATAAGTTGGAATTTAAAAAATATGATCCGAAAATTAAAAAGCACGTGGTTTTTAAAGAAGGCAAGATTAAGTAATCTTTTTGTAAGTCTTAAAAGTTTTTAACGTTTTTTCTGTTAGAATTAAAGTAATCAGCGAGGAATACTTAATGCTCGATCTCCTTTCAGAACTAGTTAAAAAATCATCCGGCTACTTAGAACTTCGTTATCACAAAAGAACTTCGCAGTCTTTTCTTGCCACCAAAGGTCGTGTTGACGTAGCCAACCTTTCAACAATTGAAGGTGTTGGTGTGCGTTGTCTTATCGACGGCGCCTGGGGCTTTTCAGCAACGGCAGATATTTCAAGAAAAACTATTGAAAAAGCCATTGAAAATGCTCAGTCAAGCGCCAGACTTTTGGCAAAAATTCGCGGCCGTTCTAATAAAACACCGATTGAACTAGCACGTGCGAAATTATCTTTAAAAAAATATATTGGCGAAGGTTTCAAAGAAAATGCCGGTATGCCTCTGGCGGATAAACTTGGGCATATTATTAAACTGGAAAGTTCTTTGGCAAAAGAAAGTCAGTATATGCATACCGCACGGGCTCGATATACGGAATACGCGGAAGAAAAAGCCATTGCCACAAGCGACGGCGCAAATTGTTCTTTGCAAATCGTTCAACCGGAACTATCTCTGTCTGCCGTTGCAGAAAAAGACGGTCAACGGGCCACAAGTGGTCGAGGTGCTGGGGTAGCAGGCGGTTGGAATTGTCTGTTTAATCATCCTGCTTTAGAAAACGCGGTGGAAGAAACCGCGCGCGTAGCCGTGGATTTATTATCGGCCAAAAATCCTGAGGGCGGTAAAAAAACCGTAATACTTGCGCCGTCAGTGGTGGGACTTTTGTGTCATGAAGCCATTGGACACACTGTGGAAGCAGATTTTGTAAAATCTGGGTCCGTCGCGCAAGGAAAAATTGGCCAGATCGTGGCGTCAAATCTTGTTTCAATGGCAGATAGTGGTTGCGAAAATATTGCAGGTTATGCGGTCGGCAATTTGCCGTTTGATGATGAAGGTGTGGAAACCCAAAACACCATGATTATTCAAGACGGAGTGCTGCGGTCTTATTTGCATAACCGTGAGTCGGCCCATGAATTCGGTGTTGCGCCTACCGGCAATTCTCGAGCTTGGCTGTTTTCTGATGAACCGCTCATTCGGATGCGAAACACCTATCTTTTGCCCGGTACGTCCAAATTAGAACAGATGATTTCAGAAATCGACGATGGTTATTTGGTTGAGGGTGCGGGCAGTGGCCAAGCTGATAGCAATGGTGAATTTATGTTTGGAACGGGTTGGGTTTGGCATATTGTAAACGGCAAAAAAGTAGAATTAATGCGCGAAGCAACGTTGTCTGGAATTGCATTTGATGTTTTGCAGACGGTTGATGCTGTCAGCAAAGAATTTCGGTGGGATTTGGGAACGGGCCATTGCGGCAAAGGTCAACCCGCCAAAGTTGATGCGGGAGGGCCTTATATTCGTTGCCAAATCACAGTTGGCGGAACTCAAAAATGAGTGCATTCGAACAGCAAATTTCTCGGATGAATGATCTAGGTGATTATGCTTTGCAAGAATTGCGCTCGGCAAAAACTGACAATGCCAAAGTTGTTTTGAGTTTTTCTGAGACCCAAAGAATCGTTATCGAAAATAAAGAATTCACCCTAGCGCAGACAATTAATAGCGAAAGCCTTGCTTTAATGGCTTACAAAAATCGCAAAAAAGGCTCGTCAAGTATCAACGCAACCGAAAAAGACGCAGTGAAAAAAGCTGTTGTAGACGCGGTGTCGTTAACTGATTTTGGAATTGAAGATGAAAATCTTTGTGTGGCTGTTTTGGAAAAAGCGCCCAAGGCTAATAAACTGGATTTTTTATTTGATAAAAAACTTTCTGAAATAAAAATGGAAGACCTGGCGGATTTAGGATCGGCTGCGATGAAAGTTCTAAATCGTGATTCACGATTGGCTATTGATCGTTGCGAGTTTTCATCGAGCGTGTCATTTTCAGGAATGCGAAATTCCAAAGGAGTTAAGCAGCAAGAACTTCAAACTCAGTTGAGCTGGTCTTTTTTTGGGATGGCTCGTGAAGGTGAGGAAGTTACGGGTTTTGATTACGATGGTGAGAGTCATTTTCATTGGCACGGAGCGGAGATAAAAGTTACCGATTTGGCCGAAAAATTCGCCGAAAAGCTTTTGAAATCCTTGCGACCTGTTCCTTGCCCAAGCTATCGCGGGTTGGTGCTTTTTTCGCCCCGTGCGGTTGAAGAAATGCTGGTTCCTTTTATTTTGTTTCATGCATCGGGCAGCGCCATTATGGATGGCAAAAGTCGGTGGCAGGGGCAATTAGGTGAACTGGTGGCAGACGCGCGTTTAACATTAACGGATAAGCCTCATTGTGAATATCTTGCGGGCGCATCGTCATTTGACCGTGACGGTCTTCCAACTTTTGAAAAAACTATTATCGAGAACGGAATTTTAAAAAGTTATCTACTGGATTGTTACAGTGCCAAGAAATTAAAGCTCGAGTCAAATGGTTGTGCCGGAGGTCCTTTTGGAATTCATATGCAACCAGGAAAAGATTCCCTTGATGGAATATTAAAATCGCAAAAAAATCTCTTGCTTGTAGACCGTTTTTCAGGAAATTCTGACCCGATTAAGGGAGATATTAGCGGTGTGGCAAAATCTAGCCGATTATTTTCGAATGGAGTTGATTCGGGTGCGGTTTCCGAAACCATGATCGCCGGAAATTTATTTGAAATGTTGAAGAACGTGGTTTCTATTTCGCAGGAAACTTCCATTGTTAATTCCGATGGGGTTTTCCCTTATGTCTTAATCGACCAGATGTCTGTGACGGGCAATATATAATTTCGGCACGGAGCTAAATTAACATATATAATTTCGGCACGGAGCTAAATTAACAAGGAAAGCTCTTTTAAATTTTGCTTTCCAATTAAACCTAAAAGTCTGGGCACTTGTGGATTCAATTTGCGGTTGGATTAAAGTCTGTAGGCACGACGAAAGTCTGCCTTGTCACTTGACCCCATCTTGGATCCTCAAACATATCTTCTTTATAATTTTTGTCCACATCCTCTATGATTTTTCGCCAGAAACGCGTTGCATAATCGGCACCCCGTATCTGTCTTAACACCCAAACACCGGGATGTCTTTTGAAGACTTCGTTTGAAAATGCTCGTCCACGATTGTTTAAGCGAAAAGACGGCAGTATATAAAATTCCGCACCTTCGTAATGCGTGGGTTTTTTTGTGAAACTTCTGAAGCCTATGGGTGTCTTACCTATATACCCAAGATAACCGAACACGTTCTCAGAAGCATCTTTGCCATGAACGGGAGTAGACATTTTATAAATTCCGGACGCATTCGGAACCTCGCCCGTCAAAGTCGAAAATTCCGCCTCGTACGGCTGGCACAGGTTCTCGTAAACATTGTTGTTAGCATGTCCGATCGGTGTAATATAAAAAAAATCATCAGAATGAATGTCCATAAAGCACCTCAATATTAGCTATAAGAGACAAGTTAATAACATAGTTTCGGCACGGAGCTAAATATTATTCGATTTTTTGCTCCAAAAATTTTGCCTTCGTCGGTTATAAATCTCATTAATTTTTTTATCACCATCCTTTTGCTCCATGCCAATATGCGCCAATATGCGTTTGGCGTCACGATAAGTTGTATAAACCTCAGTCCAAAATAGGCAGATATTGATCAGAAAATGATTGTGCTTTCAGATTGGGCTCGTCTTCGTCAATTTCGAAAGGTCATAGACTATACTCCATTTTTAATGTAGAATTATGGAGTATGTTCCATAGAATACTCAACCCATCGTTATCACACTCATTTTTCCTGTTTGGAGCGCGTGGAACGGGGAAGACAATGTTGTTAAACCAGTTATTTAATAACTTAAGTCATATTAAACTTGATTTGCTTGAAGAGACGCTTGCACGCCGATTTAAAAAAAATCCGGCTTCTTTGATATCAGTGATAGCTGCTCAAAAAGACAATGGCTGGGTTGTAATTGATGAAGTTCAGCGCGTTCCAGAACTTTTAAACGTTGCACACCAGCTTATAGAAAACGAAAAGACTCAATTTGCTTTAACCGGTTCATCTGCCCGTAAACTTAAACGTGGAGGCGCGAATTTATTAGCTGGTCGGGCTTTCGTTTACCGCCTTTACCCATTAACATCTTTTGAACTCCAAAATTCTTTTAAACTTCAAGACGTGCTGAGTTTTGGTAGTCTTCCAAAAATATTTTCATTTGCGACTGAGTTAGAGAAAAAGCAATTTCTCAACGCTTATGTAGAATTGTATGTGAAAGAAGAAATTATCTACGAACAAATCATTCGCCAGCTCGAACCTTTCCGTGATTTTTTGCAAGTATCGGCACAGATGAGCACTAAAGTTATTAATCATGCCAAAATTGCCAAAGAAGTAGGTATCGATCCAAAAACCGTTGTCACTTATTTTGACATTCTCGAAGACACATTGATGGGATTTCGCCTGCCGGCCTACAATCGATCGGTGCGAAAAGCACAACGGGTGGCGCCTAAGTTTTATTGGTTCGACTCTGGGGTAAGAAGGGCACTGGAAGATACTTTAGATTACGCCCCAGCACCCGGAACATCTTATTATGGCGAGTTATTTGAAGAATTTTTGGTTAATGAAATTATCAGGCTTAATCATTATACCGGAAAAAATTACCGTCTGAGTTATTTTGCCACGCACAATAGTGGTTCGGAGATCGATCTGATTTTACAAAAAGGTCGTGGTCACGAAATTATTTTGGTCGAAATTAAATCAAGCTCTAAAATTGACGAGTCGGAAGTAAAAAAACTAGCGCTTTTAAAAGCAGATTTTCCCAACGCTGTGGCTTATTACTTGAGTTGTGATGAGTTCGACGAAATAATAATGGATGTTAGGTGTATGAATTGGCGCAGCGGATTGAGTGAAATATTTAAAATATAAATCGCGAAAGAGGACACCAACCTTTTCAACCTCAAAAAACATTTTCGGTATTATCAACGATACCTGCAAATAAGGTTTCTCAAGCTTCTCAATCACACCGTCCGACTATCGCGTTAAATTGAGCAGGTGTCCTGTTGGTGTCCACGATCAGTGCGCGACTAAAATCTTTGTTAACACCCATTACCCGGGATAACTCCCCTGATAATGCTGCTTAGCCCGCCAATTACTGGAATAGAACTTATCAATTTGCGTAATGTTCCTCCGCCCAGTTGTCCGCCCCCTGCTTTCCCGCTGCAGTCTTGACCAGCCACAGAAGATGGGATGGAAATTGGGCTGTAGTTTGGGATTTGTGGCACATTCGAGACTTGTTGTACACTTGAAGGCTGCGCTGTTCCTGGAATCTGCGCCGGAACTGAGGCTTGCGCAGGAATGGGAGCTTGACTATCCACAACTCCGTCTGAGGCTGTTGCTTTAGAACTTGATTCCTCAACTTTCGCAGGTTTTGCTGGATTCTCTTTGGAATCTGCAATTGCGGATTTCTGTGGTTGTGCCGCCGGCGCCTTTTCAGTTGTTTGTGACCCGCATGAGGCAAATCCCAAGATCGCTGTCGCTATCAGCGACGATTTTAAAAAAGCTGTCATATTAAGTTTCCTTAAGTTTAGTTTTTGCAGTTGATCCAAAGTTTGCTACCGGTTTGTGTTCCAACAGAAGGATTGTCTCCGATCATGCTTCCCATTTTGTCACCAAACGCTCCGCCAAGTCCTGTGGCAGCCCCCATCGAAAGTTTTGCTCCTTTGCAGATTGTAATTTTTGTGTTGTTAAATATCGTAAAAGAACTTTGCCCAACGAAACAATATAATGCATTCCGATTTAGAAGTTCCAAATCAGAACTGCCTACAGGCCCGATGTTACCAATTTTTATAAATACGATTGCTGGTGCAGGATTGCTCGGATCGTCAGAGTATTCTTGTGGATCATCAGTGACTTTGTTAGATGCGAAAGGCGCAAAACTCGAACCGCCGATCGATCGAATATTAGCAAGCCCAGCTTTCGAGAATTTCACGATACCCGCAGTCCCCAGACACGATTTGACTTCCGGTGGAAGTGGTACCGAGTCGACGGGAATTATATCGTTTGGACCATCCGGTGCAGGAGGCGAAATTGGGGCAGACGCGCAACCAGCAAGGCTAGCTTTTGCTTGAGCACCTGGGACTGGATTTTGAACGCAACTAGAATTGCCGGCCGGAGGAGTACTTGGTATTGGGCTAGTAACAGGAACTTCTTTTCCGTCAGTAATCAATTTATTATTTTCTGCCGTCGCAGGTCTTTTGGTGGTGCCTACAAAACTTCCCGAACATGAGACGCAAAACCACGCGACGAGACCAATGTTCAAATTTTTCAATTTCATTTTTGACTCCATTTGTTTTGATTCATAAACCCTTTTGCAAGTTATCAGCCTGGTTTCAATTTTTATAATTTACGCTGACTTATGTAGGTTTTGACCGCATTCCCGTGAATAATGTTTGTAGGTCAAACCGATCGGTAGCTTGTAACCTGCTGAAATGGTTTAAAATTTTCGTGGTGTTTACCAAAACAACCTGTTACTGACAAAATTAATCACAAATTTGATCTATAGTTCCTTCCGAAATGAAACGATAAGTTACCAGAATTACACGTAGTTTAGCCGATCAAAAACGTTTAGGAGCCTTGGCAATGATTGCCCGCGTGCGGAACGTTAATTCGAGCCCAATTGAACGTTTCAACGTGGAAATTGGTGGCATAGCTTCGATGTCCTTGAAATCTCATTTGTCTTTCCATGATGACTTGTTTGGCGAATTTCTAGCGCAAGCCGAAGAAAATTTCCCGAATTCCTATCACAATTGGCATGGAACAATGTCTGTTCTTAATATTCATGCGCGTCTTCTCTGTTGGAGATTTCACGGTAAGGCTGTGGCTAAAAAAATCGCTTACGAAATTTTTGCGTTGCAGGCAGAAAAAAACTTCCAAATGGGAAACCACTCGCAGTCGGCCGTATTTTTTCACCAGATGATACAAGCTTTTACAGGAGACTCTAGCGTCGACGAAGAAAGACTCCTTACGCTAGCCTGCGCACGGTTTTTTGAACTTAATTTGACAGAAGAAGCGCATACCTTTTTTGCAACTTTACGTTTGTCGCAAGATTTTAGGTTGCGAGAGAAATCAGCCATCTCGCGCTGCCAGATGGACCGGCAAATGTTTAGACATCTTGCTTGCGGCGACGACTCCATTTTAGTTCAACTCAATTTGTTTGATAAAAAGCTTTTTGCGACAATTCAATTAAAAAACTGGGATCATTTCTTTGTGTTCTGCAATATGGAGTTTGCAGAATTTGACTCCGATCAGCTTTTGCTGTCGTCAGCGTTGAATCTCTACGGCCAGCTGGCAGGTTATACCGCGCTGCCACTTAAAACGCAATTTCATCAACGTAATAATGATTTAAATTCTCATAACAAAACTGCAAAGATTTTAAAAAAAGTAAAAGCGTTTTACTTAGGACGTTCGGATAAAAAAAAGTCGCATCAAATTGCCCAACTGTTTGCTGAAGTGGACGAGTTTATATCTAACCCGTTTTTAAGAATGACCGTTTTAGCTTCGCTGACAATAATGTTCGGCCGAAATAATCAAACAGTGCTATATCATATGACTGAAAATCTCTACGGAAAAGCAAGTTCTAACCTCACGCTGGGCCGCACTAGGAATTTTTTAAATTTAATACCATTCAATCACGAATTCGGTGTGAGTGGTTTAGTTGGACAAAAAATCAAAGACTTTTTTAACCGGACTTCAGGGTTTAAAATAAGTCGGCAGTATCACTTTGCAAAGTTTCTTGCGGAGAGCGGCACAAAGTTTATCTCTCTTCGTCTTAAAATGGCTTTTGTTTCTAAAGCAACTAAAAAACAGCTGGAACAAAACCTGGCATTTAACATTCTGGGCCATGCCAATAAACTCAAAGGCGTCTCAGTTAAATTCCTTCAAATCTTAAGCTTCTGCGGCGATGCAGTTCCGGATTCATTAAAAAATATATTTAGAAACGCTCAGGCTGGAGCGACGATGCTCAAACAAAGTGAAATACGTAAAATTCTAGTGCAGGAGATGGTTGCACAGGAAGTTGTCGAATCTTTGTCGCCGGAGCCTTTAGGTCAAGCCTCAATCGGCCAAGTTCATTCGGCATTAATAGGAAGCGTCCCGGTCGCAATAAAAATACAGTATCCGGATGCAGTGGAAAACATCACGGCAGATCTAGATCTTCTGAGACTTTTTATTCCGTTTCTTAAATTTATCTTTGCGGACGATAATGTCGAGCGTGTTTACTGTTATCTTGCAAAAAAAATTATTGAAGAATGTGATTACCGTCTGGAAAGTAACTACCAAATTTTTGTGTTTACTGCGCTTCATAAAAATCCTATTCAAGGCGTAATTGTACCAGCCGTGTATTCAGCCTCTTGCAGTAAAAAAGTGCTTGTTACGGAGCTTGCAAAAGGCAAGGATTTCTATTGGTTTAAATTAAACGCCACTCAAAGCGAAAAAAATTCCTCAGCGAACAAAATTTTGGAATTTATTTTGCACATGCTGTTTTCGGAAAACTTCCTGTACTGCGACATGCATCCCGGTAATTTTTTGTTCACGGAAGAATCAGTAAGCGTGGTTGATTTTGGTCACTGCCAGCATTTTACTGTAGAGCAAACAGAATGTGTAAGAATTTTATTTAAATCTTTTTTAAACGATGACTTAGCTTTATTTAAACAAGGAATGGTCACCTTGGGTGATTACCCTGAGGACACTCGGTTCGACTTTGAAAAGGAATTTTTGAACTTAAAAAGTACAACGTTTAAGCCGTTCACAACTGAGATGCCATTTAAATTTTGCCGGGAATTTGCTACATCGGCTGCTCATCAGAGCTTTTTGGGATCTCCCAATCTTGCAGATGGTAGAATAGTTGCCGAATTTTCATCGATTGTCCGTATATTTTACGGGCTTTATTTTATGCTTGCGGAACTGGAAGCGGAGATATGCGTCCGCCAAATTGTTGCACAGAAAGTTTTGACGCAATCAGCAGTTCTGTAGACTTTGTTAAACTCCCACAACATATGGTTCTAATTACAAAGGCTATTAGCAAGAGCGAAAATATTTTGCCACGTGTAAACTT
Organism: bacterium; assembly: GCA_043757325.1. Lineage (GTDB taxonomy): Bacteria > Bdellovibrionota_B > Oligoflexia > Oligoflexales > RGVZ01 > JAYVPO01. Next base: position 27,385 of record JAYVPO010000059.1, read on the forward strand.
TCATTCCGCGATGTTCAAAAGCCAAATCTCCGCCGTACACCAGAAGATTGTGTGGTTTTTCCTGAAGCGCCGCAAACCAAACAAGGCTTTTCGTCCAAGAATCTTGAAATGTACTTCCGGATTTAATTTCTAGGGCTGAGAAATCAGAACCGCGGTCTACCAGCAGATCAATTTCGTGACCATGAATGTCTCGCCAAAAATAGAGTGGTGGTTGAAGACCTTGTGAACTATAAAACTTCATAAATTCTGCAACGACATAATTTTCAAAAATCGCTCCTCGCATAGGATGTACCATCAGCTGATCAGAAGAGCGTATACGCAGAAGTTGACAGACCAATCCCGTGTCGTAAAAATAAATTTTTGAGGTTTTGATTACGCGTTTATTAAAATTTGTGAAATGTGGTGAGAGTCTAAAAGTGATAAAGCTTGACTCGAGTACGGATGCCCAGCGCACAGCCGTAGGTTGGCTTACTCCGACCTCAGTGGCTACTGACGAATACTCCCCTAATTGAGCAATACGTCCTGCACACAGCCTAACAAATCGGTCAAATTGATTTGTGTCCGAAACATTGATGATGGTTTTGATGTCTTTTTGAAGGTACGTCTGATAATAACCTTGAAACCACTCATAGGCATCTAAGTTCTGGTCATAAATGCGCGGGTAAAGTCCGGTTACAAGTAGTTCATCCAAGGTTTTCGGTCTTTTGGTTTGCGGTAGTTCTTCAAAAAGAAGTGGCAAAATTTCAAAAATGCGAATTCTACCTGCGAGCGATTGCGAAATTTTTTCGTTGAGTTGAAAGCTGTTGGAACCTGTGAGAATGAACTGCCGTTCGTCTTTCTTGTTGTCCAATATTTCTTGCAAATAAGAAAAAATAAGCGGCGTATTTTGGACTTCGTCAAGAATCGTCGAACGGGTACAGCTTTTTAAAAATAAGCGCGGGTCATCGATAGCTCTTGCCCGATGGTCTGGATTTTCGAGGGAGATATATTCGTGTTGAGGAAACACGAGCTTTGCGAGTGTGGTTTTCCCAGACTGCCGCGGCCCAACCAATCCTAGAGCGCGGTATTTTGTAGCCGCAGTGCCGATGGCGGTCGTGATGATTCGCGTGTACATATGATAATCCTCAATGATTCTAGGTAGATTGTCAAATCAATATTTGATTTTGAATTAACAATACAATCCGTTTTTTAACGATTAGGGGAGCCCCCCTTTTTTTCCGGATGTCTCGAAACCTTTGATTGATGGAGTGGTAAAAATTTCGGCACGGAGCTAAATAATACGCGAACTTTTTGCTCTAAAATATTTGTCGTCGTTGCTGGTTAAACTATAATAATTGTCATTTTTAAGGCCATTCTATTGCTCCGTGCCAAAATTCGCTTTTTTTCAGTTTAATGTAAATGTTTCGAGGCTTTGCGCTCGCCATTTTCCGGTTCAGGAAATACACTCAGTTCGAGGCCAGATACAAAAACATATTTTACGTTTCAATTAGGATATTACTATTTATTATGACGCCTAGAAAAGATCAGCTATTTGAGAAAGTCTATGCATTTGATCTGCTTAAAATCGCGCATGATGATTTAGAATCGGCACGAATCCTTGGGCATGCAAAAAAAGGACGGCGTGAAAATGTTTTTTTTCTGATCCATCAGTCGATTGAGAAATCTTTGAAATCATTTTTATGTTTTCGTGAACGTCCCATTCCAATGGTTCATGGTTTAGGTATTTTAATTTCAAAGGTTAACGAACTTGAGTCTTCGCCCTATGGCTACGAAATTCAGGAACTAGACCAATTTGCGACAATCCGCCGGTATACGGATGGTAAAATAATTATGAGTGATGATGAAATAACTAAGGGTCTTGAATTGGCCGAGTCGGTTTTAGCCTGGGTGCAAGAGTATGTTTCATAAACTTTTTGCGACGGCGCTGCCAACTGTTGAGCAAAGATTAATATTAGATGACATAAAATCTAAATTTACGGATCTCCCAGGCCTCGTGAAATTATACGTTTTTGGTTCGGCCGCGCGCCTGGAAATGACTACGGCATCAGATGTTGACCTGTATGCTGTTTTCGCGAGTTTAGAACTGATGACTCAAGCTAAGAAAATATTTTATAAAAATCTCATTTCTAGCGCTTGGTCGATCGATTTGATCTGGAACTTTAGCGAAGAATTTGAATACAGTTGTAAACGCGGGGGTATCGCCTATGTGGTTGTTCACGAAGGAGTGTTGCTCTTTGCAGAGTAATACGAGGCTCTCACCATTTAATTGCATGAATTTTTTAAAACTCGACTCTAATAGGATTTGATCCGTTGAATCTAACAGTTCGAGTTTGTTATCGCTCTATTTTTGGCGACAACAAATTATTTTTGGCAGTGGAAATTTAAATCTTATAAATTCTTTTTCGCGATTTTAAATTCCGCACTAGATTTTCCGCCAAGAATGATAAAATCTTGGCGGAAAAGTTTTAATTGCTTGCTGCAAGATCAATGTACAAATGCAATTCATCCGCAAAAATCGTATCAACTTCTTGCAAACGATTTTTAAGTTCGACAATTTTCTCGTCAATTTCTTTGCGCAAAACTTCAGGCGAGGCATCAACTCCACGCTTAGCAAGATTTTGTTGCGTAATTGGAATATCCGAAAGCATTTTTTCATACTGGCCAATTCGCATCAGCCTCAGATCGGTGATTTCGTCGATTAGATCTTCGTCAAATACATGGGTAAAAACAACTTTAGCTTCTTTCATAACAACAAACCCTTTTTTAAAAACTAGTCTCAAGTACCTTTGTATGATTACAAAGTACAACTATTAAAGCAGGGAATGTGCCAGAACTATCATGTTGAAAAGATTGACTAAAACTTAATATATTAAGCGTGATGTCTGACAGACTGTCAGGATTTCGGACAGTTTAATGTCAAGTAATCATGACATTCATAAACGGCATGATTCCGCAGCGGTTCACAGCTTTGCTGATTCGTAATATAGAAAATCAAGTCAGATTCGTAGGAATTATCCGACTTTTCGGTTGGGAACGCGGTTTAGATTTTTGTGAATTGTTTGCTTTGTATGAAGGCTTAAATGACTTCTGGTTAGTTCCAAAGCCTCGATGATAAGCTTGAAATCGTTGCCGGTGAAGGTCCCTACAACTCGTGCATTTAGATCGCGAAAACATTTCGTGCGAAGATTTTCTAAGTATACAA
>JAYVPO010000060.1:0-2312 GCA_043757325.1 bacterium
GAAAAATTGACCGCTATGGAAATAATCTTAGCGCAGATGCGCGGGTGACCATTCAAGAGTTATATAATAATTTAAATTCGAATATCAAATTATCTGAAATCTATATTGTTCCAAAAAATCTAGAACCCGACACGTTTGATCCTAAAACAAAAAAATTGCAAGAACCCATTATTACTTTTGATTCAAAAATTCTAGAAGACAGATCAAATTCGAAAATCCCTCAATTAGTAGAGGTGGAAATTTTTGAATACCGAGAGATGAAGAGGCAGAATCAATGGTATAAAAATAAATTTCCAGAGGAGCTCGCGGCCCATCCTTTAGAGGTACCTATGCTTAGTAGCGCAGAGCTAATAACTTGCGACAATACGAACGTAAATCCAAAAAACCCGAAAGATAAAGACCGCACTGGCTTGGTATTCAGTGTTCCATACTTTAATAAATCTGGTGAATTCAGCGGATTGGTTTCTGGAGTTCTTCTGAGCAAGGCTCTAACTTCTGTCCTGCCTAATAACAATTACTATTTAACTCGAGGAAATATTCCAATTTATTCGATGCGGCCAGAAAATTTAAATGGTCCTGAAGATTTAATCTACTCAGAGGAATTCAGGTGGCCCGCTGCGAGTCAGTTGGATGAGTGGACATTGCACGTAGAAATCTCATCGGCAAGATTTTTCGAAAGTAGCGAATATCATCAAGTAAAATGGATTTTTTTACTCTTGGCTTCTTTGTTGAATGGAATAATCTGCGCAATTTGCTTAGCAGTAGTTAATCAAAAGAACGAACGCGCAGAGGAGATGCTTAGAGCCATTGAGTTAGAAAAATTGGTTAAATCTAAGGTCGACGAAATAACAAAACAACAAGTGAAGCTATCCGAAAGTGCTCGCCTAGCTTCCTTAGGAGAAATAGCCGGGGGAATTGCCCACGAAATTAATAATCCTCTGGCGATAATCCATCTAAAAACAGAAATTTTAATAAAAACAATTGAACTTGGGCCAATTGACAAAGAAAAAGTACTAACACATTTACATAAAATTTATTCCACCACCCAAAGGATCACTGCAATCGTAAAGGGAATGCGGATTGTGTCTAGAGACGGTAGCAATGATTCCTATTCCAGCACAAAACTTCGAACAATTTTTGCCGACACTCTCTCTTTTTGTCAGGAAAAATTTAAACAAAATGGTGTAAAATTAGTGATTCCAGAGATTCCAGATATCGAGTTAGAGTGCCGCTCAGTTCAGCTGTGTCAAACCATTCTAAATCTACTTAATAACTCGTTTGATGCGGTTGTGTCACACGAAAACCCCTGGGTTGAAATTAAATTTGTCGTAGAAAATTCTTCGTTATTAAAGATTTTCATTGTTGATAGCGGCTCAGGAATTAGCGCTGAGGTCGCTAATATAATTATGCAACCGTTTTTTACCACAAAAGATATTGGGAAAGGAACGGGGCTCGGTTTAAGCATTTCAAAAAGCATTATTGAATCGCATAACGGAACATTAAAGTTAGATCCAACAAATCCAAACACGTGTTTTGTGATCGAAATTCCTCTCAGCCAAATCGCCAATAAGAAGGCGATCTCAAAACAGAGTGCCTAAGCGCCAAAGAAAGTCGCTCTCACTCCACATAGGCATGGTTAATTTTCAAAAGGCCTAGGGCATTTAGATCCACGCCTTTGAGCTGCGGTGAAATCAATACGTTCGTTGCGTCGATAAATAGTGGCACAATAGGCACATCTTTTTCCGTTAAGATTTTTTGAGCACGATTGTAGAGAGCGACTCGCTTGGCGGGAATTCTCTCGGCGGCCGCTTCGGCCACGATCGAGTCATATTCCGAATTCTTCCATTGCGTGAAGTTATTGCCACTATAAGAAGTGAATAAGCTCATAAAATTCTCGGGGTCGGGATAGTCTGCGCCCCAGCCTTGCCGAAAGATTCCAGGCGGGTCTGTTTTGAGGCGGCCGATATAAACTTTCCACTCTTCGTTCTGCAAATGAATATCTAACCCAAGATTTTTCTTCCAAAGCGACTGCAATCGCTCGGCGATCACTTTATTATCGTCGCGAGTGTCGAACATAAAGGTAGTTTGCGGAAATCCCTTTCCTTCGGGATAGCCCGCTTCAGCGAGCAACGCTTTGGCTTTTTTCACGTCGAACGAAATTCCGATTTTAGAATTATAAGCGAGCATTCCTTTTGGAATCCAAGAGCCCGTAGGCGATTGCCCCCCTTTTAGAAGAGTGACAATCTCATTTCGATCAACGGCCGCGGCAAAGGCCTGGCGCACCCGAACGTCGTTGAAGGGCGGCTTATTTA
>JAYVPO010000061.1:0-2310 GCA_043757325.1 bacterium
CCAGCACCAAAGAAATCATTTTAAGTTTATTATTTACAGTTTTGTGCTGGTCATCTGGCTGGACGTTAAAAGCAATATATATGCTGCCGGAGATAAGTAAGAATCCGATTATGAACTTTAAAGAAAATCTATTACCCAAAAGAACAAAACCAAAAGCAGCCGTAACCCCGTAATTAAGTAGACTAGCTAACATCGCATTGCTTGCCCCCAACTTTTGGATTACTTTATACTGCAGTAGCCAGCTAACTGGAATAAAAATTCCTTCCGCAAATAAAAACACCCATGCCTGGGCGGGCGGGAACATAGGCGAATGAAAATTAAATAGCAGCGAGAGTACGATGCCAATAAGGGCTATCACTCCATACAAGATCGCCCCAACAGAAAAAAATAGTTTGCGATCGAGCAATGATAATTTGCGAGTAAATATGGTCATGACTGCACTGACTAAAACCTGGGCTAGAATTACTGTCTGCCAATTCATCTAATTACTGAGCTCTGCTAGCTTACGTACAGTATTACAGTTGCGTATTGTTACATTTTTATACAGTTTGCCGCCTACAATTTTCAGAATGCCACTTTTCGCAAGCTGGTCTCGTGGCACACTCCATAGCAATGCCCCGTCTACGTATTTAACCGTGTCAATTCCTGGCACTATAGTTAAGTCCGCAATAAATTTGGGCGAATTATAGTCAGCCCATAAAAAGAATACGTCACACTTCATGTCTCCATCATTACGCCAGTTTGACGGTAATTCCGCTGCAATTACATCAAGTTTTTCTTTACTGAGAACTAATACTTTTATGGCTAAACCAAACGCTTTTACAAGACAGTTTTCAATTTCATTTTGGAGTTTAATGGGATCTGCTTCAGAACTACTAAAAATAACATTGCCAGAATTTATATAGGTGCACACGTCCGAATAACCTTCAACTTCAAAAACTGCTTTTAGTTTAAGCATCGGAACTTTATTATTTCCGCCAACATTTATTCCCCGGAGCAAAGCAATGTATTTCATAGTGCAACTATATCAAACTGTTATACTGCGGTCATGAAAACCAGTCCGATTGTTATTTATGTTTACCTGATTGGGATTGTTATTAACAGCCTAGGTCGATTGGTTATGTCGCCACTTAATTTTCCAATTGGGCAACGCTTAACTACGATTGGCTACATTATTTGGGCCACCACCTATCTGTATATTGCAATCTGTAAATTAGCAGTTAAACGATTTAACTGGCACATAGCGTTTTGGCTGGTATTTACAGCTCTGGCGCCGGTCCAGTATATGGCTGCTGCGGCTCACAACAAAACGCTTAATTATATTACGTCTGCAATTTTGATAGCTCAACTAGGAGTTGGATCATTTATTGAGACTCGAAATTACCTCAGCCGCCGGCGGGCCGAGCAATAAGCGGGCTAACATAAGCGCTGTAGTGTTGCTATAATTCTGTCATGACTACACCCTCATCCGACATTACGAACTACGATTTAATTGTTATTGGCGGCGGCTCGGGTGGCTTAACGGCTGCCGAGCTAGGTGCTGCTTTAGGTGCTAAGGTAGCCTTAGTTGAAGCCGACGATCGCTTAGGCGGCGAGTGCTTGCACGCCGGCTGTGTACCAAGCAAAGCTTTAATACATGCAGCCCGCCGCTTCCAAACTATTCGCGAAGAACTTGAACCTTGGGATGAACTTAAAGCTGGCAGTTTCGCTAAAGCCATGTCCGCCGTCAAAGCCAGCATTGATAAAGTTGAAGCCGACCATGACAACGATGGCTACTACCAGGCCAAGGGCGTTACGGTTTACCATAGCCGCGCTGAATTTAGCGGCCGGGACAGTTTACTGCTCGCCGACGGCACTAAGCTGCAAGCCAAGCGTTTTGTAATTGCCACTGGCAGTAAACCACTAGTACCAAACATTCCAGGATTAACTGATGGACCATTCTTAACCAACGAAAATATTTTTGACCTGACCGAGCTGCCCGCTAGTTTAGTTGTAATTGGTGGTGGCCCGATTGGCTGCGAACTAGGCCAGGCCTTGGCAATGTTTGGCGCCAATGTTACCATCCTTTCTCAAGACGATCGGTTACTGCCACGCGACGAACCTGAGGCCTCGACGGCCTTACGAAAAAGTCTGGAAACTTACGACAACGTGACACTTATTTTTAACGCCAAAATTACCGAAGTCCTACACAGTGATGGCGTGACCGTTAAGTATACGATTGATGACGTGACAGCCGAAGTTAGCGCTGCTCAAGTTTTGGTAGCCACTGGCCGGGCTGCTAATACTAAGCTTAATTTGGAAGCTGCTGGT
>JAYVPO010000062.1:0-8460 GCA_043757325.1 bacterium
CATTTCTACGCTTCAACTTTTCGGCACGGAGCAAAACTGCACGGACATTTCTACGCTTCAACTTTTCGGCACGGAGCAAAACTGCACGGACATTTCGACGCTTCAACTTTTCAGCACGGAGCTACTTATAAGTTGCTCCGTGCCGAAAATTTTGCTCCGTGCTCCGTGCCGAAATCTTTGCTCCGTGCCGAAATCTTTGCTCCGTGCAAAAATCCTCAAAAATCCTTGGAAGTCTTTAAGTTGCTCCGTGCCGAAATTTTCGTGCGGAGCAAACTTGCTAGGACCTTTCGGAACGGAGCATCTTACTGCTAGCTCCGTGCCGAAATCTTTAGAAATCTTTAAGTTGCTCCGTGCCGAAATCTTTAAGTTGGAAATCTTCACGGAGCATCTTAATGCTAGCTCTGTGCCGAAATCTTTAAGTTGCTCCGTGCCGAAAAATGGATAAATGTATAAAATTTAAATTTTTTTGACGATTAGTTGCTCCGTGCCGAATAATCGATAAATATCTAAAATTTCAGATTTTTTGACGATTTCGGCAAGGTTGCATAGAGTTTAGTGCGGAGGAGAAGATAGCCGAAAGCATGTGCAATAGGCTTCTGACTTTTGAACGAGGCCACTTTTTGCCATCGCATTCTCTCAACGGCAGTCTCGAGGCCATAAACAAGATCAATCTCGCCTTTTTCCAACTTTTCTAAAACTTGCTGTGAATTTGCAAGAACAACCACCGCTTTTTTCTCAATTATCCAATCTTTAAATGGAGAATTCTGTCCCCATTGCCAAATTTTAGCTCCCTTATAATCTTTTTCAAAGTTCTTTCGACCGTACAAATAAACCTCACCGACATAAAATCGAACCCAAGGACAAACACCATAATTTTCAAGCTCCGAGGTTATGACTGAGTTGTTTTTTTGCAAAAATTTATCTGCTTCATCTTTGGTAGCGTAAGCATACGGCCTTTCTACTTCCGAAAATGTTTTCGACAAGGCCACTAACGCAGGACCAATTAATATCACGCCATCAGTTTTTTCTTTAGCTAACGATTCGAGAGAAATCTTTTCCACTTGAAGCCAAGACCATTCTATATCTATAGATTGTTTTTTCCATTTCTTGGCCGCCTCAAGCCAAAACGCAGCTTCCGGACTGTTTTCTGGAAACGGCACACTTATTTTTAAATTTATGGGTTTTTCGGCGAGTAAAGTCGATGACTGAAAAAAAGACCACAAAGTAAATACTAAAAGATGCATAAAATTCCTAGCTCATGTGTATTCTAGATACAATGTTTCCTAAAATGTCTCACTAGCCAATTGCAGATATTCCTAACTCTGTAAAAGAAACAATCTTTTGTGATTAATTTGTAACTTTTAATAACTAATTGCAAACCTCAGTTTTTAACATCCCGTATTCTTTGAGAATTTTATTGGGCATGGTAAGCTTTAATATGAACACAATTTAATCAACTAATAGGGTTGTTTTTATGGGTCTTAGAATTGCCACTAACGTTTCCTCACTTACTGGTCAGCGTCACCTGCGCGAGACGAGAGCTCTTCTCGATCGCTCGATTGAACGTTTATCCAGTGGATACCGCATTAACCGGGCAGGCGATGATGCCGCAGGACTTGCGATATCTGAAAAATTGCGGGCTAAAACAAGAGGGCTCGTAGTGGCTCAACGAAATGCCAGCGATGGTGTTTCACTAATTCAAGTGGCCGAAGGTGGCTTGAACGAAATTCAAAATATTCTTGTACGCTTGCGAGAACTTGGTGTGCAATCCGCGAGTGATACCATTGGCAAACAGGAACGCCGCTACCTTGATGAAGAATATCAATCGCAAAAAGAAGAACTTAACCGAATTGCAAATTCCACGGAATTTAACGGGACTTATTTGCTAGACGGAACCGGCGGATCGCTCGATTTTCAAGTGAACACAGGCGGCTTAAATTTATTGGGTGTGGACCGAATCTCTTTTGATGCTTTTAAACTCGACGTTAAAGGCGATAAACTTGGCATCGAAGATTTGAGCGTAGACAATAAGCATGAAGCCCAACGCAGTCTGGCGATGATCGACAGCGCAATCGAAACAGTATCTTCTGTTCGTGGCGAACTCGGCGCGATTGAAAACCGACTCGAATCTACCATTAAAAACATTGGAGTAAGTGTCGAGAATTTAAGTGCTGCACGCAGCCGAATTAAAGATGTAGATGTTGCAGACGAAACAGCCGAGATGACCAAACACAATATTCTTATGCAGTCTGGAATTTCTGTTTTAACCCAAGCCAATAGCATTCCTAAAATGGCGCTGGAACTTTTAAGAAATGGCTAAACAAATTAAATAGAATCAAGGCCCCAAAGATAAAAGTTTTCCGGAATTTGAAAGTTCGCGTCCAAGATTTTACCAAGGCCCACATTACAAATGCACTCACTGTCAGTTTTGCCTAAAGAGTCAACCAACTCAGTTTTTTTGAACTCCGGGCAAAGAATTGTAACGGAATTATATGCATAATATTGTTGATGCAAAACCTCGATAAGCTTTTGAGACGTTGGCATTTTGCCACCCCATTCATGGATAACATGCCTCATATCGTGACCTTTTCCCAAAATAAAATAGCCACAGATCTTATCGTATTCTTGTACCACAAATAAAAATGTTTCGGGAATACCCAGTAAAACGAAAAACTCCTCGGCAGTTCTCTTAAGGGTACAAACTTCATCGTTTTGTAAAGAAAGCAGTTCAAAACATAAATCTTGATTTATTTTCTCTTTTGATAAAATCGCAACATTTAATCCATTTTGAATTAACGGCGTGGCATTAGGACGCATTTTCTGATCCATTGCAATTTCAAGTCGGACTTCTTTGCCGACTGGAGTAAAGCCAAATTTTTGATAAAATAAATCAAGTTCACTCCATAAAAAAAGTGCTTTGATGTTTCTTTGGACTGACAAATTAATTAATTCGTTTAAAAGGACGCTCGCCACGCCTTGTCCTTGGTATTTATTTGCCGTGACAACATTGCCAATCAAACCTACTTCAATCTCGTTATGTAATTTTCGAACAATTAAATTTGCGTGGCCCGCAAGTTCGTTGTCTTTTCGAATGCAAAAACTATTTGCAAAATATTTTTCAAGCAATACTAGCGGATATTCGTTGGACACCTCCGCCATATCGTCGCCAAGTATTTCAGCTGCTATCAATTCATTTCGTTGGCGAAATTCAGTGGCGGTTTTAGGATGGAAAATCTCGAATTCTTTCATTAACTTTTATGTTATCACAAGGAAAGGACTTTTATGCCAATTCGCATGAACGGCCTCGTTCCTGGTGTCGATTCAAAGTTAATTGAACAGCTCGTTGAAGTTGAAAAACAGCCTATTGCATTGGCCAAGAAGCGCAAAGATAAAGTTGTTAATGAAAAAAAAGAGTTTGAAAAGCTGCAGGGTTTAGTCAACGACTTTGACAAAACCGTCGGTAGTATCAAAACCCGCAGTGATTTTTACAAAATGAAAATCGAGTCATCTCATCCGGATATTATTGATGGTGTTGTAAGTAAAGACGCCCTAGTTGGGGCTTACGAATTTGAAGTTCGTGGACTTGCGCGAGCCGATAAAGAACTTGCAGTTGGTTTTCCAGACAAAGATAAAACTGAAGTTGGCTTTGGATTTTTAATGGTAGAAAGAAAAGACAAAGGCGATGAGGTTGAATTAACTATTGATCCGGGTTCAACTTTGCAAGATGTTGCACGAAAAATCAACGAGGCCGAACTTGGTGTAAAAGCGATGGTAATTAATACCAAGTACACGCCTGACTCTTATCGATTACTGGTTGTCAGTGAACAGTCTGGCGAAGAGGCGCGAGTGCTTATCGATCCCGACACAACCTTTTTGGATTTTAAGGAACAAGTTGTTGGGTCAAACTTGGATGTATTATTTGAAGACGTGCCGGTCACCAATACCGAAAACAAACTCGATGAGTTGCTTGATGGCGTCGTTTTTAATATTAAACGCTCCGAACCTGGCACGCGAGTCAGCGTCAGTATAGTTCACGATCTCGATAAAACCATTGAAGGAATTAAAGGTTTTATTGATAAATACAATACCATTTCAACTTACATTCACGATCAATATATCATCGATCCAGACACTAAAAAAGCCAAAGGGCTTCTTTCAGGTGACGGATCTATCAAGCAAATCATGAGAAGTTTGCAAGGAGCTTTACAGAATTCTGTACAACAAACAAAATTTAGCAACTTAGCTGACATTGGAATCACCACAGATCCAAAAACCGGAAATTTAAAAATGGACGAGGCTAAAGTTCGTTCGAGTTTAGCCGAAAATTATGATGAGGTTGCTAAACTGTTTGTGCGTGACAAGAATGGCAAAGGTCTTGCGGAGTCAATGGCCCAAGTTATTCGAGGTTTTCGCGATCCTGGCGCAGGTGTTCTACGAAGTCGGCTGCGTGGTCTTGATTCGATTATTAAAAATCAAGACAAGGATATCGAAAATCGGGAACGCAATTTAGAGTCAAAAGAAACATCTATAAGAAGACGTTTCTCGGCCCTAGAAGGACAGATGGCGAATCTTCAATCGCAGGGGAGTTTTTTGTCCCAGCGATTTGGTGGAGGTAATTCACCTCAAGGAGGAGGTGGATGAAAACTTAAAGGAGTTTAATTTCTCGTGTCTAATAATCCTTATCGTCAGTATCAAAAAACCCAAGTCACAACCGCAAGCCGCGAAAACATCCTTCTTATGCTATATGAAGGTGCGATTCGGTTCACCAAACAAGCCCACGCTGCAATGCTCCAGAAAAAAATCGCCGACAAAGGCAAAGCCATCAGCAAAGCTACAGCCATTTTAAGCGAACTTATGGCAACTTTGGATTTTAAGATCGGAGGCCAACTGGCAATTGATTTGGAAAATCTTTATATTTTTATGATCGATAAACTTATCGAGGCCAACATTCAAAATAATCCCGACCATTTAGTGGCCGTTGAAAAAGTTTTAATGACCCTTTATTCCGCGTGGAAAGACGTTGTGGAAAATCCCCGAGACGATGGAGTTCCTTCGTCGAAATTACAGCCGGAAGAATATGCCAAGTTTGTAGCAGAGGAAGGGCCTGAGCAGAAAGAGACGAAAACAGGGCATTCCATTGCTGATCGCGCTTTAAAAATTGTTGCTTAGAGTGCCGACATATTTTACCACCTTTGGAAGTTTTAGAAGATTCGCCTATCGACCGAAAAGCTAAAATTAGTCAGAGATACCGTAATGTCCATAAAACTCAAAATTTTTCTCAGCGTTGCGGTCAACTTCGCAATTATGATTTCGGCGTCGTACTATGCCTATTTTGAGTCCAAAAGGGTAGACCGATTTCGCAATGAATCTATTGCAGCTAATCTACAACTGCAGTCTCTGACAACTATTCGGGCGGCAGTAAGAAATCAGATTCTCATCACACTGGATTTAATTTTTGTCTCAAATTTATCAAGCTCCGATAAAACTGAGCGATTAGTAAGCGCATCTGTAACAGAAAAATTACAAAAATATAAAAACTTAATTGCAGATGATAAGCCTTTGACCGTTGGGGTTGATAGTCTACACCCTTACGAACTAGAGCTCGCGGAAATAACCGGCATCCAAGCTATCTATCAGAAAATTGACTCTAATTTAATAGAAAGCGTTCGTCTTAGTAACATTGGAGAATTACAACAAGCTAAAAATCTACTTCGAGTAGTCAAAAGTCAATTGTTCGAAAACGAATTCCTAAAAAAAATCCAAACAATTCTCGATAATGAAAATGCCGACTTCGCCGTTAAGAGTTTGAGGCTCGATAACAGTATTGACAGGGTCAGGTTTGCCTTAAAATGGCTTTTTCTAAGTTCGATTTTTCTTTCTGTCGGCCTTCCTCTGTACTTCTTTAGCACTTTAGGCAAACGGATTATTGAGCTAGAGCACGCTACGGAAGCCGTTTCGGAAGGTAATTTCGATATTAAACTCTCGACGAAAGGCGCAGACGAAATATCTAGGCTAGCCTCCGCTTTTACAAAAATGGTTATGCGTTTAAACCAAACCAAGGCAGAGCTGCTTAAACAACAGCAAATTTTAATTGCCTCCACTAAATTTGCGGCTTTGGGTGAAATGGCTGGTGGTGTCGCCCATGAAATCAACAATCCGCTCTCGATAATTTACGGCCGCGCAAGACAATCCCAATTGAAATTTAGTCATTTGCCGGACGTGGTCGCGGTCTTTGCCGGTATCGAAAAAATAGCTACAAGGATTGCTAAAATTGTTAAAGCGATGAAAACATTTTCCCGTGACGGAGAATCTGATCCTATGGAGCCTTGCCTTTTAACGAATATTTTAGACGATGCCATAGAATTATGCCGAGAAAAAATTCAACATTCAGGCATTGAATTTCGGCAAGCGCCGACTCCCCCACACCTTTATGTCTCAGGACGTGCCGTTCAATTAGCTCAAGTAGTTTACAACTTAATCGGCAACGCGATCGATGCTCTCGGGATTTTGCCGAAACAAGAATCTCCACCTTGGATTGCCGTTGAAGTGATCACAATGGATACGTTCTTAGAAGTTAGAATTGTCGATAGTGGGCCGGGAATTCCGACTAACATCAAAGAAAAGTTAATGCAGCCTTTTTTTACTACCAAAGCAGTGGGCAAAGGCACGGGGCTCGGACTTAGCATCTCCTCTGGCATTTGCACGGCGCATGGGGGCCGTTTATACCTTGATGAAACAGGAAAAAATACAACATTTGCTATATCATTACCTATTTTGAAAAATTTAAGCGAACAACTTCAGGAGGCTAGCTAAAATGACAATCGAGAAACAAGCAGCCAAAAGGCGCGAAATACTTATTGTGGATGACGAAGCGGAGTTGCGTGAAATTCTCATCTTCGACATCGCCTCTTGGGGACATAATGCTTCCGAAGCAGGTGGTGTTGAAGCCGCCAAGCGCTACCTCTCTGCCAAGTCTTCAGACCTTGTCATTACAGATTTCAAAATGCCTGACGGAAGTGGGCTTGAACTAGCACTTTGGATTCGCGATCAACCAGGAGTGAGGCCACAAGTAATAGTCATTTCAGGTCAGATCAATTTTTCCGAAAGAAAGTGCCTTCTCGACGCAGGAGTCGCGAACATATTAGAAAAACCCTACACGGACCAGGAGATGCAAACCGCTATAAGAATTGCACTAGAAATTTAAACCACCGATTTACGAATCTAACTCAGTTTTTGCCCGACAAAATACGTAAGCGCTCTGCTATCTTTAAATCCAATGCATGGTGCGGAGTAATCACCGACGACAATGCAGCCTCGCAACTTATGTTTAAGCCTGGGTCAACATGCTTAACAAGTGGTTGAAAAATTGCAACAGTTGAAGCAAATGCGCTTTGTAATTTCGATGGCATTCCGTCCATGTTTAGCCCTCTAAATTTTATTTTTTCTTTACCGAAATCCTCCATCAACAGCGCTTTGATGGCAGGATCAATAGTTAATTTTTGAATAGCCTCTAAATCATTTTCAAAGATCTGAGAAAAATCTTTGCTGACTCCAAAATTATCATGCAGCGCTGGATCGATTAAGGCCTTAAAAATTAATAGGGCCGCCTTCGAAATTCCCAAGGTATGTAAGTCGGTATAAACTCTTTTGGCTTTAAGATCAGATTGAATCAAAGATGAAAAAATATATATCTTGTCGATTTCTGATATAAAATTAAACCTCTCTGCAAATTCATATAAAATAATTCCACTGCTGGGACTTTTCAACAAGATTGGAACGAGTGCCATTGCAAGCTGATTTGCATGACTCAAATTTAAATTATATATTCCAGACAAACTATTTGATTTGGCTGCAGCTATAACTTTTGGCTCGGCAATTAATCCTGCCACGCCGTGTTCAATGGCGGCCAAACTTGCGTCTTTATTCTGGTGTTGAATATTTTCAATGCTGTTGATTTCTTCAGTTGAATGAAAAGCCACAGTGGCGATTAACATTCTTAAGCGGTGATGAATGCGTTTTTCTAAAAATAATTTATCGGTTTCGAGATTAAGATCGCGATCGTTAGAACTATCGGGCAAATCTTTAAGTTTAACCAAGGTTTCATTAACAAACTGAGTAAAAGTCTGTTGATTGCCGTTTGGAGTTATTGCCTTAATTGCTTCTTGAAGATAATAGCCATTTTGCCTATAAATCGGAGCGATCCTAGGATCGACCAATCCAGGGATTTCAAAGTCAATTTGCCTGCCAAATGCGTCAGATTGGTAACCACCTGCTAAAACAGGATCGACGATATGGATTGGCATCGGAGTTTGGTCTGATTTCGTTTGATCATCGCGATTGGATGCTACCCGAAGTAAAAAACCAGCGCGGCGCAGGCCGTTGGATTGGAAAATGTTAATTTTAGGGGCCAAGACTGCGATGTTGCGGACCGTGAGATAATTAGTACCGTGCTTGACATTG
>JAYVPO010000063.1:0-8457 GCA_043757325.1 bacterium
CTAAAAATATTGCCATGCGGCTTCCGTAAGCTAAGTCAGACAAACTGCTATAAAAATATCAAACGGGATTCTTGCTATTATAAAAACAATGCAAGAAAAAGTGTACGCCTCCAGGCAAGGATCACGATCACCTAAAAGGCAAGGAAGTCGAAGTCAAGGACCGACGTAGAGGAGACGAGTCTAGAAAGCATTAACTCCCGGCGCCGCAGAAAATTGCATCAGGTGTTAACCGGCAGTCATTGAGGAGTTGCAAAAAATTCATTTAGCTCAACATATCTATAAGATTATGCGCAGCTAAATGCTTAGTAAAAAGCCAGTCTGTGAAATTAATTAAATGGTCACGAAATTTTTATCATAAACCCAATTTGTTTATGCTATTCGCGTAGCAATGGCTTAGAATTACGAATGCCGATTAAAGATTCGAAAGCTCGTCTATCACAATCCTCCTATCCAGTCGGCGGAGGTTTTTGTTACATCTATTTAATTTTTGTTATCACGACTTTAATCTGGTGCCGAAATGCGTTTCAACCGGAAACTCTTTGGCTTGATGACCTTTGGGTCGCGGTGTTAGTCAAAAATTTAACAGTAACGGAAATGTTTAAACTTGCTCCGCCGGTGCCACTTGGTTTTTTGGTTGTCCAGAAATTTTTCTACGTGGCATTTAAATCACCTGAATTAAGTTTGCAAATTTTCCCATTTGTATGTTTTTCCCTGGCTGCTTTTTTTATAGATCAGTCGCTTAAAAAGCTAAAAATTCCGGCGCTATTTCGAATTCTTTTTCTTTTACTGGTGATGACAAATCGCGATTTGGTCACGTACGCGATTCGTGCAAAGCAGTACACTTTAGATTTATTGTGTACGTCTTTACTGTTTTATTTTTCGGTAAATCTTCAGCATAAAATAAGCTCCAAATATGTTTTCGTTTTTTTAATCTGTAGCATTTGCTGTCTTTTGTTGTCTGTTCCCAGCGTATTTATTGTTCTCGCGGTATTTGCGGCTTTGCTGCTAAAAACCAAGCGGCAAATCTTTCGTATGTCCGCATTTTCTCTTACTGCTTATATGCTTCTCCTATTAGCCTATTATTATCTAAATTTGCGTCACCAAGCGCGTCCTGCGATGGTAGGCTATTGGAGCGAATTCTTTTTTCCTGCGACAAAAAATTGGAAATTTTTAACTCGAGTGTTTAATCCTAATTTACGCTGGCTCATTTATTTTTTGCCCATCGGGGTGTTTTTTGTGTTATCGTAGGGACGATTTCGGGCTCTTGGCCGATTCGTATTTATTTTTTATTGCGGGGTATTACTTGCGGCTGCATTGAAAATCTATCCAATAGGAACTATTCGGACAGACTTTTTTTCGTATCCTGTCACCATCGGAATATCGTTATTAGGAGTGAAAAAAATATCTAAAAAGGTCTTACCCGCATTGATTAGCATCTGGATTTTGTCTCAGTTTACTCACGATATTGTGTGGCGACCCATTACTTACGAGATTGACTTCGCTGCTAGGCTGGTTAAGTCACAATCAAGTCGCTGCCCACCTCAAATTGATTTGACCAACAAAAGTCAGGTATACGCGGAGGCATTTTATAGCGATTGTAGATATATACTTGTTGATGATCCAAATGACGCAAATGGGTTTAGAATCGAATTTACAAAATAGTCATTTGCAGGCTGCTTTGTATATGTATAGCTACTAGGTTTTTGTGTCTGGCAGATTGTGCAACAACTGCCGTAAGTATTAATGCACTTAGATAAGCGCCATCAATGGAGCTTTGATTATACTGAGGCCAAGTTGTTCAAATTTCTTGGAATTTGAAAGTAAATAAATCTGTGCAGGTGAGTTTTTCGTCAAAAAAGATTGTGCACTACGGATCATTGCCAATGAGCTCTCTTCTGCTGATGTTATGCCAAATCCATAAAGCTGGTTCTTTACTTTAAATACCAATGGAATTTGAGCTCCAGCTTTTGTCTTGTAAGACGTCACATCATACTCGTTTATGTAGTGATAATTCGTAGATGCAAATAACTGACTAAATGCTAAACGGGATGCTTCCTGTTATTAAATTCTACACTCAAGGTATATGGAAAAAGCGTCAACCCCCTCACACAATTTCCATAGACCAATGTATTTGATTTTTTAAAACGAATAGTCATTTAGGTTTAAAGATATATTCTGCCTAGTCTTAATAATTAAAACTAAATATCTTTAGCCAATCAATAACTCTCCCACGCAAAAAAAACGCACCCAATCACGCCGCGTTTTTTTTTCGCGCTGCGTTTTGCGCAAGTACCTTGAGCTCGGCATTTGCCTTCTTAAAAGCATCCCGCGCTTCTGAAATCAAATTTTCCAATTCCGTTGCATCTGAAAAATCTTTTTGGTCTTCTAGTCTTTGGCAGATTTCACCAAATACATTAGCCCCGAGATTTGTTGCGCTTCCTTTGCAACGGTGTGCTTCAAAAACGAGTTTAGTCAAATCATGAGATTTGATGGCTTCTTCCATTGCGGTTATCTGATTGGGTATATTATTTTCAAACGAATCAAGAAGTTCTTTAACAATGTCTTTTTTCGAAATTCCATTTAGGCTTAAAATAATTTCGAAGCGTTCCAAATCAATCGCTACCGCTGTTTTCTTGGGGAGCCATTTTTGCAGCATGGATGCCAAGTCTGAAGGTTTTAAAGGCTTCGAAAGATAGTCACTCATTCCGGCAGCTATACAACGCTCACGGTCACCTTTAATCGCACTTGCGGTTAAAGCGATGATCGGAATGTTGGAAAATTTTGCTTTCATTGCGCGAATTTTGGCCGCGGCTTCGTAGCCGTCCATTTCTGGCATCTGGCAATCCATTAGAACAAGATCATAAGGTGCTTGCAAAAGCGCTTCAATCGCCTCGAGTCCATTTGCTACCGTCACACCTCGATGCCCTACTTTTTCGATTAATCCTAAGGCAACTTTTTGATTGATAAAATTATCTTCTGCAACAAGAATTCGACCCTGGAATTTTGGTTTAGGGATTGCGACAGAATCATTCTCGGCAACGTAAGTGTTTTTTGCCCCAAGTTCAAAAGGAATTTCAAACCAGAATACAGATCCTTTTCCTTCGGTACTTGTGAATCCAATGTTACCGTCCATAAGCGCAACAAGCTTTTTGCAGATCGAAAGTCCAAGGCCCGTGCCTCCATATTTTCTCACGGTCGACGCATCGGCTTGAGAAAATGACTGAAAAATACGATCGGTTTTATCCGCCGGAATACCAATTCCAGTATCCGATATTTCAAAACGCAAGCGGGTTTGCGTAGCTGTTTTTTGTTCGGTCAAAACACGAAGTTCGATTTTCCCAACGCTCGTAAATTTAACAGCATTGCTTAGTAAGTTTAATAGAATTTGGCGAAAACGACCTGGATCACCCTTTACTAAGTTGCCAAAGTGGAGCGATCCTTTCACTAGAAACTGCACATCTTTTTTTCGCGCTTCGTAAGAAATAGTTTTTCCAATATCAGAAATCACTCGATCTAGATCAAAATCAATAATTTCAATTTCAAGTTTTCCGGCTTCGATTTTTGAAAAGTCCAGAATATCGTTAATAATTGTTAAAAGGGCATAAGCCGATCGCTGAACATTGTCCACGAACTCGCGCTGTTCTTGCTTTAGTTCGGTATCTCCGAGTAACGTTGTCATCCCAATGACCCCGTTTATAGGCGTCCGAATTTCATGACTCATATTAGCCAAGAATTCCGACTTCATACGCGATGAATCCAAAGCTTTCTGCTCGGCTGTGTTTTTATCTTCGAACGCTTTTGCGTGAGCTAAAGCAGAAGTTAAAAATCCCGCGATAAGTTGCAGTGTATCCACATCACTTCCATCAAAGGCATGGGTTCGACCTGAATAGACTTTTAGGACGCCGACAAACACATTTTGATTTATTAGCGGCACTACGATCATGGATTTGACACCAATTTTTCGACAAGCATGCAGGTTCACTCTCGAATCAGCTTCCACATCGTCGCACCGTAAAACTTGATTTTGTGTTAAACAAAGATCTACAAAACTGCCCGTGCGCGGCATTCTAAAGTCTTTTTGTTTTTGAGCTGATCCTGCGACTACTCGGTAAACAATTTCGTCACCCTCTACTTCTTCAATAACTGAACCTTCTGCGGAAGTTAATTCTATCGCCCAATCTACAATCTTCTTCATGAGTTGGTTTTTATCAAGGGCAGTCGATGCAAGTTTATGTTGGGTCGAAATAATTTGCGAAAGACGGGCGCGCTCTTTTTGCAGCGAAGTTTGCGAACGGACAATGATGGCTTGTGTTCGCTTCCTTTGCGATAGCTCGCGATTTACAAAAAAGGCAGCAACGATTATCATTAAAAAAGCAACGCCCGTACCAGATATAGTAACGGTAATACTTCTAGTTAGAGCCGATTTTAATAGCTCGCTTTCTTTTTTTTCATCACTTTCCTGGTTTTCCTTCAAGTCCTCAAGAATCACGCGAATAATTTCCATGTATTGCTTGCCACGATCTGTCTTGACCAAAGCCAACGCCGCGTTGAAACTTTTTTGCTTTCGAAGCAAAATTGTAGCGCCCATTTCCAAAAATTTTCTGTCCACAAAATCAAGTAGTGTCTGAATTTTTTGTTGGCATTCAATAGACATTTTTTTTTCAGTCGCGAGACTATTGAGCACAGAAATAATTTCACTTGAAGCTTTTGTATAGGGTGCTAAATAGCTTTCGTTTCCGGTCAATAGGTATCCGCGCTGGCCGGTCTCTGCTTGACTTAAAAGAGTTCTCGCAGTCTCAATTTTTCTGAGAATTTTTAACGATTGCTCGCGCCTCATTCCAATCGAAGAGGCATCAACGAAAGCTTTATATGAAAAAACCGCAATAAGGATTAATAGACATAGACCTAGTAGGCCAAATCCTATAAATTTCCTCTGATCGTTTGCAAATTTTTTCATCAAAAAGTTAACCTTGAAAACACAAATGTTAACCAGTTATCGGAATAATTCAGAAATTATTAATAGAGATGGAGCTTTTTAAAGTAAGAAAGCTCGATGTGTCAATGCGCCACAATCATAATTTCAAGCTGGAAGTCACCTACACTTGAAGTAAATGGAAGAATCATTGCAGCCGTCTTTCCCACATAAGTGACGCTTAAGCCACTGCCTCGGACAATGGTTGGGATAGCCTTGTCAATATTGTAATTTTTGTCATTTAATACACGTTTTGCACAACCAAATATAATATTCAGCAATTCTCCGGCGCCATCTTCTAGGTCTTTATTAATTTCTTTATACTCTTCTCCAAGCATTCCACCCATTACTTTCAAAAAAGTACTTTCAGGAAATGACAGGCCGATTGAGCCTTGAAAAACAGGGCTTGTTAGGCCAATCATAGCTGCGATGGCCGGTGTGATTTCGGTGCCGTTTCCGCGGAGAAAAAGTTTTCCAGTTTTTGCCTTAACACTGCATTGGGTATCCAACGTTGTTAAAACACCTTCGATAAAAGGATTTATAAAATTAATATCAAGTTTTAAAGCACCCATTTTTTCAATCTCCTATAAGGTAACTAAGTAGTAGTATTTGTTCCGAGATAGTTACGCAGCGCTTTTTGCGGCGGTTATTTTTTTGTAAACAGCTTCGAGCTTCTCAACCACGATTTGCTGAGTAAATGGCTTTGGAATATACGAACTGACTCCAAGTTTTGCGGCTTCCATAATTTGGGTTTTTTCGGTTTCGGCCGTAATCATTAAAAATGGCGTATTTTTAAGCCTAACGTGAGTTCTCACTCGTCGCAAGAGTTCGAGGCCTGACAGCTGAGGCATATTCCAATCGGAAAGAATAAGGTCAAAAGGCGACCCACTTGCAAGTGCTTGCTCCAGTAAAGGCCAAGCCGTCGCGCCATCATCTGCTTCGGTTATATTTGTAAATCCAGCACCGACTAGAGTTTTTTTCACAATCATACGCATTGTGCGCATATCGTCTATTATCAGAACTTTTGTATTGGGTGGAAACATTCTTTTTTTCCTTACGTTTACTTAATGCCTATAAAAGATCGATGCCAAACAATCGGCAACTTGATCCAGGTTTCGGCGGATTCAAAAAAAACATGAACAAAAATTTCATTCATTAACCAGATTTTTTCACTGCTCGCGAAAAATGGGGAAATTTATCCAACATCTTAAGCACTTGCGGATTAAGTCCGGAAGGGTTGGCAAAAATTTGATGCAGGCAAGCCTCCCCTGGTTTTAGGTTTAAAGCCATAATATTGTGTACACCATGAGTCGCACTATTTTTGTCAGTGTTAGCAGAAACTTCGGCAGGCCGTAGGATCATTGGCTTACCAGTCGCTATACATTGTTTGATCCGAGATTGCATGGATGCGGCTTTGGCATAAACTTCGGATTTTTTCAATTCTAATGCTTTTTCAAACACTTTCTCTCCACTGACGAGATCATTTGAGCGAACATGACTGAGCCCCAAATTGTAAAGCAGCAAAGCCCGCAAATTTTCCTCGTCCGACGGTAAAGACTCCAAAGCTCTTGAGTATAAGTCGCGACTTTCTTGCAACTGATTAGCTTTAGCCAATGCCACCGCCCGATTATTCGTGTAAGCAACCACTTCGTTTAAATTGTCGATATTTTTCATCATACTTTTGGCTTGATCTTTGTCGCCTTCAGACAAAGCGAGCTTAGCCTCGGCGAATTTGAGTTGTTCATTGTCTTTGTCGATGGCTTTTGCAGCGTCTAAAGTCTGATGAGCTTGTTCAAAGTTTCCAACTTCCGTTTGGGCTTCTGCCAGTTGACAAAGGCGCATTAAATTCTGCGACGACATTTCTTGAACTTTGTTAAAACACTTTATGGCTTCTTCGAAAACACGCGTTTTTAAAAAAATCTTACCCAATAAATTTACAATAAATAACGAATCCCCGTTTGACTTTAACGCTTCAAACGCTAAAGCTTTGGCCTCGTCAAACTTGCCATCATAAAAAGCAAATTCCGCGTCGATAGCTTTCATACTTCCTTTAGGAGTGTCAGTGGCGACACTTATAAGTTGCTTAAGACGTTTAGCCTCTACCATGTCGCCTTTTTCAAGCTCCAAATGAATTTTGCGCTCAAGTACTTTGTAAGTTTTTGGAAATTTTTCCTGACGCATAGTTGCCATAAGTATGGAAATAAAAGCCTCGCGGTCGATAGGCTTTTCGACAATTTGAGACACGCCCATTTCGCGCAGAACAGGTAAGTCTTTGGCCTTTACAAGAGAGCTCACAATTAAAATGGGAATGGGCTCAGGGCTTGATTGGCGGTAACGCTGCAACAATGACGCTCCAGAAAGTTTTGGTAATTTCCATTCGTGCAACAGAATTTGCGGTGGCGGATTTGCAACGAGCCAATTCCAGGCAGCTTCTCCATCTAAAAAAACTTCAATCTGACTTACGCCGAGTGAAATCAATCCCTCTTTAAGAATTTTTGTACTGGTTTCGTCAGGATCGACTATCACGCAGGTTTTTACGTCGAACGCTTGGGCGAAAGTAAGCTCTGCTGTTTTGTCTTTTGCATTGGGATCCTCTTCCATTACGTCAAGAAGCTGCTTTGCGCCTTTTTCGATTCGAGCATTAAGATATTTCGCCTGTGTAAGTGTTTTTCGAGCATCGGTATTTTTACCCGCCATCTGTTGTGCTTCAGCAAGCGAAAGAAACAATTCCGAATTATCGGGGAAAAATTTCATCATATTTTCTTCGAAATAAATGAGCGTTTCGAATTGCTCTACTTCCATGAGATAGCGCCGAAGATATTTGCTGGCTGTGAAACAACCGCCTGTCAAATCGTTAACCAAAGATTTCACCAGGACATCAAGATCGCCTTTTAAACTGCCCAGAGTGAAAGGCTTTAAATGATAGGACAAAAGTCCTAATCCAAAAGCATCTGGTAAAACATACAACTCTTCGGGCTGCAAAAGTAGACTCACTCGACATTCTTGAAGCACTGGCTCTTTGATTAAAAGACCAAGAATATGCATCGCATTTTCTTTTTCTTCGCCTAGCAGTGAGCAAATAACCCAGGTAGGAATTTTTTCCGAATTTTCAAAAACCGACCAAGCCTCGCTAATATTTCCGGCGAGGATCACTTCGGGAAACCCCAATCCTTTGACGCATTCACGCACCATAGCTCTAATATCGACTCGTGAGTCGATAACTATTACCGATGCATTTTTATTCGCAATAGAGTGTATCACTGGAGCTCCCTCGCTACGCACTTTTATCGGCAATAGATGAGCAAAGAATTAACTTTTCAGGATGAGTCATTTTTTAAAAAACGACAAAAATCGGAGGAAATATTAACGTCTTTGGGCGGCTGCACTACTATAGTATTCAAGAAAAGTAATTTGGTCTAAATCCGTGCTTTAAGCTCTTCGTTTATACATTCCAAACAGATCAAGAACTTCTTCTTTTACATTTT
>JAYVPO010000064.1:0-2300 GCA_043757325.1 bacterium
AAGACAAAATTGATATCACAAACGCAAAAACAATTTTAGATGAAGATCACTACGATCTTCAAAAAGCAAAAGACCGCGTTCTTGAATTTTTAGCGGTTCGTAAATTAAAATCGACAATGAAAGGTCCTATCCTTTGTTTAAGCGGTCCTCCCGGAGTAGGTAAAACATCTCTTGGTCGCTCAATCGCCCGCGCAATGGGTCGTGAGTACTTCCGTATCGCCCTCGGCGGCGTAAAAGACGAAGCTGAGATCCGTGGTCACCGTCGTACCTACGTCGGCGCAATGCCGGGTAAAATTATCCAGGCTTTAAGACAAGCTAAGACAAGAAACCCTGTTATCGTATTAGATGAAATCGATAAAATGGCTTCTGACTTTAAAGGTGATCCATCTTCAGCCATGCTCGAGGTGTTAGATCCGGAACAAAACGGAACTTTCCGTGATAACTACCTCAATGTTGATTTCGATTTATCAAACGTTCTATTCATTGCCACAGCCAATGTTGTTGAAAACATTCCGGCCGCTTTGAAAGATCGTATGGAAATGATCTACATCCCGGGCTACACAGAAAACGATAAACTGCTCATCACTAAAAAACATTTAGTGAACAGACAAATCGAAGCCAACGGTCTAACAGCTGAAAATGTCAAATTTACAGATGAAGGAATTAAGGCTTTGATCGCAGGCTACACTCGTGAAGCAGGTCTTCGTAACCTTGAGCGTGAAATCGGTTCAGTATGCCGTAAAGTGGCTAAGCATGTGGTGATGGGCGAAAAAACTTTCGTTGAAGTCACACCTCAAACCGTAAATGAATTATTAGGTCCTGCCCGTTTCACTCGCGAAGACAAATTGCTCGAATCAAATGTTGGCGTTGTGCAAGGTTTAGCTTGGACTCAAGCCGGTGGTGAAGTTCTGTTGATCGAAGCTCTGAAAATGAAGGGTCAAGGTCACCTAAAACTGACCGGTCAATTAGGGGATGTCATGAAAGAGTCGGCTCAGGCCGCTTGGTCGTACGCACGCGCTCACATGGACGAACTGGGTATTGATTCTGAAATGTTTGAAAAATTCGACGTCCACGTGCACTTACCTGCCGGCGCCATTCCGAAAGACGGCCCTTCAGCAGGTATTACGTTAACAACCGCTCTGGTGAGCTTGTTAACGGGCACGCCGGTTCGTAACGATATCGCAATGACAGGTGAAGTGACTTTACAAGGTCGTGTTCTTCCGGTCGGTGGTATCCGCGAAAAATGTTTAGCAGCACTTAACTTAGGTATTACAAATGTCATCATTCCGTTGGCTTGTGCCAAGGATCTTGAAGACATTCCACAGCAATTTAAAGACAAAATGAACTTTATCTTAGCTGAGAACCTAGACGAAGTGTTTGCAGTAGCTTTTGAAAAATCTGAACGTTTCACAAAACGTCTAGGTGCTAAGAAAGAAAAAGCTGCTAACAAAGCCAAAACCACTTCAGTTGCTGCTTAATATAATTTAATGACAACAAAAGGGCTCCCTCCACAGGAGCCCTTTTGTTTTCTAGACTTTCTGTTTTGAAATAATCTAATAAACTAAAACTGATTCAATTTTATAGTTTAATAACCATAAGGAGACTCCATGAAAAAAATCGCTTTGGCCCTGACATGTTTATCAATGATGTCATGTGCTTCACACGGACCTAAAAATGAAGTGGCTGCCGCCGGCCCAACTAAAACCCGCCTACCTTCGAGCTCAACTCTGAACTCTCGTGTGAATTTAACTGACATTGTCAGTTTGAATTCAGGCTACTGGAATGTGAAAAGCAAAACGACAAAAGAAGAGTACTTCGGCCGTTACAAAGCTTTCGTTCTTTCTACAAATCCTGACGCCGATTATATGACGTTGAAAGTCTTCGCCGAAAAAGATGGTTTGGTACAAAATCCAAATATCACAATTAAAAATAAAGGCAAAAAACCGCCATTGGCCCCAAAGAACGATGATTCTAAATACGTTCAGATTGCAGAAAACAATCAGTTCGTTTGGGGTTCGGACTGGGGCGGTACAGAGCCTTCCCTTGAAGTAAACGGAAAAGGTTCTCTGGTTATCGTGACGTTAAATGAAGGTATCGGCCGTTCGGCTTGGGAACAGCGTGTAACGGTTCGCTTGAATCCGGACAACGCTAAACTAGAAGTTATCGGCTATGACTACAGCTCTCATGATAAACTCGATTTATCAGCCGGCAGCTGCTCGTATAATTTCAACACCGGCGTAGGCATCATTGACCGTTTCGGTCCGGAAGTTGATCTTAGTACAGGAGCAGACGAGCCACCT
>JAYVPO010000065.1:0-8383 GCA_043757325.1 bacterium
GTCCATATCTGCCCCATTCAAAATTCAGCTCTTAGCGAATCCATTTTCAAGAGGAGCCGGATGCCTTAATTGGGCAAGTCCGGATCTGCGCGGGGACTCCGGGCGAAAGCCCGAGCCTATCGCGCGACGCCCAAAGGAAAGGGCAAAGAAAAGGCTAATGTCGATGACATGGACAGACGTGAAGGTGACCAGTCTTGAAAACACAAACCCGCGCACAAAATTGTATTAGGTGTGGGTTGGAGTTTATTGAGAAGTTACTGATTTTTCGCCGCGGGTTAAATTTTTTAAGATTACCGCCTCAACTTCTTTTCAAGCCTTTGGCATTTTGCAGTTTGATGATGATTTCTGTTTGGCCCATTCTCTAAAACAGATCGCGATACTTCCGCACTAATATTTCCATCGGCAAACCTAGTAAAAATAGAAAAAAATACGGTGTTCGTAAAAACCAGTAGTAATCCGAAACCGTTTTAGTCACCGTAGCCCCTTCTGTTGAGTCTGACTCCAAATCAGCGCCGTGAATCCAAGTTTTTAAAGCCTGAGAAACATTCGATGAACTATTCGCGTAACGTGCTCCTAGCCGCGACTTTAAAAGTCTAAAAAATTTCGGATTGTCGCCAATCTGATCATCGGAATAAATCTTGGGTAAATTTTTTTGCAAAGTTAAATCCCAATCTCCATTCTGTTCGGAATTATGCCTCAGTTGAAATGCACATATTTGCTGCTGAGTATTTTGGGGCCAGGGGATTTTGCCTTTGAGTTCTGCTTCGGTGGAATTTAGTGTCCGCATTGCAAAAGACCCTTTCGGAAGGTCTAACTCGCAAAGTCTAAGCGATAAATCTTCGGGTTGAAGATGATTAATAAGCGCACCTTTTAAAATAACACTCCAACTTAACTTTTGATTATCAGGCAAAAACTCTAAATGTTGCAGCTGTAATGCCGCCACAGTTTCATTTCGTAAAGTCCACCGAACTATGGCTGAAAAAAACTCGTTGTAAACATTCTGATCAAAAAACTTATTTTCTGAATTTAAATTCTGTGTCAATTTCCAAAGTTGATCGGTTAAAATCCATGTGGCGCGACCTTTGCCCGGAAAAGAATTAACAATCAATGGAAACTTACTACCATTGCTTCTGACTCCATTAAACAAGATTTGCGACTCAATACCATGACTTTTCTGTGGTGCAAATTCATTGTAGCCGTCAAAATTTGCAAAACTTGATATTTGGTTAGACAGAGGTAAAAGTTCATCGGCTAGAGTCATCGTGACAGGTAAATTTTTTTCGAGGCTCGCCGATTCAAAACTAAATTTCGACGCCGATACGTACGATGACGACGCAGCTGAAGGATTGCCTACTAAGTCAGCAAGATTTGTCAGCGGATTTGTCATAGAACCATTGGATTTTGGCTTAAATTCAAAAGGGAAAATTTCGCGTAAAGGTGAAGATTGCAAGTCAATTTCGGTTAATGCACGTGGTCCTCCGATAAAAACAAGCCCTCCGCCACGGCGCACAAATTCGATAAGATTTTTTTGATGATCGGCAGTTAAAAACTGAAACATTGAAAAATTTTGAATAATGATTAAATTAAAGTTCTTAAGTTCCTCGCCAAAAAGTTTTTCGGTTGGAAAAGGAATAAGGCTTAAATCTCTCTCGCTTCCAATATCAACATCCCACGGATCGCGTAGAATAAAAAAACTAATCAAATCAAATTTAGGTTCGGCTTTGAGAAACCGCCTTAAAAACCGCCCGTCCCAACTGGGACTGCCTAAAATATGTAGGACACCAATCGTATTGCGTTGAACATCAACCACCTGACGTACGATATTGTCGGCAATATTCTTTTCGCCCTCCGAAGGCAGGACATAGGCAGAAATAATTTTACTGCCGCGCGTTGCTCCGGGCAGGATAATATCACCTGAGGCCTTTGCTGAGCCTTTCGCGAAAACCACAGCTTGGCTTAAAACCACTTTATTATTATTAGAAATCTGAATCTGAGTAGCCAGCTCCCGTGTCAAATCACCGCTGCGCTGTAACTCAAAATACACATGCATGGGTTTTTGTTCGAATGCAATCACTGGTACGGTAAAACGCTCAACCCAAACATTAAAAAAACTTTCGCGCAAATTTCCTACCAGAAAACTCGAATCCGGACGTTGCTTATCGGTTTGAATTTTTTGTACCCAATCCCATTCTTCAGGCAGAAAATCCGCGCCATCAGTAACGATGATCTTTTTGTGAGACCCATGATCTGCAATCCATGCCGGTAGCACCGCAGATAATGGTGTGAGATTTTGGCTAGTGCGCGCATCCAGTTGCCCGAGAAATTCAAAACTCGGTTTGCAGTTTTCAACCAAGCAAATGGCCAGCAAAGATTCTTTTAAATTTTGCACGAATCCCCACTTTTCAGATGACGACCGAATACTTTTAGAATCGTCGATAAAAACTTTTAGATCTTGAGGCTTTTCTAAGTCTTGGGACGATTTGGTTAAAACTTTTGGGAAAAAGCAGAAAATAACAGGCGCAATCCACACAAGGCGCAAAACAACAATGAGTAAAGACTGCGCAATAGAAAACTTTCGGCGCAGAGCAAGCACCAGCGCCGCAGCCCCTAAAAACAATCCGCTAAAAATAATTGTCGATTCGCTATTCATTTTAACCGTTTCAGAATTTCTGGAAGATGAATTTGATCTTTTTTATAATCGGTTGCCAACACAACCATAAGCACATTTATAAAAACACGAGTCAGTTCTTCTTTTGAAATTTTTCCGGCGCACTCCAAAGGTTTGGTGTTTTTGTCGTTTAGAGCAGTTAAAAAAATCGTAGGAGCTTCAATCCCCACAAGTCGTTGGTCGATTTCTATGGATCGCCAGGTCCCTTGGCCGCACGTTGGGAGGCGATTTAATAAATAAAAACTTCGCATTAACTCATGATCTTGAGCAAAAATCCCTACCTTAAATCCGGCGTCTTTTAAACCGGCTTCTAGCTTTTCAGAATTAAAAAATCCCAAGAAAAAACCACCTCGTTTCAACCAACGAAGAAATTCACCGTCTAATTTTTGCGGATTAAATAAAAACTGCGGACTGGTTATAAAAACAATTGGTTCGGCTATTAAATCCGGACGGAATTGAGTGATGATTGATGGCTTTGGATTGAGATCGACGCTGGTCCGTTGACTTAAATCCCGACCAACCTGCTCAAAGCCTATGTCAAACTTTTCTTGAGTCAAAACAGTCACTTGCACACCAGCATGTGCGAGCATAGGTTCGAAACCAAACGCTCCGACAACAAATAAATAAACAAGCTTTTTCGCAGTTATTTTTCTGACAAGTGTTGGAAATATTAACAATAATGACTCGGCGAAAAGGAAAAGCACGATGCACAATCCTACAAGTTTTATCATAGGAAGTGGATCTCTCGTCCGTCCAAATTCCGAGTTATCAAGATTTTGCAAAAACTTTTTTTCGTTAAATAATGGCGGAAGTTCAGCGGCATCGGAATTTAACATAAGGCTTTCCTTTAATGGCACATTTGATTGAGAAAAGAGGGCAGAATCCGCTTCTGACACATTCGATTGAAAATTATAACTTTCGTAACGCGGCCAGCTTTCGGGGTGTTGGTTTTTAAGTTTTAATTCACCGCGAGTTACGTCAAATCGTTTGCGAAGAAATTTAATAAAATCAGAATGTTTTGCTGTAGATGCCATCAAAGGACTAAGTGGCGCAAAAAATAATGTGGAGCTGGCTCGATGATTTTCTGCAACAAATTCAATAAACCCCTCTTTCGGGTCGTGCGAAATCACTTGGGAATTTTCAGAGATGGTAGCAACAATATCTTCTTCGGTTTTGCAGGAGAATTTATGTGACTTTAAAAAGCCGGTCAGACAGTCGCAAATATTTTGGGTTGTAGCATCAAAACGCGGCATGATCCAGACAGGAATACTTGAAGTCTGAAGATAGGAACACTGTTCCTGAGCATCTAAAGGCGATATCTGCAAAATTAAAAAACCATAATCTTGAAACGCCATGGCGAGCTCGAGTTTTTCAACCCGCTTAATATGCGCTCCCAAGGCACGCAGTGTGGATACCAAAAATCTCTGAGCATCAAAAGTAGCAAATTCTTGGGTTTGATCGGCAATTAAAGTGGCCTGCAAAAGTTGAGATGCTAGCGACGTACGAAATTCATTATCTTCACTGATGGAATCAGCCGAGTTAGTGGGTCTTATTTCCCACCGCAAAAAAGCCCCGGAGCGAAGATTGTCTTTGAAGTTTAGTCCAACTATGAGGTTTACTTGTTTTTCGTCCTTTGCAAAATTCCATTTCGTTTCCTGTAAAAGTTTGTTTTGTAGCCAAACGTTAAGAATCCCACTTGCTGGCAGAAGGCTAGTAGCTTGTGTGCTGGAACGGCCGATGGCAACATCATATGTTTGGATATTTTGTTTATTGGAGCTTACAGCCTTTACATCTTGGATGAAATAATTTTGCAAAGGTTTTTTACTGCTTAAATCAACTCGAAAAATGGAATAAGGATGCGCTTTCCAATTTAGATCTTCCCACGAAAACAGATCTTTATCGGAAAAAATCACCAACCCTGCAAGATCGGAATCTTTGGACATAGTGTTTTTTAAGGCCGCACCTATTTGGGTGCCGAAGCGATGAACTTTGATTTTTTTTAAGATCTTATCTAGTTCGTTTATATCGGAAAGTTCGGTAATCACAGCGCTATCACTAAAACTTAGAGAAATTCTTGATGATGAAATAAGGCTACGCACGGCAGAACCCACTGCGAGAGCATATTGGTCCGAGTCAAGGTGTGCAAAAACTGACGGACTTAAATCCAAAAACAAATGCACTTTAGGCTTGTTTTGATTGCTCGGGTCATTGCGGTAAACATCCGGAAAAGTTGTTAGGAAAATCAAACTACAAACCGAAAAAAACATCGATAAAAAACCCACTAAAGGCGGTTTTGCAAGTTTAACTCGCGGGAGATTTTTTTTTGGGTCAGGAATAATGCGAATTGTATGCAGTAAAACACGTTTAAATTTCTTGCGATAAAAAAACCATATACACAAAGCTACAAGGCAAAATAACGATGTAAACGCAGTAAATAGATTCATCGTTAGCCGGTAAACTCATGAAGAATATGCAACCAATCTTCAACCGCCATGGCATCATGCAAACTTGCAAATTCCACGTGCTCGCTGTCAAACTGCCGTTTCAAACTTAACACCCACTTTTCAAGCTCGAGGTTATAGTAGTTTTGAGCATGCAGTTCTTTACCCAGCGGGCTTTTTGTCGGCGGTTCGTCGTCAACTGCGCAAACATCATCTTTTAGCCACGAAATATCGTACTCCTTGGAATGCAACGTCTGTAAAAATAAGGCTCGCGAAAAGTTTTTGCAAAATTCCAAGTTATTTATTTCAACCGATTGTGGCAAGAAATCACTTAACAAATAAAGAAAATCACCGCTTTGGTGGGTAGCAGTTCTGGGCTGCCAATTGGCGGTATTGAGTTCAAATTTATCCAATTCTGAAATTTGAAATTGCTGCAAAACTTGATTCGGTGTTTTAAATTTTGTGCTTTGAGATTTATTATCGACACAAAAAGTCAGTGTCACGTCGTCTAAATTTTTGCTGTGTAGGTAAGCAAGGCACAAGGCCAAACGTTGAGCTAGTTCGCATTTTTGAATATCAAATTTAAATAAAGCCAAAGACGTGGGCGGCCAGGCCATCGTGTCTGACAAGTACACTACAATTTGAACAACTGCAGGAGAATTTTCCGCAATTTGATTCACACTGAGTAAATCCGTTCGGGCGTACTGTCTCCAGTCGATAAATTTTATTGGATCGCCGGGTTGATAGGGGCGGGTTTGTTCTGGAAAACGATGGGTGCGTTTGATTTTTTTATGCAGGCTTCCTGAGTTGGAAAAAAAATGCGACATTTCACTGCGAGATATTTCGTAAAAAATATCGGGATTTAGAGAGCGAAGTTGATGCTCTGCATTCATGAACTAAAACAATCCACGGGCGTTGTTTAAAAATATTTCCTTGGTTCGACCAATCATTAAATCCAAAAGTTGGTCGGCGTCCAAACGATCCCGATTTGCCAAAAGCGAAAGCCGAATCCGGTGTCTTAAAACTGGTTTAGCAAAGCGCGCAATATGCTGCCATTTTATTTCACTTGCTCCGCAAATCCATGCATAAGCTCGTGCAGCACTTAGCAATGCGATTCCCCCTCGAGGTCCTGCGCCAAAAACTAAGTATTTTTTATGGTCTTCGGGGCATAAGGAATCTTCCGGGCGAGTCGATTTGGTTAAGTGATGGATAATCTCCAAAGCTTGATCCGAAACAACAACGGATTTTGCATCGGCAATAATTTTTGTCAGGTGATCGAGTGACAAGGCTCGCGGCTCAAGCGCGCTGGAAATAACGTCGTTGACCTCACCGACAAGTTTTTGTTTGCGATGGGAATCTAGAATTTTAAGTTCAGTCGCTGTGTCCGGGTAATCGATCAAACTATGGATTAAAAAGCGGTCCATTTGCGCCTCGGGAAGTGGGAAAGTTCCTTCTGACTCGAACGGGTTTTGGGTGCCAAAAACCATAAACGGACGGGGTAGGGGATGCCTTTTGCCGCCAACGGTGACATTTTTTTCTTGCATAGCTTCCAAGAGTGCAGACTGCGTCCGTGGGCTTGCACGGTTAATTTCATCTGCGAGTAAAAGGTTGGTAAAAATAGGTCCGGGATTAAAATCAAATGTTCGTTTTTGGCTATGAGAATCAATATTTAATATTTCTGATCCTGTAATATCGGACGGCAAAAGATCAGGGGTGAATTGAACCCGACCGAAATTTAAACCTAGAAATCTCGCCAAAACGCGAACCAATGTTGTTTTCGCAAGTCCCGGTGCACCGGTTATAAGCAAATGACCGTCAGCAATAAGCGTAACCAGCGCTTCCATCACGCAGTCATCTTGTCCATAAATAGATTCCTGGAGATTGGCGAGAAGTTTTGCCACGGATTGATTAAGTTGCGGATTTTCCGTCGCTAAAGATTGATCCATAGGAGTATGTCCTGCCAGGTCGTTTAAAGTCTTTTGATTTTACGGTGAGACCATCACAAACTCAAGCTCATAAAGTGTTACCAAAAAAGTTAGTTAAAAAATGGGAGAAAAAAAGATGAATTTTTCAAGGAATTTTTCAAGCGCAAATCGACCTTTTGCAAAAGCTAAAGAAAAAGGAGCAGCAGCCCTGGAATATATTATTGTCAGTGCCTTTGGAGTTTTGTTGAGTCTTACGGCGATTGCATTTTTAACCAAAGTTGCGAAGGAAAAATTTGAGAAAATCAGCGTCAAAACTGGGGTTTCTGCAGATGGTTTAGATGATTTTGATTTATAGTGAAATTGTAAAATGTATGCTGTTGCGTTTTTAACGTTTTTTTTAAGTATAGATTTGTATTTTTTTGCGAATTCGTTTTCTGCACATTTAAAACTTGGAGAAAGTTTTAGAGATATGGTTTTGGCAAGAAATTTTAAAAAACTTCAGCCCACCTGTGCGGAGGAGAAATTTTCATTTGGCGCGGGTTACTGTAAGACTCAATTGCTTGTCCATGGTGAGGAATGGAAGTTGCTTTGCAAAAATACTGAACATTTTATGCACAGATACTACAGAATCACAGAAAATTGCGACTTATTTGGACGCCGCATTTCTTCGTATGAGTATCTTTTGTTTCAGTGAAATTCCACAATTCCGGCTTTTGCGGCCGGCAAATATTAATTAGCGCTTCTTGGCAGAAAATACCGATTTTATCCGCGATAAATTAGGATTTTTTAACAGAGCTATCATGCAAGAAACATAGGTTGCAAAGCAGCCAACATTTAAGGACACTAAATTGGTGAACCTGGGAGCGGGAGTTTGTTTTAGTCAGAAATCGATTCGCCTAAGCCGTTCGTACCGGGCAATATATGAAATGTATGAAAAGCAAGTTGTAAATATTATTATTATTCAAGAGTTAAGTAAACATGACTACTAAAAAGACTGCTGCAATTAAAAAAAAAACCGTTTCAGAAAAAGATTCTGACGCTCTGCTCAAGGCTCATGGCTTTGATCCAAAAGATTATTTAGACGCTAAAGCTACCAACAGGTTTTTTGATGACAATCGAAGCAAGGCCGGCACGGGCCTCAGTTCGCTCATCACCACATTCCGGTTGTGTGAAGATTACAGCCAGGTCGAGTTAGCTCAGATACTCGGAGTGTCAAAATCACATTTGTGTGATATCGAGAAACGCAGAAAGCGGCATGGGTCTGAAACCTGTATTTTGCCGGACAGTTTAACAACAAAATTACCAGTTGAAATTCCCAAATATCGTTCAT
Source organism: bacterium (assembly GCA_043757325.1). GTDB lineage: Bacteria > Bdellovibrionota_B > Oligoflexia > Oligoflexales > RGVZ01 > JAYVPO01. Next base: position 8,365 of record JAYVPO010000065.1, read on the forward strand.
CGAACATTAGGGGCAGAAG
>JAYVPO010000066.1:0-2265 GCA_043757325.1 bacterium
GCAACGAAAACTACCCCCAACGCACCAAAGACCAGCCAGCCGATGTTATGCTTCAGGAACAAGAAAGCCTTACTTCTAGACTCTTTCAGATCTTCCGAAAAAGAATCAGACTCGTCGCCCTGTGAATCACATCCTTTTACCTTCGGCACCGGAGCGTTTTTAAGCTCCTTATCCTTCGAAGGAACCCCTTCCTTTTTGCCCTTGTCGGGATCACGCTTTGACGATTCCTGTGCGCGCACAGTACCGCCATAAAACGTACCCCCATAAAAGATCAGTAACACAAACCCCAGAAACGCCTTGCCCTTCATGATGACCCTCCAACCATGGAACGGTAAAGAAGAGAATAAAACCGTTGTGCGATAATTATCGCCATTTAAATCTATCAATTAGCGTCGTTCAAAGTCAAAGTAATTATTCAATTCAAGACTGATTTAGTCTCAATATATTTAATACATTACGGTTATCTAAGAAGACTAAAACTCTTCAGAAAGCACTTCCCTTATTTTGCTAAAATTATGATAAATATGTATTATGATTAAAAAATTTTGTACTTTAGAATGAACAAGAATTTAAAAATCGCACTTTTCATCGTTTGTTTAATCGCTATAAGAGTTCTCCCTCATTTTCCAAATTTCTTCCCTCTTACCGCAATTGCACTATTTAGTGGTGCATTTTTAAACTTTGGCGGTATTTTAATAACTGCAGCTCTCTTAGTAACTGCAACATTCTTGAGCGATTTAATCCTAGGCTTCCATGAATCGCAGGTTGCTGTTTATCTAGCTTTAATGCTTGCGGTTTTTATCGGTAATTCTGTTAAAGGAAACGGCAAAAATAATGCCGATGAGATGCCTTCCAAAACAAGTTACATTGGAAGAAGTTTATTTGCATCTTCGATGTTCTTTTTAATAACCAACTTTTCAGTATGGTGTTTCTCGACAATGTATGAAAAATCAGTTGCTGGGCTTGCAACTTGTTTCACTATGGCGATACCATTTTTTGAACGGTCACTTGTTGCAGATACTGCGTTCTCGTGTGTAGTTGTTGCACTTTACTCGCTTTCTACACAGATTTTTTTCGAAAAGAAAAAGGCCCATATTTAGATTAAAATATTTTACCATAAATTGTCGTGGAATCTTTACCACTTCAAACTCTAAAACCAGCAATAGTCTCCCTGTCGCCAGATGTGACTGAGATGCTACATCTGATCGGTCTTGGAGAGTACCAAGTTGGAAGATCCCACGAATGCGACTTTCCCGCGCAGGTAAAAAAATTACCATATTGCTCAAAATTACTCTTCCCGAATAACCTTTCGAGTCTAGAGATCGATCACGAGATTAAGCGGCGAATTAATGCGAACGAAGAGATCTATGCAATCAATTGGGAAATTATAGAGCAGTTACATCCAACTCATATCTTCACTCAGGGTGTCTGTTATGTTTGTGGGCCAACCTGTAAAAACCTTAGTGGTAGACTTGAGAATTTAGAGAAACGGGAATTCAATATTACAAAACTTAGTGAACTTTTTCTAAATCTTGAAGAATTAGCAGCACTTTTTAATATTCCCGCCACTCCAATTCTCAACAAACTTAAAAGCGAATTTTCTGCCATTAAAAAATGTAGCGCACATCAAAGTGTACTCTTTGTTGAATGGATAAATCCGGTAATTATCGGTGGTCACTGGCTCCCTGACTTAATTGAATTGGTTGGCTGTACTCCCGCAATAAAAACAAAAACCTCTATCGTCCTTATTGAGGAGGATCTAGAGAAACTTCAGACGCCAGATTTAATCGTTTTTGCGCCGTGTGGTTTTGAGATTGAGCGAACAGAGATTGAGCTTAAGGAGTTGATGCGTATTATCAAAATAGTGAAAGCTAAACGGGCAGTAGTGAGTGACGGAAACGCTTTATTTAATCGCCCAGGCCCGCGTCTTCTTGAATCTGCGAAAGTATTAAGCGAAATTCTTGCGGGATCAGATTACGGTCTAAATAATTTTTGGAAGGAGTTAGATGTTCATCGTAATTGAAGGTGTTGAAGGCGCAGGCAAAACATCTCTTGTTGAAAAAATTGCGAATTATCTCAATGAAAGAGAGGTTCATAATATTTGCACTCGCGAACCTGGTGCAACAAATTTCGGAAAACAGGTACGTGCTTTAATACTGGATTCAAAAGAAGACATCGGCTCACTTCCAGAACTTTTTCTTTTTGCAGCAGACAGAGCGAATCATATCAGTGAAGTTATCAAACCAGCACTTGAAAAAGGTAGTT
>JAYVPO010000067.1:0-2260 GCA_043757325.1 bacterium
TAAATTTTGAACGAATTCTTCCCGTTGAGCAGGAGGAAGACTATTTTGTGAATATCAGTTCAACTTCAGCTGATGTGGAGGATACTCAGGACAAAACCACTAAACAGAAGCGGCGCTTTCTACCTCGAATGCCGCTGCTAATTGAGTGGGGCATTGTCAGCCCAGGCGACAAAATATTTCTCAAGAACTTTCCTGACTCTGATGCCACTGTTGTGGATGCGAAATTTGTCGAGTTCAAGGGGAAGAAGATCACTTTTAATGTATGGGGCGAAACCGTAACTGGCTGGTCCTCAATTTGTATATATGATTGGGCAACCTTAAAAGGGAATAATAAAACGCTATACCAGTTGCGCGCAGAGAAATTAAAAGAACTAGAAAAAGCAAAGGCTGCTTAAAATGCATGATCTTATTTATGTGCTTAGAGGCGCAATGTGAATAGCAAAAATTCAAATCTAACAGCTGACGAAATTCAAAAATTAGTAAATGAGCGTATTGAAGCTGCAGAAAAAAATGGCATTCGAAAATTAGTCGATGAGTTGTATTCAACAATCCAATATTTCCCATCATGGATTAAGCATTCGCGGGAATATGTGCCAGAGATAGTCCAACAGGCAACAGAAGAGTCATCTAAAAATGCCGCCGGAAAGCTCGAAAAGAAAAAAATATTTAAAATCGACAACAATGACTTTATATTTTGTTTTTATGAAACTACTAGTCATGAGCACTCCCATTATGGGCAGTTAGACGTCAACTGGAATGGTAGATCAGTATTTTCCCTAGGAATGTCTATAGATTTTTCTAGAGGCAATGGATACACCTCACCTGAGTGGCATTCCTTTAATATTGAAGGATATATACCCGGCGATTGGGAATCGATCTTAAGAAATCTGAAAGATGAAATTTTACGAACTGATCAAGAACGCGAAAAGAGAAAAAAAGAAGACCCCAAAAAACTAGACGATTTAAAGAAAAAATTCGGACTCTAGATAATACTGTGGATATTTTTATGCAAGGACTAAAAGGAAAAACAGGCTTAACTCAGAAAGAGGCAATCTTTCAGATTATCAAAGGTGTTCTGGGGCCGGCTTATTCTGAAGAGATAAATGTTAGTCCACTCATTTTAAAAAGAAATTTAAATTTTGGTAGACGGAGACATGATTCTCCTGAGCTCGATTCTATAGCCGAAAAAATTGAACAAGGGATAGTTGATGGAAGCATACCTTCAGAAAAATATAATTCTGGTAAAGGGAAAATTAGCACTTATTCAACTGCTGAATACGCGAGAAGAATAGCAATTTACTGGATTCGTCGAGATAAGCGTTTAAATGGTGGCGACTTTTCGAATAGCAGAAAGAAACGCAATCTTATCGAAGCATATCAAGTGCGCAGGGATCGAGATCCATTAATTCATTTTTTGAAAGAAAAAATTTCAAAAAAATCCAAAGAAAATAAATTGACCAATGAAATGTTAGTTGAGCTTTTGGATAAAAAAATCAGATTGCTATTTGATGTTTTTGACTTAGATGTGGAATCTCTTCCGCAGGATGTCCTAGATGATTTTTATATTATTTTAAGCGATGAGAAAGACAAGGCTGCATAGGTCAGTTTATAATTTAAAATAATTTCTGAAACGAACCCAATTTGATGGGTAAAAATCCTTTCGAAGATTTAAACTACGAAGCGATAATAGATCAAATTTGCAAAAAGGCAGATAGCCAAACTTCCAATTTCACTAGGTATGAAATCGATCTAGCCGAAGCCTGTGAAAATGGGCTTCTTTCAAGGGCAGTAGAGATATTAGATAAGTATCCAGAAGCGCTTTCGTTTAAAGATTCAGCTGGGTTATTTTTACTAATTATTGCCGCTGGCAATGACCAGTCAGAAATTATCCGTTATCTGGTACATAGAGGGGCTGATAAAGATCAAACAGTGAACTTGAATGGTTGGACAGCGCTAATGAATGCAGCTTGCTTCGGCCATGTTAAAAGCACTGTGGCCCTTTTGAGTTTAGGTGCAAATCCTCAAATTTGCTCGCTTGATGGCCTAACTGCCATGGATATTGCTGAAGCGAACGGACAGAAACAAGTGTGCCTAGTGTTTCAGAAATACTTCGCGCTATTGGCTAATCGCCGCTAAAGCTCCTGCTCCATGTAGATCGTTTGCGAAATTGAATCTCCATGCTTCCACGGCTTTAGGTTGAACGAGGCATCTTTAAATTTTTGCTTTTTAGCTAAGATCTTTAAATCGCCTTCGTGGAGCT
>JAYVPO010000068.1:0-2251 GCA_043757325.1 bacterium
CATTTGCAACAGAACTTGAATGCGAAGAAGTGCTTGTATATGCGAAACTGCCAAGCGGGCGGAACGGTTTTAAAATTCCAACTCCGCTCGGTAACTATAGCCCCGACTGGGCGATAGTATTTAATACGGATAAATTTAAGTACGTCTATTTCATAGCAGAGACAAAAGGAAGCATGGAGACACTTCAACTCAAAGAGATAGAGCAAAAAAAGATCTGTTACGCTAAAAAGCATTTTGAGGCTTTAGGACATGCAGATATCAAATACGATGTAATTGATTCCTATCAGTCCTTGAGAGATAAAATTATGAATTAAACGAACATTAAGGACAGTCAGTTTTTAAACTCCGTGTTCGCGGTAAGCCGTGACAGGAAATTGACTCAGTTGTAGGGGCTTAGGGGGGAGAAAAGTCCTTAGTAAACCTAATCAAAAACGTATTTAGGCTTTATGATTAAAGTACCTTAAAATAAGTGTAAACAACCCTTTTTTAATCCTAAAATTAAGGCTAAACTCTCTTAATAATCGAGTATTTAAGTTGTCCGTCGACTAGACTAAAAGAAGGATATTAATGATGATTGAGGGAGATATGACCGCTGCAGACCATGAACAAAACAGCGAACAAAACAGCGAAGCTCATGAGGCGGCAAAAACAGTAGCCCAAGTTAGTTCTGATAACAGTTCTGACAGCTATGGTGCAGACAACATTAAAGTCCTGGAAGGATTGTCAGCAGTCAGAAAACGCCCAGGGATGTATATCGGGGATACCTCTGAAAGAGGTTTCCATCATTTAGTTTTTGAAGTTGTCGATAACTCAATCGATGAAGCGATGGCTGGGCATTGCGACGCAGTAAAAATTACAATTCATATTGATGGCTCACTTTCTGTTGAAGATAACGGAAGAGGTATTCCTACTGATATCCATCCAACAGAAGGGATAAGTGCGGTAGAAGTCGTCATGACAAAGCTCCACGCCGGTGGAAAATTTGAAAATAAAGCATATAAGGTTTCAGGCGGCTTGCACGGTGTTGGTATCTCAGTAGTAAATGCTCTTAGCGAATGGCTAACCGTCGCAGTAAAACGCGGCGGAAAGAGTTATTTACAAGAGTATAGAAAAGGCGATCCTGTCTATCCATTAAAAGAGATTGGAGTTACTTCAAAAGACGATTCAGGCAAGGATGAGCGAGGAACTAGAGTTACATTTTTCCCTGATTCAGAAATTTTTCCTGAAATCAATAGTTTCAAATTTGACCTTCTTTCTTCTCGTTTGAGGGAGTTAGCATTTTTAAATGCAGGTCTAAAAATAGATATTACCGATGAACGGAGCGGAAAGAAGGCCCATTATGAATACGCCGGGGGGATCAAAAGCTTTGTAGAATTCCTAAATGAAACGAAAGCACCGATCTTTCCTGAGCCGATGTATATCTCCGATAGCAAAGACGGGATTGGTGTTGAAGTAGCTCTTCAATATAACAGCGGTTATCAAGAGAGTGTTTATTCTTTTGCAAATAACATTAACACAATCGAGGGTGGAACCCACATGACGGGTTTTCGTTCTGCGCTAACTAGAGTTGTAAATAACTATGCAACTCAAAATGGTTATTTAAAAACTAAAGATAAAGAGCCCCCAACGGGTGAGGATGTCCGAGAAGGATTAACTGCTGTAATAAGCGTTAAAATTCCACAACCTCAATTTGAAGGTCAAACAAAAACTAAGCTAGGCAACAGTGAGGTAAAGGGTTTAGTTGAGCAGATCGTAGGCGAAAAGCTCTCTCGGTACTTTGAAGAGAATCCGGCGATTTCAAAGTCGATTATTTTTAAGGCACTTGAAGCCCAGCGGGCACGCGATGCAGCGAAAAAATCTCGTGATTTAGTTCGGAGAAAAGGCGCACTTGATTCCATGGCGCTTCCTGGAAAGCTTGCAGATTGCCAGATTGAAGACCCAAAACAGTGTGAGATTTATCTAGTAGAGGGAGATTCGGCCGGTGGTTCTGCCAAACAAGGACGTGACAGGAAGAATCAGGCGATCTTGCCCCTTAAAGGAAAGATCCTAAACGTGGAAAAAGCACGATTTGATAAAATGATCTCTTTTGAAGAAATTAGAACTTTGATCACAGCACTTGGGTGTGGAATCGGCGAGAGTGATTTTAATCTCGAATCTTTAAGGTATCACAAAGTGGTAATCATGACCGATGCGGACGTCGACGGAAGCCACATTAGAACTTTGCTTTTAACGTTCTTTTTTAGACAGATGC
>JAYVPO010000069.1:0-2250 GCA_043757325.1 bacterium
GGAGATACTATTTTTACAATAGGCACAATTGCGCTTGGTATATTTGTTCTTGGCCTGAAGACAGGAGCTTCCCTAAAATCACAAACCGACATGCCCAAGGAATAAGTCTGCCGCCAAAGATTCAAAAATTATTCTTGATTCAATCTGTATGATCTTGGCGGAGCACAAATATTCGCATCTGTCGCTACCCGACACTCCGCGATTTCGGTGGCAATTGAATAAGTCGTTTAGGAATTAACCACGTTTTCTGGTCCCTAAATACATTCCCAGCAAAGCGCTGCCGGCTAAAAATGGAATGGGGTTTTTACAAATAGTTTTCTCCATAACTAGCGCCGGATTTATCGCTTCTTTGGCGGCATCTTTAATTTCATGAGTCACCTCAATAAAATTATCTTTAGCGTCGCGGATCATGCCTTGGTAGGTCTCAACACTTGCTGAAGTAGACGCAGCACTTTCGATCTCATCGGAGTTCCAGGCTTTCTTGGCTATCTTTTTTTGCGGAAAATAGAAAAGGGCATATGCTACTACAAAAGTAAATAAAGCCATTCCTGTTGAGGCGTATTGCCAACCCCATTTGACAGATAACCAATTCGCTACGGCAACTGTAGTCCACGCAGCAACCATCAAGGCGCATAAAAGAAACACCAATTTAACAATTGCATTTTTCACAACCTCAGCGGCGATTTCTTTAAGCTCAACGCAAGCCAAACCAAAAGCCCCAATTGCTAACTGTTTACCATTACGCATTATTTCATTTTTAATTTGCATATTGTGCTCAACCGTCTTCACTTTCTTAGAGTTTGCAACAATCGTGCCGAAGATCACGGTAGTCCCGCCCTCTAAAGAAATCCCATTAGAGTTGTGAAATTGGCAAATGAGCCCATTCATCTGACCAGACGGTGTGGAAAATAGGGTCATGCGGGGAAAACAAGGACATTCATCCAAGCCAGATATTGTCACTTAGGATTCGAATTTCTCCGCAATAGCTTCTTAGCGTCTCTGATATTTACACTATGGTCTATGCCAGCTGGGATGGCATCGCCAAACGCGTTGCCAAACAAACTCTTGATCGCCTCCCAAACCTGGACTTTCGGTTTGGCGATATCCCCCTCAAAGGGAATTCTGGTTGCTGCTTCATCCTCACTGTATCGGCGCAATAGAAAATTTGCCGCGCTCCATAAAAGGTCCGAACCGGTAGCCGTATCGTCTTTTCGAGATTTTGGAGCAAGTAGACTAACATGGGTGAGAAGTGGCTTTACGTAACCCTTAACCTTTCCCCGCGCTGTAGCCATTTCGATGTAGCAATCCATGTTACCCTTGCCTACATCAAAGTTACCGTAGGCTTTAAAGAAATCATTAAATTCCTTCAAGTTGATGTGCTTCATCGAAAGATTCAGATCCACCGATGCCGGATCAACCATTAGATTAAAAGCCCCCGCCGAATCAAGCTTGCCCTCGTTTTGTATATTTGATTCAACGTTAAACGTAGAAACCAGTTCTTTCTTAATGCCTTGAGTGTTGGTTAAATTTGTTGCCGTGCCCCGAACGTGGAGCAGCGAAAGATCGACTTGAGGTTTGCTATAAATATCTCGAAAATGAATTTCTGAATTTTTTAAGCGAAGGTGCTCAATATCCAATGGGAATAGTCCGGCAACAGCTTTACGCCAGCCATTTCCTTCTACGCCCACCTGGGACTGAGCTTTAGTGGGGCCATTCACAAAATTCACCCGCAATTGATTCAAAGCCACTTTTCCTACAACCCGACCTCGTAACAAGGGAGCCCAATAGATTGAAAAATCAATGTCCTCGCAGTCAATAAATGGAATCGGAATTTTTTTCTCAATTTTAAACAACACCAGTTTTTTCATTTGATAAGCGCCGCGATAAAGCGAAAGATCAAAATCGGCGATTTCTCCGGTATACCCTTGAATATGATCTTTAAGGACAAGGTTAATGTATCTCTTTAGCGCGTACGGCATTACCATACGAAGCGCGACAAGGAATAAACAAGTTCCTAGTATGATCTTCCCACTCTTAGTTTTCAAGTACATCGAAACCATTTAGCCACAGCAGCATTGTATTTCTTTTAACTCGCCATAGCAGCTATGTTCACATCGCTGGTGGCAATATCGTTGAGCTTCGAATCGGCGGCCCTTTCTTCTTGCATGGTTTCATGTAGGCTCGCGGCATCCGATTTGTAACCCAAGGTCCCGGCAAAACTAATGGCTGTTCCATAAGCTGACATTTCGT
>JAYVPO010000070.1:0-2249 GCA_043757325.1 bacterium
CCAAATCGAATTACTCAAGAAGCTTATACTCGGTGATGATGCGACCCTGTATGAACTTATGAATGCAAAATTAGACCTAGCCCAGATCGGTCAACTTCGTACTTTTGTGCGTAACGCAAAAAAGTCCCTTTCTGAAGGGAAACAAGACCTTCCCGCTATTGCCAAGTCTCTTGCGGAATCTATTGGCAATTTTTGAAGATCAAAGCTCCCTGTCACGAAGTACTATGCTCGTCTATTTTAAAAACTCGATTCCAAAATCACAGCGGGTTAAATACTACAAGGACTGTCAAAAACTTAGACAATTTGGGTAACACGAACCAATGTCAGCGATTCAGGGCCTAGCTAGTTAAGCCGGCTGAGGCAGGTGCATCAAGGCGTTCACTTTCATATCAAGAAATTTTTTCGGGCTGATTCAGTGGTCTGCGAGTTATTTGGGCAGAGCGCCCGAAAAAAGTTCTTGATATTTAGTGAGGTAGTCCTTCAACATAGAGATTTTTATTGCGGTTCAACAATAAAAGTAAAACGTCCAAGGAAGGACCCCCTCATGAGTGAAGACTTTAGCACCAATTTTTTAGTCCTGGGAACGAGAATTTTTGCTCGCTTCCAACATTTGATGCCGTCCACGAAATAATCCTGCCAAAGCAGGAGCCGGCCAAACCGGTGCGGCATCCGTCGATTATGGGGCCGCCCGTAGCCAGCAAAAGCGGCGTGAAGATTGCCGCCAATTTTGAAGCAACGATTCGTCACTATTTTCCGGACCTTGAGGCCAGGCTTGGCAGCATCAAAGACCCTCGCGGCAAGTCAAAATATTCAGTGGCAGAAATTGTTTTTGCGGCAATTTCGATCTTCTTATTGAGGCAAGACTCTAGAAATTCGCTCAACAACAAGAGGGAGGCCAGAGCCTTTAGGAAGAATTTCAAAAATCTTTTTGGCCTAGCGCTTCCACATATGGACACCGTTGATAACGTGATGCGCCGTCTTGAACCTGAAGAACTCGAACGCCTTAAAGCGACTTTAGTGCGCACATTTCTTGAGGGAAAATCACTGACAAAACATAGGCTTTTCGACAAATATTATCTGATTGCGTTTGATGCCACCGGGGTCATGTCGGTAAGACAGCAAGACAGCGACGGGGCTCTCCATAAGACTTCCAAAAAAACTGGCGTTACAACCTACTTTCGCAATGTCTTGGAAGCCAAGCTTATAACCGAAAATGGATTCGCCATATCCCTTGCTACCGAGTGGCTGGAAAATGCGGAAGAATACGACAAGCAAGACTGTGAGCTTAAAGCCTATGAAAGAATTGTCGTAAAAATAAAAAAGCTGTTCCCACGGCTTCCCATCTGCGTTTTAGCCGACGGCCTCTACCCCAATAAAACTGTGTTTGACCTCTGCAAAAAATACGATTGGCGCTACATCATCACGCTTAAAGACAAAAGCCTCAAGTCGGTGTGGGAAGAGCTTAGTTTAAGACCACTCGGGGCCGCGACAAGAACGCTCGAACGTGGCAAAAAACAAGCCTTTCAATGGACACAAGGTGTCGAGTATAAGGGCCACGCACTTGGTTGGCTTGAGTGCGTCGAAACTAAGTGCGACAGTCTGAACCGCTTTGTCTTTGTGACAAACCTCACGCTTGATGAAGAGAATATTGACGCTGTTTCGGCTGCAGGAAGACTAAGGTTTAAAATTGAAAACGAGGGTTTTAATACACAAAAAAACCTTGGATTGTCTCTTGGCCACAAGTTTTCACGCACGTCATATAAGGCGACAAAAAACTACTACCAAGCAATGCAGATAGCACACCTGCTGCTGCAAATATTTCAGTTGTCGATGCTGTTTAGGCCATTCGTCAAAGGTAAAATGACCATTAAAGAATTGTGGGAACGATTTACAGGCAGTTTAGCCCACCGCAAGATCAGTTCAAAAGCGTTCGCGAGATTTCAAGTCAGATATGACTGACCAAACGGAGATAGCCTGCTCCGCATTTCGGGCTTAACTGCACTCAACCCTTGGAAGACACATGGTCTAAGCAGCAATAGTTACCAACTCCTGGATTTCTCAAAGAAATTGACCAGAAGAGTGCGCCAACACGCGAGGAGCCTGCGACGAAGCGTGGGGCGCCTCGCGCTTTAGGTCGGCCCTGAATCGCTGACCAATGTCTCAAAACATTGCCGCTCATGTTCGTTTAAGGCATAATATTAAAATATGGTCAGTGTGTTAATTAGACGAAACAGCAAGAGCTGTAGCTT
>JAYVPO010000071.1:0-2232 GCA_043757325.1 bacterium
CCGCAAGATTTTTTCAGCCTGCCGGTATATGTTTAGATGCTAATACCAATTTTTTTGTTGCGGATAGAGCTAATAACACTATCAGGAAAATTACCTCTAATGGAGCGGTTACGACAGTGGGCGGCACTGCGGGTATTGCTGGCAGTTCAAACGGGCCAGGCACGCATTCCCGATTTTACTACCCAAATGGAATAGCTCTTGACGCTAACGGAAATCTTTTTGTGTCCGATTCACAAAACAATTTAATTCGGGAGGGAATTCCCTACGACGGCGCGCCAATAATTTTAACCCAACCATCAGATACGCTTGTTCCGATTGGATCAAATACCACCCTTTACGTTGTTGCTGATGGAATCTCGTCACTGTCGTATCAATGGTATTTGAACAACCAACTACTATCTGGACAAGCGGCGGCTACACTCACAATAAGTAACGCCCAAAATAATAAATCCGGCAGCTATTTTGTGATGGTGACCAATCTCTACGGTTCGACCAAAAGCTCGGTAGCAAATTTAAGTATTTTGGCAGTGGATACTTCCATTACGCTAAAACAAATTTCGCAACCGAAAATTCCGAACAAACCAGTGACAAAAGACAGTTTGGTAATCGTGGCACATGGATTTATTCCTTCATATTTGGGATCGTCCAATCTCCCTTCTTGGGTGATAGACATTACCAATGCAATTCAGTCGAAAGTTCCCGATAACTGGCAGGTTTATGCTCTTGATTGGTCAAGCGCCGCCTACGGGATAAACCCGGGAACTGCTTTAGGTAGGGGAAAAGATATTGGAACTCTTTTAGGGCAGCAATTAAGCCGAACAAATTGGCAGCGTGTGCATTTAATCAGTCACAGCGCGGGAGCGGGCGTGATTCAAGCCATAGCCAATCAGCTCGCCGCTTCGACAAATCCACCCGTGATTCAACTGACGTTTTTAGATCCATTTACTGGAATATTTCACGAAGAGCAGGATAATTACGGGCAAAATGTTGCATGGTCAGATTGCTACTCAGTTGAAGATTTTACGGGGGGCTTCACTTCCGGTGGGCTTAATCATGCTTACAACGTGGACGTGAGTTGGGTTGACCCGGCTCATCAAACTGTTCCCTACGGTTTAGGGCAATTGGCATTTTCTACACATGAATACCTTCACGACTTTTATCTAAACACAATAACAAACACATCTACTTCATGGTGTGGTGCCGGATACGGATTCAAATTAACTCAAGAGACATATATTGGCCCACTGGGTTGGCCTAACCTGCTTCCCGGATATAGCCCGATAATGCTTTGCGGGCCGTCTGGCGCGGCTCAAAATCCAAGCCCTGGATTTTCAAGCGTGCTCGTTTTAATGGCGGATGCCAATCATGCTATTAGCAGTTTTGGAGCAAGTTTGTTAAGCAATACTGGTTTCTTGTTAAGCAGCTTGTCTCAAAATGTAGCACCTTCCGGCATTCATACTTTATCAATTACCCCATCAACCAACAGCCCGGCGTGGTTTGCAATCGGATTGTCCGTGACCAACGCGATAAATTTTGTGCAGTTCGATTCGGGCTTCACTGACACTAATGCGGCGCAAGGATTGGTTACGACTTATTGGAACACGAACCAAATTGGCACGGTGGACGAACGTGTAAGCTCGACTGGTTTCAAAACCAGTCGTTTTATGCTGCCAACTACGGTCACGAACGGGCTTTTTATTCTGGGCTTTCGTTTGGACGCATTCAACAACACGTTGTCCAGCGTAGCTATTACTAATGTGGCCGTGGGATTCGTCGGCGCAACACAACCTATCACGTTGAATGTTTCATCATTTACAAACCGCGTCCCGACCCTTCAAATTGTTGGGCCGTCTGGCTATAACTATCTCCTGCAGTCTTCGACAAACCTTCTGAATTGGACGCTGACAGCCTGGATTACGAATTCAACCGGAACGATTGTCTTCACCGATTTTACTGCGACTAATTCTGGCACACATTTTTACCGCGCCATCATGCCATAGTGTTTTGGTGCTTCGCGACCTTGCCGTGATTCTCTTTGTAGCATTTCTCGGTTGTTAGAGTGTGATACACTTATTCTGCTATGAATCTTTTTTCGTCAGATCTGCCCTTACTTCGTAGAGCTTCCAAAATAGAAGCGATAATTGGAACCGTGGTAATCGTTGCCGCCATACTTCCCATGCCGCTTGTTGGAACTTTTTTAATGGTATTCTTTGCAATCCTTTATTCTTTTTT
>JAYVPO010000072.1:0-8170 GCA_043757325.1 bacterium
CGCCGGCCGCCCCATTCCCTATCCAGTGAAATCTGAAATTTCGAAATCGCAAATCTGGAGACCCCGTCAACGGAGATTTGCAATTAAAAAAAAGCTCACCCTTTAGGATTTGATAACATGCTGGTCTTGTTATAAGTTAAAGTATGGCCTCTGAATATTTTATCAAACTTGACCGCTTTGAGGGTCCGCTGGATCTATTACTGCACTTAGTTAAAGTGCATGAGATTGATATTTTTTCCATCGATATTTTGCGACTAACAACCGAGTATTTGAACTATTTAAGGTTGGTTGGGTTTGAGGATTTAAACGACGCGGGCGAATTTTTAGCGATGGCCGCGACGATGATTGAAATTAAATCAAGGTCGCTTTTGCCCCAAGAAGAAAAAAATATTAAAGACGATGGAGTTGAAGAAGATGACCCTGTAAAATTGCTGCAAGAAAGACTTCTGCAGTATGAGGCGATTCGGAATGCTTCTGCATACTTGGCGAGTCTGCCCCAAGTAGGTGTGGAAATTCAGACAAATCACGAGTCTTCGCGTCTAGCAACTTTATTCGCTGAAGTTGAGACTCCAATTGCGGGAGATCCCATCACTTTAGTCATAATGTTCGAACAACTTTTGCAAAATCTTGCGGAACGCAAACACACCCGCGTGCAAGCAACAACACATCTGATCACTCTGGAACAAACGATCGCAACGCTGGAACAATATATCGAAACAGTGCGCTACACGATGTTTCAGTCTTTTTATCATCGCTTTACTTCGCGCTATGATTTTGTTGTTTATTTTATGGCTGCACTGGAATTGTCCAAAATGCACAAAGTAAAAATTTATCAACATGATCTTCTTGGCCCACTTTGGGTTTATAAAGCGGATATGGAAATCGATGCGCTGCCACTAGGTGGGCAAGTTCAGGAATGTCATGGGTTGGTGGAGGTTGTGAACTTATGAATGACGAAGTTGAAAATATTGAAAAAGTAGTGACAGGGAACGAAGAAGCTGAGAAAGAGGAAGTGGGAAAAGAGGAAGCTGAGAAAGAGGAAGCGGAAGAGCAAATTTCACTGGAGCCTGCGTCTCTGAAAGCTAAAGTTGAAGCCATTATTTTTGCCGCTGTAAAGCCCATGAAAACCCTAGAAATTTATGAGCTTTTGCAAGTCGAAGAAGGTATAACTTTGGAACAGGTCCAAGACGCTCTTACGGAATTGCAGGCAACCTATGGAGATCCTGCCCGTGGGTTCCATTTGCGTTATTTAAAACGCCTCGGCTTTCAATTTCAGACAACTCATATTGTGAAAAACATCATGGAAAGGCAATTCGCATCGCGTCCGAGACCACTTAGTCGAGCCGCTTTAGAAACTCTTGCTGTGATTGCTTATCGTCAGAAAAAAAGCAAAGGGGTAACGCGAGCCGAAGTGGAATTTATTCGGGGTGTGGAAGCGGGTAGTATGTTTAAGACTTTGGTAGATCGCGGGCTGATTTCTTGTATCGGAAAAAAAGAAATTCCCGGCAGGCCATTGATTTTTGCAACCACTGATGAATTTTTAAAAACATTTCAAATTTCACATATTGACGATCTCCCCTCTTTAGACTCTTTCCAAATCCCTCAAGATGTTTTAAAAGCAGCTAATGAGAAAATCGAAATTTTTGAAAACGAACAGGGACTCACGGTCGATGTGGAAGAATTTATTGGTGACGACGATTCCGAAATTATCGAACTTGCGCCCGTTCAAACCGAATCAAATGAGGTAGTTCATTCAAACGCACCAATGGAACCAGCCGTGCAGGCACAGTTGGACTTATGACCGAAGATAACAAATTACGTTTGCAAAAATGGATTTCACAGCAAGGTCTAGCTTCGAGGCGGGAAGCCGAAGACTGGATTCGTGCCGGCAAGGTAAGAGTCAATAAAAAACTTGTAACCGAGCTCGGCACCAAAATTGACCCAAAAGTAGATCATGTAAGTATCGAAGGGAAAAAACTCGCAAAAGTCGCGCCACCAAAAGTTTATTGGCTATTTCATAAGCCTGACAAAACTTTAACTGCCAGGCCCAAAAAAACTGAACCTAAACAAACGATTTACGACGTACCTGCGCTAAAACAGCTTAAATTTTTTATTTCTGCGGTTGGAAGGCTTGATTACCGAACCGAAGGCCTGCTTCTATTAACCAATGACGGCGAACTGGCGAACAAACTTTGTCGCCCAGAATATCATGTTCCAAGGCACTACTTGGCTTTTGTGGATAAAAAACTTTCGGCTCAACAATTAGATAAAATTCGCAAAGGTTTTACTCTTACTGACGGCCCAGTCAAAAATATTCAAATCCGTTTTGCGGAATCTAAAAAAATAGCGAACAAAAAAACTTACTGTTATTACGTTACCGTTCAAGAAGGTCGCAACCGTATTATTCGGCGTATTTTTGAGGAATTCGAAGCTTCGACCATCAGACTAATCCGCTATGGATTTGATGAATTACGATTACCTGAGGATTTGGCGCCGGGTGAATATATTCAACTTACTAAACTTGAAATACGAAATTTAAAAAGGGCCACCCAACATGAAATTAGCGACACTTAAAACACCCGGAAAAAGAGACGGAACGTTAGTTGTAGTGTCGAAAGATTTGCAGCGCTGCCAAAAAGTTCAAGAAATTTCAGAAACCTTACAGTCGGCTTTGGATCATTGGGCCGAAACTTCGCCGAAACTTGTCATTGCTTACGATCAACTAAATAAAAATCATTCGGGCGAAAATTTTTTGACACTATTAGACAGCGGTAGAGTGGCTGCACCGCTGCCTCGTGCCTACGAGTGGATAGACGCATCGTCTTATATAAATCACGTGATTTTGGTCCGTAAAGCACGGGGCGCAGAACCTCCAGAAACTTTAAAAACAGATCCGTTAATTTATCAGGGTGGGTCAGGAATATTTTTAGGACCCCGCGATGATATTTTACTTGCGGATGAAAACTGGGGTTGTGATTTTGAAAGTGAAGTTAGTGTGATTTTAGATGACACTCCTCAGGGAATTAAAGCTTCCGAAGCAGAAAAACATATTAAATTACTCATGCTTGTAAACGACGTGTCACTTAGGAATCTTATTCCCGGAGAACTCGCTAAAGGATTTGGATTTTTTTGTTCAAAACCGGCTACGGCTTTTGGACCGGTGGCGGTAACACCTGACGAATTAGATTTTAAAAATGGCCGCGTGCAAGGGCCCGTTACGACGCACTACAATAAAAAATTATTTGGAAATCCCGACGCCGGGCCAGAAATGTTTTTTTCTTTTCCCGAACTGATCCAACATATCTGTCAAACGCGTTCGTACACGGCAGGTACAATTTTGGGCAGCGGGACGGTTTCCAACGAAGATCGTGCACGTGGATCAAGTTGTTTAGCTGAGAAAAGAATGATTGAAATGATCGATTCAGGCAAAATTTCGACTCCATTTATGAAACTCGGCGATACGGTGGAAATCGAAATGCACGGTAAAAATTCGCAGTCGATTTTCGGGAAAATCGCACAAAAAGTTTCGCCGCTATGATGCGGTTTTTATTTTTAGTTTTTTTTTCTGTAGCCAAAGTTTTTGCGGCCACTCCGATTAACCCGAATAAAAAAGCCGCCCCCGCAAAGTCTTCGAAGTCCTCTGAAGGAGGCTTTTATCCAACTTTTTCCCTAGGTTTAGGCTTCAAAACGTTCTCAGCGATCGTTGGCCTAGGTTATGAATTTAATTCCTGGCTTTCCGTCGAGCAAAAAATTTTCTACCGGCAGGTCTACAATGACCCGCAATATGAAAAGGCTTATGGTTCGGAATCAGATGGTATTTTCCGCTTTGCAAACCCCTCGATAGCAACCCCTTACGCTGGTCTTGGTGTAGGTTATGCAAAGTGGCAGCGCAGCCTTGACAATCAAGAGTTTGATTTTGCAGCGTCGCCGTATTGGGCCTATTTTTTGGGGGTCGAGGGTAGGCTCACGTCTTTTTTAAGTATTGTCGGTCAAACTCGTTGGATTAACTATCAAAGGCCTCCAAAGGATTATTTTGATACTGACGCCTATGAATCCCGCAATCAATTTCAGTTTACGGTTGGTTTTATTTCGCACTTTAGTTTTGACGACTAGTTTTGAGGATTGATAATGAAAATTTTTGCAATGTTTCCCGGGCAAGGCGCTCAATATGTTGGAATGGGTCAAAACATCATCAGAGAATTTCCCGCCGTAAAAAAAATATTTGACGAGGCAAGCACTGCGATTGGTTTTAATTTATCGGAACTTTGTATCACAGGCCCCGCTGAAAAATTGCAACTTACTGAGAATACCCAACCTGCAATTTTAACCGTGAGTATCGCGATGTTTGAGATATTCAAAAACGAGTGTGACATTACAGGCTTTGCGGGTCATAGTCTTGGCGAGTATTCGGCGTTGGTTGCAAGCGGTCGTTTGAAATTTGTCGATGCTGTAAAGCTTGTATCGGCACGGGGCAAATTTATGCAGGATGCAGTGCCAATAGGAATTGGTGCCATGTCTGCCGTTTTAAATCCCGACGTTGTCAAAATTAAAAATATTTGCAATGAGTTTACGACCGAAACCGAAAGTGTTGAGATTGTGAATTATAATACCCCGCAACAATTTGTGATCGCAGGTCATAAAACAGCCGTTGAAAAAGCCGAGGCCAAATTACGCGCCGAGCGCATGAAATGCATCAAACTTCCAGTCAGTGCACCGTTTCATTCGCGACTTATGAACAGCGCTCGCGAACAAATGACACCTTTAATCGAGGCGTGCTCTTTTCAGGCCGTAGATTCTGTTTTTATTTCCAACGTAAACGCAGAAGTGTCGAATGTTTACGAAAAAGGTAATCTCATCAAACAAATCGATTCCCCCGTTTTATGGTCGCAGTCAATTATTAATGCAACGCAGGCAGGGTTTGAGAAATTTATCGAAGTGGGTCCAGGAAAAGTGTTGCAAGGATTATTTAAAAAAATTATTTCAGACGATAGATTTCATTGCGAAAGTCGTGATTCACAGCTTACGTAGTTTTTTCAGACTTTTAGCTTTTTAGCTTTATAATCGGCGATGAATTTTTCCGACAGCTGCTTGGTCGGTTGGCATAAGAATAATTTCATCAAGGTTTACGTGCGGCGGCCTTGTTGCAGCAAAATAGATCGTATCTGCAATATCGTCCGGCAAAAGAGGAGTCATACCCTCGTATATTTTTTTTGCAGCTGCTTCATCTTTTAAACGAACTATACTAAATTCTGTTTCAACCATGCCGGGATCTATCGACGTCACACGAACAGGTTGGCCTAGAAGTTCTAGTCGCAACGTTCTAGTCAACGCGCGCACCGCAAATTTGGTGGCGCAGTATACACTGCCGCCGTCGTAAACGTTATGCCCAGCCACCGATCCTAAATTGATAATGTGTCCGCGTTGATTTTTAATCATGACAGGAATTAAAATTCGACAAAGATGCACCACACCGTAAACGTTTGTTTTAAACATGGTGTCCACATCTGCAAGAGGCGTATCAATAAGCTTTTTTGAACCTTCGGCCAAACCTGCATTATTGATTAAAACTTCCGCTCGTCCCTCTGAGAAATTCAAGGCACCAACGCAGAAATTTTCGCAAGATTTTAAGTCCGTGACATCAAGGTAGTCGGTGTAAACATCTTTTGCGCCGAGATTTTTTAACTGAGGTACTAAACTAGTTAATTTTTCTACACGACGCGCGCCCAAAACCAAATTCCAATTATTTTTGGCAAATATCTGAGCGCATGCTAAACCGATCCCCGAGGAGGCGCCGGTAATAAATACGGTATTTGTAGAGTTCATGACTTGCGCGAAACTTTTACCCCACGCTCCTGACCATCTCCAACCGAACAAGAATTAAAACCTTGATCGACGGCGTACTGGTGCTGGATTCGGCGATAGAAACTATTCATCGGATTTAAAAATACTTCTTCAACTCCGGCGTCTTCTTTCAGCAGTCGAAGTGCAATGTCAACAGCCTCCAAGGCCTGCTTTTCGATATCTTCATCCGCAGGACTATGCTGCGACTGCCGATCATCATTTTGATGTGGTTGGCCTTTTTTTACGTGGGGCATTTCCCGTTGTCTATTTTCCGGGGCTGAGGCCACCGGAGCTGCGGCCTGAGGTGGAGAACCGGATTGGGTCTGTGGGCCTTTAAAGTAGGGCGAATAACGACCCACGGGTTGCACACTACCAGGTTCAGAAATTTCTTCACCACCTTCGGCAAAAGTCCATGTCAAAAATTTATTAAAGTAATTCTCATACGTATGAAACATGTCTCGCACGGCATTACTTATATCATGCCAAATTTCTTTTGCTTTGGGATCTGGGCTATCAGAAAAAGGAATGATAACTCCAGTTTTCAACAAAATAATGTCTGCCAAATCCAGTGTTAAATTTAAAAAAGGTTCGACGACGGCATTCATCTGATGAGCGTCAAAAGGTCTATCGTCGGTCAAGTCAGGAAATTGCGAGGCGTACCAAATGCAAACGCGATCGATCAAAGCTTTTAGCGGCACTGATGCAAAATCAGCAGGGAGATTGCCGACTTTAAGATCTCGCAACGCTGGCCAGCGTCCGGCGTTAGGATCAGCTTGTTGATCTTTTCGTCGATTAAGGCGTTCTTGTTCTAAGCAGGAAAACAAAAACAAATCCACGCTAACTTGCTTGGTGCGTGGTTGCTGAAATCGATTATTTTTTTGAAACGAATGCCTATTTTCCATTAATTGCTTTCCATGAGAATTGTTATTATTAACTAAGTTATTTCTTTAACGTAGCATCTGTCGCGTCAAATTCAATACGCGCAAGCTTACGAGAGATAATTCATCGGCTTCAGACCACTCGCCAGCGTTTTTACGTTGATGCGTGTAGGCCATTAACTCATGTTCCCCTTCAAAGGCATCGATGAGGCTTTTTAATGCCGGCCTAAGTTGTGGGCTATCAATACTTGGTATTTTTTTCAAATCTTCGAGGATCTTTAAAAGATCGACTGCGGCCTCATTTTCACCTTGACTCTGGATGAGCGGAATAAAAGTTTCCATTGAATTAGAGAGTTCTTTTAGGGAGTCTTTTTTGCCGCGAACGATCACACTCATAGTCAGAAATTTCCTCTAGCTAAATCATTGAAACACGTGAATCGCGGCGAGTAAACACATTGTTTTCGCTAAACTTTAAATTTTACAAATAAAACGTTTGACATGACTTAGAATTCTTCGGTACAACTTTGTGATAATAATTCAGTGCTTACGCGCTGTTTGTGGGCCCGTAGCTCAGTCGGTAGAGCAATACACTTTTAATGTATGGGTCGACAGTTCAAATCTGTCCGGGCTCACCATTTCGTTTTCGGCCGCTTTATTTCTATGTTCCCATCGTCTAGAGGCCCAGGACACCACCCTTTCACGGTGGATACGGGGGTTCGAATCCCCCTGGGAACGCCATTCTTGATTCTTTTCAATTTATACGGCGTTGGACGGCGTATCGCTCCCTCGTCATTTATTGGTAAATAAACTCCTCGTCGCTCACTTGTCCGCCTTGTCTAAATTGAAAATAATCGTCGCCTGGTTACCGTGGATGAAATGGGAAAGAAAGGAGAAAGAAAAAAAACGGAAATTTTGATGTGTAATCTTTTTTTGTGATTGTCGCCGGCTAAAGGGGCGGGCTGAGTCCGGTGCGTGCTGAAATCAGCCTGGAAAAACGTTTGATGCCGTTTGGCTTAAGCTTGCCATCATCGTAACGATCAAGCCGCGAAAAGACGTGGTGAATGATATTCGCCGCTCCTTGAGACGCATGCGTCGAATCTAAGTCAAAAATAAATTCCGAAGTCTAATCCATAACTTCACAGCGCATTGCTAAACATAAATCTGTGAGCTTTTTATGCATAGCACGAAGATGGCTCGCATCGAATTGGCGCAAGAACCGAAGGTTTAAGCTGTAAACATAAGTGCCAGATCGAGGCCCAAGTGGCTCCTATCAGCTAGGCACTCAGCACTCTTCATAAACCCATGCGGAAGGCCTTTGAATTTTTCAAAGGAATCCCTGTCCGCAATTTTAAGCTTAGGGCCCGTCACAAAATAAGTTGTGCTTCTTGCCGACAAGTTGTGTTCAGATTTGAAAGTTTTCTTGGCAAAAAATACCGGAGTTTGTCCGCGAC
>JAYVPO010000073.1:0-2206 GCA_043757325.1 bacterium
TCCTCAGCGCGATGCCGACGATTTCTCCCGCAACCGACTCGGCACTCCGGCTGACACCTGCGGTAGACTCGTTTCGTTGGTTCCCGGCCCCCCTCCACCCCACTCTGAAACCAATCGTTTCAGCGTGAAATCAATCTTTTGAGGATGAAATCAACTATTCGAGCGCGGAACCAATCTCCGCAGCACGGCCCGCTGGCCGCGATTCGATCGATCTTCCCGCAAAGTCCAGTAAGGTTGGCAAGGCTTTGATTGCCCACCAGGCCCGCAGAAACGTCGCGTCGAAGACAGGGAATATCGTTGAAACGACTTGAAATGAGAGTAAAGCCGTGCCCACCCTACCGGGCTTGATGCGTATCAAGCACCCAAAGCCGTGCCCACCCTACCTAACTATTGGTTCGCCTTATTCCGCAAGAAGTTTTCAGCACCGAACTTAGCAACTGGAGAATCTGATTTTAGTAGTTCATCGACGAATTTATCGAATCGCCTCGTGTCTTTGCCACCTGCCTTTTTTAATTCGCCAATCCGTTCGACAATCATAGTCGCGTACTTGGACTCCCGGAACTCTTTTCCCAGCACGCAGCGTCTAAAAAAATCTTCGAGTATATCGAAATTTCCTTCTCTGAAGAGATGCTCTTGTAGGCAAGGGGCGGAATCATCATTGGGAAGTTTCAGAATCAATTTTCGAAAAGCCAATATTCTGTCATCGCTGTATCTCCATTTAGGAAACCTGATGCTTAACACTGCATCTGTATAGATCAAATTGAACAGCTTAGGTTCGTCAGCTTTCACATGATCTTGAAGTTGCTCGTAAGTAACTGACGAATCAGTTAAACAGAAATTATAAAGCGACCAGCAATCTGCGGACGAGGTTCTGTTCTTTAGATTGTTAAATTTTAATGATTTATCAAGCCGAGTGTCGACAGCTTGTTTTAAAGATATTTTCCATCTATCTTGATGGGAAGCCGCACCAGAGAATTTTTCGTCAAAATTGAATTTTCGCCTATTATTGATCGGAAAAAGGAACAAGCTTGCTACAGTTGTCTGCATAAATTCCAATTCGGTTTTTCCAAGCAAAAAATCGCGATCCCGATGTGCCCATGCTAATATTGTGTCGCCATTCCTAAATTCGGGTTCTGGCGACAAATGGTGCAGCGAATATCCGGTCCAATTGCGTGTGTTTCGAAATGCATACGAATTGTAAGGGAGGATAATTTTTTTTCCGGAATAGGCATTGCTTCCGTAGACAACTTCGGACACTTTGACAACAGCATAAACATATGCGATTGAAGCCGGTGATTTCTCCGGATACTTGTCTCGAACGCCCGCGTTTTGCAACTGCTTTGATATTCGGAATGGGTAAGGGTCGAATACAATTTCCTCGACTTTGCCAATGACCAATGTGTCCATTTGGCTGTTGTATAGTACAGTTGCAACTATAATATTCGTTAGAAAATGTGCGGCTAGTAGTTGGACAATCATCTCGCATACTCCATAATCCTAGTCAATTTTTATGTCAGGGCATAAGGTAGCGTGCCCATTTTATAGCAAATACCCAAGTGGCAATTTCTTCACTCACTCTATATTTGCACTACACAAAAATGACGGATCGTGAATTCAATATAAATTTAAATGGCGCGCCTGCCATCCAATCGGGTAGCAATTCATTATCAATTTAAAAACCTGATATTCCCGCTGTCAATATTCATTTCCGCTGAGGCGATGTGTGGCAAGTGGCTTTGGCACAATTAATTGGTTTTAATTGTAACTATATACCCATGGCGTCTTCAGTGGCGTATCAGATATAACATACGAAGGTATCAGAAAGGGGATACCAGAGTTCGATGTCCACTTCTTTCCAGCAGGCAAAGTAACTCCAACATTGTTGGTCTTAACAGGGGCCCAAACAAAATTGGTAAGACTACTGCTAATATTAGCATTCCATTTCCAATCAGCTTGGCCTTCTGACCAATAGGAGTCATTGGCGTTTATTGGCGTGTCGAGCGTTTCGGCTGCAATGTGGTCCGTGAATTTGTATTCTATATTTGAGGATTTAAATGAATAATTCACACCATTAATTTTGTTTATTCCAGGAAATCTTATTGCGGGGCCGTCGCTGTCGTTAATGTTTGTAACATAAGCATTATCGATATCTGTGCCCTGTCCAGCTGTTTTAGTACTCCAATTTGAAGAATACCAAGGTGGAGTT
>JAYVPO010000074.1:0-2203 GCA_043757325.1 bacterium
AGCGGTAGGTGACGGTTCCACCAGTAAAGTATTTACTGGATGGATCCAAAAGATAGCCAGGATGGCTGTCTTTTTTTTGTCCATTTTCTCCGTCGATAGACTCTCTACTATTGTGAATAATAATTAATTTTTTTCTGTCCCTTTCGGCATGTCTCAAAAAAGACTCTTCCTGATTTTTGTTTTTCTTCGCAACTATCTTATGTTTTTTTTGTTTCTACTGCAGAGAATATGAAAAAACGGACGATGCAGGAGTAAGGGGTGGGATATGTGGAATAAAAATAAGAGAAAAATTCTAATAGCAGCCAACCTTCTTGTGATTACCGCTTTGGTTGTGTGGCTGGTAGTGAAGAGAGACGCCGATCCTGAACTGATCGCCAATCTCGATTCAAATGGCACGAATCTTTTGAAGAGTTCTACGGGATCAGCTTCCCTCAACTCAATCTCTAGTAAGGAAGTTGAGCCCGTTCTAACAAAAGAGGCCGATTCGTTTAAGACAGAACTTTTATCGGCTCAACGGGAAAGCATGGCTCGAGATCGCGCCGAGTATACAGAAATAAGATTGGAAAGCGGCCGTAGGAATCAGACCAGCACAGATGAAGAGGTAAAGGCCACATTGAAGCAAATGAAAGAAGACGAAAATAGCGAACAAATTTAGAAAACGATCAATCGGAGGGGATATGAAGACAAAAGCAGTAATAAAGAAAGTGGTTGTACTAACACTTATATCGATGGGCTTATTGGGAAATCCAGTTTCTCAAGCTTGCACCGCGCTGGAAGGCTTGGAAGATAAAATCTTAGCTAGTGATCTTCCCATGGATCAATTATTCCTAACCAGCATCAATCGACTAGGGTATGGAGTAGACTCTAATAGTTATTTAACTGCCGAAAAAATCCGCAAAGCAGAGCAACTATTAGGACGTCGTTTTGCCGCGAAATTTATGGCAGATGAAATTAGGGCTAGTTTTGCCAATGCGAATAAGCAATATCAACCTGCCACTGACTTGGCTGTTTCTCTCGTGCCTAAGAGTTATGAGATTAGCCTCTCCGATCGCGCGAGAGAAATGAGAAGATTAACCGCTATTTCTGATGGCTTCAATAGACCTCAACTTAAATATGCGGGTTCAATAGAAACCTCTCAATTGGTGCGCAAATATAGCGCGGCTTTAAAGGTGCAAAATTATAACGTAGGAGAAAAGTTGAGTGATTTTTGGATGAATCACTTCAATATATCCGATGCCGTAAGCGCCATGATTAAGTTTGAAGGCAGCGACTATGAAATGACTCTCAGAAAAAATGTGTGCGGCACCTTTGCCGATATGTTGCTTGCCTCTGCCAAACATCCGGCGATGATTTCCTATTTGGATAATATTCGTAACTCCAAAACGATCAAAGACTCTGCTGGAAATATCATACACGATATAAATGAAAACTATGGACGCGAAGTGATCGAACTTCACACCTTAGGCTGGGCGGCGAATCGTCCTTGGGTAGATAAAAGCGGAGTAGAACATATTCCCTATCTGCAGGCGGAAGTGTATGAAGCAGCTCGCGTATTGAGTGGCTGGTATTCCACTGGTCCACGTAATGAAGTGGATACCCGCGACTTAACATTTGGTTTTGCCAATGGTTTTAACGATCAAGGTAATAAAGTTTTCACCAACCTATTTGTGCCACTCGCTGGCGGGCCTGTAACGTTTGGTCCAGGACAAGCAGAGGCAGAAAGATTTTTGGTTAGCTTAGCAAAACTACCAGGAACCAAACGACATATTTGTGAAGGTTTGGGCCGGCATCTCTTAGGTAAACAACCTTCGCACGCACAATTGGTCGCTTGTGTAGTCGCCTATGGCGAAGTGGGAGACTTACCCAAAATGTATGAGTCTTATATTTTGAATGATGAATTTTGGGCTAATACAACTGTTTTAAAAGGATTTAAGACACCCTTTGAATACACTGTTTCGATCTTTCGTGCGCTTGGTTATTCGAATAAAAATGCGCTCACAGATAATATCGCTTTTGTGAATAATAATATGAATGCTGCTGTGAAGGCTATGGGTCTAGATCTCTTCCGATTTGGTCCTCCTACTGGTTATCCCGTTGGATTAAATACTTGGGCTTCACCTGCGTATATCAATGCCGGAATGAAAGTGGCCTTTGGTTCTAATCCGTATGCGCAAGTCTCCTATATGGGAAAAACGGAACAAGA
>JAYVPO010000075.1:0-2194 GCA_043757325.1 bacterium
AAATTTAGCTAAAAAAACTCCGAACATTCAAAAACAAACAGGTAAGAAAATAAAACTTGAAAAGCAGACAAAAAAGCAGCCTAAGTTTTCCAACAATAATCTTCGCCGTGTCTTACGCAAAAGGGTGAAGAATACCCGGCACAAAAAATAAATTGTTATTAGCGTGAATGTTCCACATTGAAAGAAATACGCAAATCTAAAAAGGCGTTGGATAATTGAACAGACCTTTGGACTAGTAAAGCATAACCTAAAAATTCAACCGGTTACTTGTAGAAGAAGGACCAAAGTTAAGGCTCAGCCAATATTGAAGTCAATCTGTCTGGAAGAAAACACTTTTTATATAGTCCGGCAAGTGGTACAAATGTTCCAAATACGCAGACCACCGTTGCACCAGTTGGAAGATCAAAAAAGTACGAGAGAATTATTCCAATCATACTGCAAAATAGCCCGATACTCCAACCAAGCAATAGTTTTCCCCTAAGCGATTTCGTAAGGATCGCTCCGCAAACAGCTGGAACAACAAGAAATGAGAAGACCAATAATACGCCTGCAACTTCGACAGAGCTCGTCACTACAAAGCCGAATGTCGCGTAAAACAAAAAATCCCACATTCGGACATTCATACCAGATGCAAATGCAGCTTCAGGATTTTGCGAAATAAGAAAAAACTTACGTCTGAAACAAACGTGGATGATGCCGACAATAGTATAGATAAGCAAAATTTTAATTATCTCATACCAGTCCACAAAAAGTAGATGGCCAACCAAAATAGCTTTCAACTCCTCACCCCCTTCTGCCGCCTGACTTAAAATTAGAACCGACGCCGCAGCGGCCACAGCATACGTAATCCCGATGATCGCTTCTTGAGGAACTATCGGTTTGCGTAATCTTGTAGCGGCAAATACTGCAGCCCCTACAAGGGTAAAAGTAAGAGAGATAAAATAACCTTGTTGAGAATGAAGACCATATCCCAATAAAAATCCGACCGTACTTCCCAAGGCTGCAATCTGTGCGAGCGCTAAATCAACAAAGATAACTTCTCGCTCAATAACGTGGATGCCAAGATAGGAATGAATTCCAGTCAGAATTAGACAGGCCAGAAAGGGTTTTGTCATTAAATCAAAAAATTCATTCATTAATGTATAGCCTTAACAATTGTTTGAATATCGTAATCGACCATAGAAATATAATCCCCGCATTGTGGAAGTTCGCCCACATTTTGACAAAGCATAAGGACTTTAATGCCTGTATTTTTTGTGAGATATTCACCTGCCTCCTTTGAGAAATAAGACGCCTGAATTAGTGCTTGGATATTTTTCGAAGTTACATAATGCTCGAGCTCAGAAAGATGTTGAGGCCCAGGAGGAATTCCTGGTTTTGGTTCGACAAACCGCGAGATTTTTAATCCTGCAAAATCCATTAGATAGGGCCATTCATTATGGTATCCCAGAACCTCTTTACCTTTGATTGCAGAGAGCGCTTTTTGCCACTCGTCCATTTTAGTTCGCAGTCTCGTCTCAAATGTTTTTAGATTCGCTTCGTAAAAATCTTTTCCAGGAGGATCAATTTCAGAAAATTTCTGCGAGATATGTTTTGCAATAATCAGTCCGTTTCTTGGATCTATCCAAAAATGTGGATTACCAAACATATGAATATCGCCCTCAGCCCTGCTCACTTGACCAGACGGCACCTCTAAAAGAGGAATGCCCTCAGATAAATCAACTTGTCTGTTCCCGCCTTCTCTCAAGTCGGATTTGGCGGCAGCGTCAATAAGTGGAGTTCTCCATACTTCCAAATCTAAGCCACTATGGATAAAAAGATCAGCCTTCATTAGCTTAAGAACGTCGCTTGGGCGAGGTTCGATAAAGTGGGGATTGAACTTAGGAGAAGCGATAAATGTTGTCTCAACTCGAGCGCCACCGATACTTTTTGCTATGTCCGAATAAGAAGAAAGCGTAGAAACAACGGCCAAGTGTCCATCGTCCGCAGTTGACGTGAGTGCGGCAAAACATAAAGAAATACTGAGTAAGAAAATACTTTTTAATAAATATTTCATTTTTAATCCTGATAAATTATTGCATTGCATGTTTGTGTGTACCAAGAGCAAAAGTGCCTTGAAGATACATCCGATCATCATCTTTTCCGTCTGTAAGCCAAGCGTGTTGATACTCAACTCTCCATCTAGCAAACTCAC
>JAYVPO010000076.1:0-8024 GCA_043757325.1 bacterium
GGGAATGGATACGCAATACCTTGAAAGCATTTTAAAAACCCAAAACTATGCCACATAAAACCTATTGAAATCATTAGGTTTAAGATGCGTTAGCCCTGATTTATCTTTGGACTCACTTGATACATTTTTAAAAAATCTTAAGCAGTATGAAGTTAATATTAAAAAAGACACATCTGTTCTTCTTCGTGCAGAAAAAATGCCCTCGGTCCTACGAGCACTCGATGAGCTATTGAAGTAAAATTTACACCTGTACCTACAATTTTTTGCGGACTTTCCTATTCCGGTACGCAACTTGGCCAATATGCGGATAAAAAACTCGCCTCCGTTATCTACAGGATCATATTTAGAGAGATCCGCGCCCCTTGCCAAATTAAAACCAGGGTGTGGCTTTTTACCACCAGAAATGGCCGTGAGAGTATTGCCTGCGTTAAATTCCACCGTTATATCCTACAAAACCTCAGCCAGTGGTCATGAAATAGCGACGTCTAAAAGTCGATTCGAAAACACTTTATTTTCTCACTTTAAATCTCACTTATCTCGTCCAAGATAATTCCGGCAGAATGCTTAAAATAATAAAAGCGCAGCCGACAGTTCACATCGGCAAGAACCCGATGAAAACACTGCAAGACGGCGCTACGGAAGATTACGTTCGCAGTCATTCAAACAGCCACGGCAGTTATTACCAACATCAAACCACGCGCAGTTCTAAGGCGGCTAAAGAAATGCTAGGCTCGTATGCAGGGTTGTTATGGCCGACGGCTACAAAATACGAGAGTGTACTAGGTGCACCAAATGCTGGTAATATCTGGTCAAGCTAGGTTGTCCGTGGTTGTCTCCGGTGGGTTATAAGCTTAAATTTTATAAACGCTTTTAGTTTAGTTATCTAAAATTATTTACAAAAGAAGTTTTTTATTTCCGAAACTCCCTAGAATTCCTACAGGGCCAGCATCAAAGTGGCAACCACAGAGAAAAACGACCTGAAAAAAAAATGTAATGACATCTCTAAACCAAACGACGTTGCGATGGATTGATTAGAACCCGATTTTCTAACTACGGCTACTAACTACAAAATACTGCAAATCCTGTGATTTCCCATGATTTCAGCTGATTTATTCGCAATGGACTGAAAGAACTTCTTTTATGCAACTTGTTGTTATTATTTAACTTTTATCGATTTTAATACTTTAAACTTTTTGACTTCAAAATTTGGTGATGAGGGGGAGACTTGAACTCCCGACCTGTGAGTTATGAATCCACCGCTCTAACCAGCTGAGCTACCCCATCATTAAATCAAACACCTGTCACAAGAAGCTACAGGATAGCAAATTTAGCCGTACTTTCAAGCCGAGAGATTCAAGGGTTGGCCGGTAGACTCCAAAACATTAAACCAAAGCTCACCTTTTGGGTTAATTCTTTGTCTTTCGCTCCCTAAAATTGCTAGCGGCACGTGGGTCATGCGTCCATGCCAATATCCAATCAGTAAATCAGTCTTGCCGCAAATAGCTGCGTGCACTGCATTCTGTGCTAAACGCGCACAGAATAATTGATCGGCTGGATTTGCCGCGCAAGCTCGAATCATATAACTGGGATCGATATATTTTACGGTGATTTTTTCTTTGGCGGCGAAATACTCTTGAGCTTTTTGCTTTAAATAAAGTCCAATATCGCCAAGTTTCTTGTTTCCCGACGCGTCGACTTCATGTAATTCTGAAAAATATTTTTGGCCGGCGCCTTCCGCCACAACAATGACCGAGTGCTCTTTTTCAGCCAAACGCTCTTCCAAGGATGAAAATAATTTTTCTAACTTAAAATCGTTTTCCGGAATAAGACAAAAATCTGCTACGCCAGATGCAAGAGTTGCATTTGCAGCAATATAACCGGAATCTCGCCCCATTAATTTCACAATACCAAGTCCGCGCCGCACACTCGAACTTTCCACATAAGCTGCACGCACAGCAGAACTTGCTAGATCTACTGCGGTTTCAAATCCGAATGTCCGGCGGACAAATTGAATATCGTTGTCGATGGTTTTTGGAATTCCTACAACGGCGATTTCGTGGCCGCGAAGCTCTAATTCTTGAGTTAAAGCGTGAGCTCCGCGCATGGTTCCATCGCCTCCAATCACAAAAAGCATTTGAATTTTTGAGTCCGCCAAAACATCCGCCATTTCTTTTGTGTCCGGTGTTCCGCGCGAAGTTCGCAATATCGTTCCGCCGCGACTATGAATATCCTCCACGCTTGCAGGTGTTAATTTTACGTGATCTTGAAAACCCGCTTGACTTAATCCGTGATAGCCACCTTTGATACCTAAAATCGAGCGGCATCCGTAGCGTTCCCAAAGTTGGACCACAAGGGATCTAACCACGGCGTTTAATCCGGGACTTAGACCACCACAAGTGACAATGCCTGCAATAGCATTTTTAGGACTAAAGAATATATTCTCTCTCGGACCCGCAACTTCAAACGCAGATTGAGGACTATCTGGAGGATGGTCTGCCAGAAAACTTGGGTTCACCAAGAGTCGCTCTTGATCGCTGACAAATTGCTTGCGATCAAGTAGTTTAATCGGCGTTTGAAGTGTCATCGCACCTAAATTTTTAATGGTTAAACTTTTATTCATGATTTAAGAGTAAATGAATCTTGGGCTAAATTCATCAGCATTCTTGGAGTCGTCAACGCCTGTAAGCTTTTTACCAGCTTGCAGATCAGGATTTAGGTGCGAAGGAAATTCGACAACAATTGACGAACTCAGCGCGAAACGTTAGAACAAAGCCTCGAACAATAAATTCAACAGCAAGAGCACCCATTGAACTCCCCGAATAACAACTTGGTTAATTTGCAAAACCTCCGCAGAGAAGACTTAACAAGTACTTTTGCACGGTATGAGTTCCCGGCAGCTCATTCCAAAACTCTTTTTCGGAATATTTATAAAAAAACTTCTTTCGCACCTTGGCAAAATGAAAACACATTTCCAGAAAAACTAAAAACACACCTCAATCAAAATTATTATATTGAGCCATTGAAGATATCCAGCCAGAGAATTTCTGGCTACGATGACAGTGTAAAATTTCTATTTGAATTAGATGACAAACTTCTGATTGAAACTGTCCTGATGCCTGAGAAATCCCGTTTAACTCTTTGCGTTTCATCACAAGTTGGTTGCGCACAGGGATGCGTCTTTTGCCATACCGGACGCATGGGACTGTCAAGAAACCTCACCGCGTCCGAAATTGTAGGTCAGGTTTCGAGCGTCCAAAAATGGATTGCGGAACATCCCCAATGGCCGCAGTTTATGCAATTAAATAATCATAAAAAAATTTCAAACGTTGTCTTCATGGGAATGGGAGAACCGCTGGACAATGTGCAAAACGTTTCGCAAGCACTTTTTATCTTAACCGATCCATTTGGATTTAATCTTAGCAAAAAAAAGATTTCTATTTCCACCGCTGGTCATTTAGATGGTCTAAAATCATTGTTGCAAATCCATCCCGACGCAGCTCTTGCGCTCTCCGTCCATTCTCCGTTCGAAATTGAAAGATCAAAAATTCTTCCCATTAACAAAATATTCCCGTTACACACTGTCCTTAGTTTTTTAAAAGCTGTTTCAACTACAGGAATTTTAATCCAGTACACTTTAATCTCTAACGTTAATGATTCTCCACTTCATGCTTTGGAACTTGTTAAAATTTTAGCAGGGATGAATGTAAAAATTAATCTAATCCCGCTCAATCCAATCGAACCTTCTCGATTAACTGGTTCCGGTCAAGAAAAAATCCAGGAATTTCGAAAAATCCTATACGACAACGGCCTTAGAACAATGATCCGTTACAGTAAAGGTCAAGACATTTTAGGCGGCTGCGGTCAACTGGCCTCAAAATTTTAGATTAAATTTCAAGTAGTTACACTGAAAGAATTAAATTCTGCTTAAAAAATCATCTTTTTTCCCGATACTTTGACCAGAGGTTGCATGTTCGGTGTCAGAATCTAAATTAAAAATTTTTTATTCTTCTGCTTTACTAAGAGTGCGGGCCGAATTTTGCAAAAAAGACGCGATGGCCGCAGAAATTGCTCCCAAAGAAATTTTTGCCCGTGGGGTCGAAAAACTAAAACTTATTCAAGCCCAAGCAGGCATCAAGTCGATCGTAACCTTTGAAAACGACTTTGCACTTGTATGGCAGGCTTTAAGAAAAGCCGACCTCCCTGAAACTTTTCCCATTCTCATGTCACTAGTAGCAGGACTCCCCACATTTCCCGGTCTCATCGTAGAAAAGTCCGACTCACCAGAAAACCCGTTTTCAGTTACTTTCCAACCTCAAGGTGATGCCTACAAACAATGGCAGTACCCCGTTTTTAGACTTTTTATTGACGAAGAGATTAAGCGCCTTGGGGGAAACGATAAAGCGGCTCCAGTCTCGTCTTTTTATGTATATCAAAAATGCATCGCCGGAGAGAAAATTGAAAAGCTGGCGATCTTATTGCAAAAAGATCTATTAGCTCAGGCCAAGACTGATAAGCCTTTTGTACTTTTACCCTTCAAAAACACCCTTCAAATTGTGGCCGTTATACACGACCTGAAATATTTCCAAGAAACCCCTACGCGTTTTGATGAGTTCTTAACTAACGTCCAGACCGCTGAAAGAAAACTTGCAAAAGAAACCTCGGCAAGCTTTCACATTCTAAAAAACGACGTGATAAAATACATTAAATCTGCTCTTTCTGGGCCGGAACGAGTAGGCCCGGGTATGCCACTTATGGCCCTGGCTGCGGTTGGAAGAACGATTGTTGTACAAGAAAAAATCGCAGCAGCGGTTGCTGTTGCCATGTGCAAATTCAAAATCACAAACGACAAAATGAAAGCGGAAATTACCGGATTTGATACCGGACTTTATGAAAAGGTCGATCTTAAACTCACTTCACAGATCATTAAAAAAAATGCCGAAGACTTTGGCATAAAATTTGGCATTGGGCAAAAAAACCTACAAGATATCCAAGCGGCCATCGATCAAAAAAAAGATCTTACCGGGATGATTATTGCTGAAGGCATTGTCGGTTCAGCAAAAAAAGACCCGTATCTCTATAGTGTCTTTAATGAGAAAACCACCGGCGCGAATTTAGAAAAACTTTCTTTACGCGATCAGCAGGTAAAGTCTAGCGTTATACCCAATGAAGTTATTTGCGAGATGCGTTATAAGGTTGCGGAAGTAAACGGAACTGATGTGCATAACCAGCCCGTACTGCCGCCCAGTCCTGAACCCATATTGGTGAAATTAGAAGAAGGCGTCAAAGAAACAACACCGGGAATTTTTGTGGCAACCATAATGGGTGTGCCCGTTATTCAAGATTTAACGATTTCCATCCAAAAAACCCTCGTTCACAAAGGTGATGTCAATTTGGTTTCTGGCAACTTACGTTTTGATGGGCCGATTGAAATTAGTGGAAGTGTTGACACCGGAGCAATTGTCGAAGCAACGGGACCTATCACTATTCATGGTGGTGTACTTGGAGGCACAGTGATCTCGGGCGATTCGATCATTGTAAGTCAAGGCATTTTAACCGGCGAAACCGGACGAATAAAAGCCCATATGAATATATCCGCAGACTTTATTGAAAATTCACGCATCCAGGCAGGAGGCGATGTACGCGCCCAAAAGTCTATAATTAACTCTCATGTTATCGCTGGATCTTCCATCGCCACTGTAAGTCCGACTGGTATTTTAGGTGGCGGGTATTTTGCGACAAGAAAACAGCTCGTAGCAGGAGATGTGGGCTTTTCCAAAGGTGTCCTAACCGAAATAAATCTTGGCATCGATTTTAAATTTGAAATCGGCATTTATATTTTCACCAGAAGATTAGAAAAAATTCAAAAAAATTTCAAACGAGACTACGCGGATTTTCGTGAACTTTTAAGCAAAAGACCGGATCAACTTTCAAAAAAAATGGCGGAGTTGAAAAAAATTCTGCACCCAAAAACAGTTAAACAAAGAAAAATTATCGAACGTCTTGAAAAAAGAATCGAAACTCTTAAACATAAGCTTGTTTACGATCCTGAAGCTAAGCTCATAGCCCAAGGCATTCTTTCATTAAATTGCAAGATTCATATTGGTGGCATGCGCATTCCAATCGATAGCGAATTGGCGGCTATTTCAGTGTCCGGTAAAATGCGCAACAACTCCTATGCGCGAGCATTGGTGGAACCAGACGACAAAGAGAAAAAATCAGCGTGAAGCTTTTACTTCCGTCCATACGCGGTCGTAAAGTTTCGCACCCTCGCCAAGATCATGTTTCATCAGTGCCTTTTTTGATAAGCCTTTAAAATCGGTCAAAACGGAATTGGCTTTAAGTTGCGGACTTAACAAATCCCCTATGCCAGATAACACGGGCCCCGCAAACATCCGGTTTACAAATTGAACGTGAGCTGCTTTCCCAAGCAAAAAATTAATTAACTTATGTGCGCCCTTAGGATTTCTTGCTGTTGCGGGAATTGCGAAGTTATCTATCCCAAGGATGGCTCCCTCGCTTGGAAAAACAAATTCAAATTTTTGACCTGATTTTTCACGGGCTAAAAATCCCTCGTTAGAATAAATCTGGGCTGCCACAACTTCACCCGACAAAAGACTTTGCATCGGAGTGGAGTTAAAAGATTTTACCGTGGATTTTAAAGCAATTAAATCGCTTTTTGCTTTGGCTAAATGCTGTGGGTTAACCGTATCAATCGACTGTTTATTTAAAATTAAGGCTACCCCGATTGTATCTCTAGTGTCGTCAAGTAAAGACACTTTATTTTTGGCTTCGGGTCGCGAAAATAAATCTTTCCAGCCGGTAACTGGAGTTTTGAAAACTTCATTTGAATAAGCAAAACCCGTAACCGCCCAAGAATAAGGCAGAGAATAAATATTTCCGGGATCAAAATCCAAATTTATTAATTCCGGCAAAATATCTTGCGCATTTGGAATAAGCGACTTATCTAATTTTTGCAGCAAATTAAGTTTAATCATTATGGTTGTCATGAAATCCGAAGGTATGACAATATCGTAGCCAGTCGCTCCTGCTTGAAGCTTGGCCAGAAGTTCTTCATCGGCAGAAAAATTCGACTCATTTACAGTTATGCCCGTTTGGTTTTTAAAATCACGGAGAACATCAGGGGAGGTGAATTCCGACCAGATAAATAAATTAACATTCTTCTCGTCGTCGGTGCTTAACTGGGTCGAGGTATTTACCCCTGAGGATTTCTGGCATTGACACGACAAAATAAAAAGATTTAAGCCAAACACCAAAAACAATCTTGTGCTAACTTTTAGAAACATATAAATATCG
Organism: bacterium; assembly: GCA_043757325.1. Taxonomy (GTDB): domain Bacteria; phylum Bdellovibrionota_B; class Oligoflexia; order Oligoflexales; family RGVZ01; genus JAYVPO01. Next base: position 7,315 of record JAYVPO010000076.1, read on the forward strand.
AACATAATCTTTCTTTCCGAAGGTGTGATGCTTAGAATTATCGAGGTTAACAAAAGTTTTGGAGTCCAAGAAGCACTTAAGAATGTTTCTATCGATATTCAAAAAGGCGAATTTTTCTCTCTTCTCGGTCCAAGTGGCTGCGGCAAAACAACCTTGCTTCGTATACTGGCAGGATTCGAGAATATTGCAACGGGTGATATCACACTCGATGGCCAGTCGATCAAAAACCTTGCTCCCGAAAAAAGGCCGTTTAACATTGTTTTTCAAAACTATGCTTTATTTCCGCATTTATCAGTTTGGGAAAACGTGGCTTTTGGCCCTAAAATGCGTGGTCGAAGTGGGTCTGATACAAAATTTGCGGTGGATGAGGCTTTAGAACTTGTGAAAATGCATAGCTTTGCTCAAAGACGTGTGACCTCATTATCTGGTGGTCAGCAGCAGCGCGTCGGTTTGGCGCGGGCAATAGTTAATCGCCCCGAAGTTTTACTTCTAGACGAATGTCTTTCCGCCTTGGATTTGCAGCTTCGAAAGCAAATGCAATTCGAACTCCGTGCATTACAGCGTCAACTTGGCATTACTTTTATATTTGTGACACACGACCAAGAAGAAGCAATGCATTTATCCGACCGAATCGCCGTTTTAAACAATGGAGTGGTCGAACAAGTTGGAACACCGGAAGAAATTTACGAACGTCCGACTACAGAATTTGT
>JAYVPO010000077.1:0-2168 GCA_043757325.1 bacterium
CCCCAAATAAGTTTTTAATCCGGGTTGGGCTTAAATTAGTCATTATTGGAATGATCTTGTCGTCGCAATTTGCTCATTCAGAACGCAACGTTTTTTTTATGCAAAATGTAGAATTTGGAGGCACTCCAGCTGGATACTGTACCGTAACGGTAATGAATGTTTCAAACTTGGATCAGAAAGTTTCTATAATTAATGCTGGCTTTCAACATTTAAATTCCACTTCGTTAGCCCTTGCCATGAGTTTTGTTGGTTCAAGTGATGGATCTACACAGGATGCAACCGGCTGGCTCATTCTAAAGCCCAGTCAAAGCATGACTTACTCAGCTACCACAGCTTCGCTTACAGGAAGCACTCGCTTTTACTGCAAAGGGACTATCAAAGTTCAAGACGATCGTGGGGCAGTCATTGCAAGTGGGCATCTCGACGTAACTCAAGGGGCTTATGAAAGAGATTCTATTGTTTCAATTAATGGAGGCCGTCCTTTTTAATGTGCTAGAATCCATTACATGGAAAATTCAATTTACGATATCGAAGTCACAACTCTCGACGAGAAAAAAACAAAACTTGAAATCTATAAAGATCAAGTGATGCTGATCGTAAATGTTGCCAGCGCCTGTGGGTTTACTCCCCAATATGTGGACTTAGAGAAATTGTACCAAAAACATAGATCACAAGGACTTGTGGTTTTAGGATTTCCTTGCAATCAATTTGGTAATCAAGAATCAGGAACTAACCAAGAAATTGCCGAATTTTGTAGCTCAAAATTTCACGTTACATTTCCGATGTTTTCAAAAGTCGACGTAAACGGACCTCAAACTCACCCACTTTACGCGCATTTAAAATCGTCAGCCAAGGGACTACTTGGTTCAGAAGCTATTAAGTGGAACTTCACGAAATTTTTGGTCGATAAAAAAGGCAAAGTGTGTGATCGCTACGCATCGACGACTAATCCTTTTGATATAGAAAAAGATCTACTCAAACTGCTTTAAAAATAATGAATGTGATCTATTAAACTCGAGACAAACTTTGTTGTCGCCTCGCCAAAATATAAAAAATTCCAGAAGACATAAGATAAATAAATCCGCCGTAAAATAAAACATTGCGAGGAGCCGAAATCAAAGGATTAGCCTTTCCAAGAATGCCTATGACTCCGCAAAAAAAGATACTCCCAAGTGCCGAAGCGCTACTGGCAATGCTTGAAACGGTGGCTTTCCAACCTAGCCGTTTTTGCAGGCGCTGAATGAGGGCGCGTTGCGCCGAAAAATAAGCGGCAACGAGCGCGATTCGAGTCCACCAAATAGGGATAGCCATCCAAATCGAATCAACTTTCGAGAAGAGCAGCACGAGCAATCCTGATCCGAGAAGAGACAAAAACGGCAGATAAGGCGACTCGGTAAAGCGAGTTTTTTTCCACAGCCAAAGTCCGCTAAACCTTGCAAGACTCAATGTCGAAGCAAAAGTTCCAATTTTTAAAGCGTTAGAAAATCCTTTTTCGTTCATGTGTGCCCAAAATGCCGATTCAATAGAGCCCTCAGCGCAGCCAAAAATAAAGGTTCCAAATAATAAAACTTTTAAAAGCGGAGAATTTAAACTCTCAAAGAGGACCTTCCATTTTGACGAGGATGCAGCATGGGCCTGGTGATCGTGAATTCCTCGAGGAATCCGAAGCACAAACAAAAAAATAAAACTAGAAATAACCGCATAGACTGCCCATGATCCCTGCACTGGGTCGCCCATGAGAGTGATGAGACCGGTTACCAGCACGCCTCCCAACATCATTCCAGTTCTTTGGGCCTGATCAAAAATCATAAAATGTTTGTTTAATATTTTTTCTTGCGCCGAAATGTCAGCAGCCCAAGCATCCAGTGCGCCTGACAAAACTGCTTCGGCCACTATTGCAAAAAGAAAAGCAGCCGCTAGAGCGTGGGCTGAAGGATTAAATACGGGAATGAGAAACCCAATTGTGAAGATTAGAAAACTCAATGCCACGCTAAATTTATGCCCGATGCGGTCGGCTATGGCCGAAGTGGGCATGTCAATGATCAAGGACAATGCGGTAGATAAGCTGGTCAGCAACGCCAGATCAGAGGGAGTAAAACCTCGTCCCAAAAGTTTAATCTGCACTGTTGAAAAAAAACCAACAATCAAAAAGCCAAAGGCAGCAAACA
>JAYVPO010000078.1:0-28994 GCA_043757325.1 bacterium
AGAAGAATAATCTCACTACAATGAGGGTTTTTTGAAGGTAAGTCAAATGATTTTAACGAGTTACATTTGTAGTGAGAAAAATTTAGGAAAAGTCAGGTAATAAATGCCTTAAATTGCTCACCGACGCGCAGTGCGAAGCCGTGAAACTTTGCTACATGAAAGACGAGTCCGAAACAAAAGCGGAAATTACAGAAAAGCTTGGTATCAGTAAAGATTCACTCCAAGACCGGCTTGATCACGCGCGAAAGAAGATCCGACAATTTTTTAAAGGCGTTGATTGCCGAATATTATGCAAGTGCAAAGTGAATTTTCATGAGCCGTATGAACTTATCGTAACTTACGGCAAAGACTTAGATAAATACTTGGAAGAAAGAAAGCCAGATTTAAGTCGGGTTTCGAGACAATAGAATTGTCAGCGACGGTGCAATTCTCACTGCATGGTGTTGAGGCAGGCCTTAGTCATGGTAATATTATCAATATGAAATTAATTTTGCTTTTTTTCTTTTTCTCAATCCCAGGATTCGCAAAAATACCGAAGGATTTACAAAATTGTAAATCTAATGATGATTGCATCGTCATGTCCTGTTTCTGTGGAGTTTTGGCAGGCAATAAAAACAAGAAGGATGAAATCAAAAAGTACTGTTTAGACACTGCATCCAAATCGATTTTTGGCTCTTCACAAGCTGGAAATAATCCAGAATATTTCGCAACATTTTGTCAACAAAATACCTGCGTAACTTTTGATAAATATTCAAAAAATGGTGGGCGTATTTTACCCGTGAAATAAGCTTCCGAAAAGGTGCAAAAATACGTATTTTTATAAAAACATTAGCCCCATTCAGTAACTTTCCCCTGAATTGGAGCGATCGAGGATTGCCACCAAAGTTCTTTAAATCGTTCTAAATAAGTTTTGGCTGGAGTTTGCGCAAGTTTGATGATCACTACAGCCATTTCTGGCGTTTCTCTCAGAGCTCTTGCAGCGTCTTTCGGGAAATCTTTGTCTTGTGTCAATATACAACGAAAACCAAACTCAAAAGCTTTCCTTGTTAATATGCCGTTATCGAGGCCAGATAAGCCGGCAAAGCTGACGGTCTGAGCTTTTACACCTAATTCAGCAAGTGTTTTGTGAAGTTGAATGTGGAGGTTTTCGTCGATTAGCCACATTGCCTGTGGCTCGTAATTTCCGCGGCATAACGCAAAATTTCCAGCACGCATTCCGCGGGCACTGAATAAGTATCCCAAACTTCTTGAATGCTCATTCCTTGAGACAAAGCTTCTAAAATTAGATTGATTGCGATTCTTTTTTCTAAAAGCGCGGGCTTACCACCCATGTATCCGTCTCTAATAACAATGTGCTCGTAACCTTTAATAAGGTCAGCTTCTGTCGGTCCTGATTTTAAAACAGCAGTCATGAAAATTACCCTGGCATGGATTAGACATTATATATGATAACATAATGATGAAATCAAAAATATTAAATTGAATGGCCGTTATAGCGACATTTTTTGTTAACTTTTTGTCAACCTGATCGCGGGAAACTAACAAATGTCAAAAGTAATGCAGTGGAATTAAAAGCCGCAATTGTTTTAATGATAGCAATTATTTCTTAATCTTTTCGGAAACTTAAAAATTCGACATTAAGTCTCCCTCCCTCTCTGCTAAACCGACGTAACAAATTGAAAACATTAATTAAAAAGACTGTTTGAAAATCTTTTGTCAACTTTTTGTCAACCTGACTTTGCGAACGCCAACACTTTTGCCGAATCTTTTGTTGCAAAATCTAGAATACTTGTGGCGTCTTTGAGATTCTCTGTAGAAAGATGGGGGTATCGCTCACTCATTTGCTTTGTCGCATGCCCTAAAAGTTTTTGAAGTTTGTTAGATTTCACCGCCGCGCATCATAAAATTGCTGGCAATGCTGTGTGTCAGATCATGAAAAATTTTATGCACATCCAAAGTAAACTTTTACGAGCCGTATTAGCTGATAGTAAACTATGGAAAAGATTTGAATTTTTATCTGAAAGACAGGGATGACCGATCATCGCAGATTGTTCAAAAAATAAAATAATTTTTTATTTCAAATCCTAACGTATCGGAATTGAAATAAAATCTAAAGTTTTTCAGCTATTTTAATCGTCACTAAAGGACAAGCTGACAGCACCGGGATATGATCAATCCATCAATTATATGTTGCGCGTGCGGGAATTCTAAATAGTCTTTCAGAATTGTGTAGAACAAAAAAAATCGAGATTCATAATTTTTTATTAATTCGGATTTTTGACGGACTCACGACGATGAAACATCCTGTTAAATCTTCACCTTTGTCTTGAACTAACTTACAAATTACAGCCGCCATTAAATCACGATAGGTTGAGGGAAAGCGAATTAAAATGATTCCACCATGATTTTGTTCATGCGCAAATACCAGTTCGCCGAAATCTCGATCTTCCGTAAGTAAAATGCAATTAAACTTCAATGCCAATATAATCACGTCGGCATCCGGCGAACCTGGCGCAATTTCGGAGACGGTTACGACTTCAAAAGAAGCAGCTCTTAGAGCACGCACCACCGCAAAATCACAGGATTCGTCAGCTAAAAATTTAACGGTCATGCTTTCAAAGCTACCGGCATCGTTTCTTCGTGCGACAACGATTCAGCAGCGTAGGTAAGCGCTGCTTGAATATCATCTCTAGTAAGTTTCGGGTAGCCGTCTAAAATGCTCTCCATAGTTGCGCCTTCGCCAAGCTTTCGGATGATAAGTTCCACAGTAATTCGGGTGCCTTTAATAACAGGTCTTCCCAACATGATGGTTGGATTAATTTCAATCCTTGCAGTATTACCCATAACAATTAATCCTGATTTTATTTAACTAGCATTTTTTACCACAACGCGATTATAGCATAATTTTCATCATCAGTAACTTGGGCAAAAACGGAGACAAAGAAAACCAACGCGTGTTTTATTAACTTTTTGTCAAGCACATCGCGAGATGTTAACAATAGCCAAAAGTAATGCCGCGGAATCGAAAGGTGCAATTGTTTTATGATATCAATTATTTCTCAATCTTTTCGGAAACTTAAAAATTCGACATTGAGTCTCCATACCTCTCCGCCAGACCGAATTAACCCATCGAAATTATTAATTAAATCAACTCTTTTAAAATCCTTTGTTAACTTTTTGTCAACCCGACTTTGCAAACGCCAGCACATTCGCCGAATCTTTTGTTGCAAAATCTGGAATACTTGCGGCGTCGTTGAGATGCTCTGGTGAAAGATGGGCGTATCGTTCACTCATTTTCTTTGTCGAATGCCCTAAAAGTTTTTGAAGTTTGTTTGATATCACCGCCGCGCATCATAAAATTGCTGGCAATACTGTGTGTCAGATCATGAAGAACTTTATGCACATGCAAAGTAAACTTTCACGAGCCGTATTAGCTGATAGTAAACTATGGAAAAGATTTGGATTTTTACCTGAAAGACAGGGAGCCCGATCATCGCAGATTGTTCAAAAAATAAAATAATTTTTTATTTCAAATCCTAACGTATGTGAGCGTTTACTCATAAAAGTTATTCCTCAGTATTTTCAATTTTTAACCACGTTTCAGGGCTATGTATGATGCCTTCTTTGACCACCCATTTTGTATTTCGCAGGTTATGAATATCTTGGAGTGGGTCATCATCCAAAATAATAAGATCCGCTCTTTTTCCCTCGTCGACGGTTCCGATGAGATTGTCTAACTGAAGCATGTGTGCGGCGTTTATAGTCGCAGCCTGAATTGCAGAAAATGGTGTCAATCCAGAATCTACTAGAAGTTCCAACTCTCTAAGAGATGTCGAGCCGTGAAATATCTGTGGTAAAATCGGCCAACAACCAGAATCTGTACCCATGACAATTGGAACTCCTGCTTTAAACATTTTTCGGACAGCGAGTTGCGAGTAACTGAGGCGATTTTTTATGATATTTTCACTAATAAAAAATCCGCCGAAAATTCTTGAAAGAAATCGCGGAATCCAGGTTGGTGTACTTATGTCTGTCGTGGTTTGAAATGCAAAGTCCCATGCTTTATCGTCTCGGGCAGTTTCCAGCTCTATTTTCGGCGTCAGTTCTTTCACAGTTTTGATCTCAAGCCGATGTTTGTCCCACTTAATAAGTGTCGAATCTTCAATGGAAAGAGTGCTGACTACGAATACTCCAGATTTTTTAAGCTCTTCCAGAAATGAATCTGAAGGTTGATCTGTCGAATATCCTGCGTGCATCAATGCACGGGGTTTCATACTTAAAGCAATTTTATGCATTTTTTCGTTCATACTGTGGATAAACAAAGGAAACTTGCGTGAGAAAGATTGTTGCGAAATGTAATTTCTCGTGTTCTCGTCAAAAATTTTCCAGACATTAAACGGGCCAAATCCACTTTCTAAAGTAAGTTTAATTCCAGTAGGATGGTATTGTGTTGCTTGTTCCATTGCCCGATGAATATCTTCTCGTGTTTTTATTACGGGCCAAAGTTTCGAATACTTTTGAGACCTCATTTCCTCCGAACTAAAATAACCATTTTCCGGTGTCAAAAACGGCGCTAAATAAAGAACCCTAGGCATGGCTTTTTTATCCGCCTCATAGGATTTTAGTCTCTTAATCAGGTCTTCGGGAGCAGCTGCGTCCAAAATCGTCGTAACCCCAGCTGCAAGGTAGGCCTTCAAATGATAATCAAAAAGTTCCCAATATGTTTGTTCATTGTCGTTACGGAAAAAAGAACCTGGAACCGATCTGAGATGAACGTGTGCATCAATTAGGCCTGGCAAGACCCAAGCCCCCTTAACATCTATCTCTCGACTGCCATCACTAATAATTGCATCGTGAATTTTCTTTATGACACCATTGGAAATTTTGATGCTGGCCTTGCGATTACTTTGTTTCCCGGTCACATCTACAATCATAGCATTGCGAATGATTAAATCTTTTTGAACTAGGGGTGCACTGAAAGAGTTCGTTACATGTATAACAAGTAAAAACTTTACAACAAAACTAACGACACTATTATAATAAGACTGTTTTAGAAGCCTATTTCCCATGTAAATCCTAACGACTAAGTCTGCAAGCGCTTTAATTTTTGATATTGGTTTATCCACGCATTTGCAGACTTCTTGCTCCCATATCACGTTCGTCTGCTTTGGTCGCTTTTCCAACATATCAGCAACTGTTTTTATCTCCAACAAGTCATAAAAAATTATTTGCTACTCAGGCCAGGTGGAATTGATCGGAATCGATAGAGCGTGGTGTCCAAAATTTCTGTAACTTCTCAAGTGACTCTAAAAAGAAAAACCCAACCCTACACCGAGAAATATCGTTTTGCCACGAAGTTTTACATCTAGCGTCTCATCTTCATCGGATGGCATTTTAAATTCAAAACTATCGGTCTCGGCAAAAAAATTAATAAGCGCAGAAAAGTGGGAGCCGGTAGAAAAAGGTGCGAGATAATAATGAACTCCCCCTTGGTGTTCAGCAACTTTGATAACGTTTTTTGGCAATGCGGTCATTCCATAGCTATAAAAAATTCTAAGCCAATTATTGCCCCAGCGTTTTTCAAAACCAATTTCTGCCATAATGCTGTTGCAATTTACGATATCCAAATTTGCAATTCCAACTTCTTGATCATCGACCACACTAATGAGATTGCTTCGATAATTGGTCAGACGGTATTTGGGCGTAAGCTCAACAGAACTATTTTGAAAAACTTTAAGAAACGGCTTTCCGACGGTGGCCCGGGTCCAACTAATACTTTCCGTCCCAAAGACCGAGTCATTGGTAACCTTCGGCGACATATCATAAGAAATTTGCAACCTTTTTAGGAATGGATAAACGACATCCGTTTCAATTCCTATAATTGTCGATTTAGACTGGAGGGAATCTCGTCCTAAGATTTGCTTTCCCGAGCGCAAAAGGAAATACTCGCGCGAATCAGAATTGGCAGCACAAGTCACAGTTCTTAGACAAAAATGAAAGATAATTGTTAAGAATAATATTTTCATAAGTTTTCGTAATCAATAAAAGAATAATCAGTTTAACCATTCTAGCTTAAATTTGCGAAGCTGAAAAGAATTGGTAAGTTACTTGATTATTTACAAGTAAACGGTTGTTATAAAAGTCGTAAAAAAAATAACTTAGATTAGTACTTTAGCCACTTGAGACTTGAAAAAAGCAGAGGTGGTTACAACGGCAAAATAACTTAAAACCAAACCCAAGCCCATGGCTTCCAGTGCATCGATAATAAGGGCATAAAAACTAATTCCAACAGCAGATTTAATTTTAAGCCCAGAAAATATCAATGCAGTCGATTCATAAGACTTAAATCCCAGCAACAAAGACTCTAGACCATAAAACAACACTAAACCCATTCCAATAGTTGAAAAGGACATAAAAAAGAAATCCAATTTTCTAACTTGAGTTTGGTCTAAAAACCTTAAAAATAAATTCGCGAAGAAAAAGCGCAATGGATTGCGCCCCGATTCTCCAAAAATAAAAGCATGAACACTTACGTAAGCCATCAAAATTAAACAAGCCATAAATAAAGGCAAAATAGGACTACAAAAAACAAGCATCAAAAAACCAACAATTAAACTTGGCAAAATAAGCCGCAAATAATCCCGTCCGCTTTTTAAAAATAAAACAATTATCTTTTGCCTTTCACAAAGAAAATAATCCAAAAAAATACGCGTGATAAACGTATACCCAAAGCTCACACATAAAAACATACCGAGATAGTACATAAAATGCCCTCTCGCCCAATCGCCAACAACCACAAAACACCAGTCGATGATTTCGTTTAAGCCGGCCTTGGAATTTAAGGTATAAAGTTTTTCGACCTGGATTTCACTTTGCCTCCAACTCAAAATCGAACCTAGAAAAATTGGCAGAATTAAAAATAAGACCATCCATGGCGCAAATTGTTTAAACTTAGACCTGTAACAGGCTAAGCTGGTTTTCCAGACATCTAGTGAATTAATGTAAAATCTTGGTTTAATTGTTGTTTTAGTAGACATTTTTCTCAATTTAATATTAATAGTCAGATCAATAGACTTTGCACCGCAAAAAACTAACCAGGACCATGTGATCAACCAACTTCAAATTACTGAAATTTATAAAAGTATCCAAGGTGAAAGTTCCTTTGTGGGTTGGCCGTGTACTTTTATTCGTCTAACGGGTTGTCCATTGCGCTGCCGATGGTGTGATACAGCCTATGGTTTTACGGGGGGTGACGCACTAAGTATCCCAGAAATTATCGATCGTGTTGAAACATTAAAGTGCAACTTGGTTGAACTAACGGGTGGTGAACCATTGGCCCAAGTTGAATCACTAACTTTGATGAATCAGCTTATCGAAAAAGGCTACAGGGTGCTTATTGAAACTGGAGGCTCGGAATCAATTGAAAATCTGCCTCAAAAAGTTCATATCATTATGGACTTAAAATGTCCGGCAAGTTTAATGAGCGAAAAAAACCGGTACGAAAATTTGCAGTTTTTAAAGCCTACCGATGAAATTAAGTTTGTGATTGCTGCGCACGATGATTTTTTATGGGCAATACAAGTCATCCAAAAATACGATCTCGACAAAAAATTTCAACTTCTTTTTTCGCCTGCTTTTGGGATAGTGCAGCCCAAAGATTTAACCGACTGGCTGCTTGCACAAAAAAATGATAAACTTCGGATGCAAATTCAAATTCACAAATATATTTGGAATCCGAGGGCCAAAGGTGTCTAACTTTCCCGATAACGACAGTTTGCTTCAGAATTTAAAGCTTATAGAAAGCCCGGATTCTACTTATCTCCCCCAAGACTCTAAACTTGTGTTTCACAAGGCGAGCGGAAGTTTTGTCTTCGACGTGGAAGGTAATGCGTACCTGGATCTTTGTGCTGGTTTTGGAGCTTTACCTTTCGGGCATAATCCCGATTTTTTTAAAGATTACTTCGTCACAAATTTCGCAAAAATTTTCCCTGGCATCACCCATGGTATGGGAGACGTTTACCCGTCACTTAGTAAAATAAAACTTTTAAATAAACTAAAGAGTTTTTTACCGAATCATTTGCAGAAAGGATCTCTTGCTGTCACCGGTGGCCAAGCCGTAGAACTAGCTTTAAAAACCGCCATCCTGCACACAAAAAAATCTGGGTTTGTGGTTTTTGACGAGGCCTATCATGGACTTGACTTAGGAGTTTTGCCAACCACTTCGCGAGAAGATTTTCGCAAACCTTTTGCAAGTTGGTGGTTAAATGGCGGCCAGGAAACAAATATACTTCGGCTTCCCTACGGCATAGATAAGGAAACTCTAGAAAAACAGATCGCAATGAACTTAAAAAATAACTTCGCAGCCATTTTAGTTGAGCCAATTCAAGGTCGCGCCGGAGTACGTTTGCCTCCCTCCGATTGGTTGCAAGACCTACTTTCGGTAACACAAAAAAATTCAGCCTTGCTCATTTTCGACGAAGTACTGGTGGGATTTGGCAGAACTGGAAGAGATTTTTTCTGTCGAAGTGTTCCTGCGGATTTAGTTTGTTTGGGTAAAGCTCTCGGATCTGGAATGCCGATTTCTGCTTGTTTTGGCACGGGCGAGGTTATGAATTCCTGGCCTGAAAGCGAGGGCGAAGCCTTGCATACGGGGACATTCTTTGGTCATCCTTTAAGCTGTGAATTGGCATTTTTAAATCTCTGTGAAATAGAAAAATCGCAAATATTTTCGAAGGTCCAAGACAAAGCGGCAAAGATAAAAGCAATTTTATTGGAGTATTTTAAAAACGACCCATATTTTACCTCCATTGACGGCGAAGGTTTGATGTTAGGAGTGCATTTTTCTAAACCGGGTCATGCGGCGTTCTTAATGGATCGACTGCGCAGCAAAAAAATTCTTGTTTTGCCGTCCGGAAAAACCGGCCAGACTTTATCCATTACGCCGGCTCTGAATATCGACGAGAACGATGTGAAGCATTTTTTTACGCGAGCTACAACTGTAGTTGGAAAATGACGTTTCAAAATCAAAGTTTTGAAAATCTGGCAAAAGAAAATGGTCTGTCTTTTTTTGGAAGTTGTGATTTAGATCTGAGTTCTGAAAAAACAGTTTTTTCAAATTGGATTTCTGACAAAAAACATGCCTCTATGAGTTTTTTAGAAAAAAATACCGAACTTCGTTTTGCACCAAAAAAATTTTTTCCCGAAGCCACCTCGGCTTTTGTTTTTGGTTTAAATTACAATCGAGGTTTAAAAAAATCGCGAATAAACTCGCCGCAAATCGCCCAGTATGCCTTGATAACCGATTACCACAAACTTCTAAATCAAAAGCTGTCAAAGATTGCCGAGCAATTAAAACATTTAGGGCTAGTTCGAAACTTTGTGGTTTGTGTTGATACAAAACCTGTCTTGGAACGGGCGCTTGCACGTAAAACACAGGCGGGATTTATCGGCAAAAACACGTGTTTTATACACGCGCATCTTGGAAGCTATTTCTTACTCGGCACCCTTGTTACTGACTCTGATTGGCGAGAAAATAAAAGTGTTATAAACGGAAAATCCGGATGCGGAACCTGCAAGCGTTGCCAAGTGCATTGTCCCACAGGCGCTTTAAATCAAGATTACCAGCTTGATTCCAATTTATGTCTTTCGTACTGGACAATAGAAAACAGAGGCCCTATTCCTTTTGAATTTTGGAAGCACTTGAAATATTTTTGGTACGGTTGTGATTTGTGTCAAATGGTTTGCCCCTTTAACAAAAAAGCCTCTTTGAGCTCCGAAAAATATTTGTCCGTGCAGGATATTCCACTTCAAAAAGTTGCCTTGATGTCCCAGGCTGAGTACGAAAGTTTTTTCGGTGGAACGTCACTAACGCGCGCAAAAATATTCGGCTTGCAGCGTAATGCATTAATTGCCATGTTTGCAAGTAACCACTCCGACACCGAAAAAACCGCAAAAGATTGTCTAATTAGCACCTTTCAAGTTGTCAGACACACGGCCGAAATAATTCTTCAAAAAATATCTAAAAAAGAAATATATGTTTGAATTAAATTTTTTAAATTCCCAGCCACCCATTTTTACGGCTTTTGCGGCAGTAATTATTGTGCTTTTTTGGCAGATTCCTGGGTTTTTTTTACTGGAATTATTTTTAAGACGCTTTAATTTTGGCAAGGAATCTCGGTATTTAGTTTTTCTATGGTGCTGGCTTTTAGTCCCTGTTCTGGGTGGCGCATATCAGATTGGATTAGAACTTTTGCCAGCGAATTTGAATTTTTACAGTCTTAAATTTATTCCGAGTGTTGGTTTATTTATCTATGGTTTTTATTTATTTTTTACCAACCGAATTAAAATTTTAGCCATCCCAATTCTTCCACTGTTAAGATCTTTGACGTTCATGGATAAAATTTTCTGTAGTGTTTCCATTTTGGTATTTTTTATTCACAGCCTATCGGCCGCTCATCCTCAGTGGCTTTATGATCAACTGGCGTATCACTTAGTTGTTCCTAATTTGCTGGTGCAAGGTTTGCATCCAGATGCACTTATCATTGACAGTCACTTAGCATTGACGGGGCCTTTTGAGTGGTGCTGTGCGAACCTCGGATTGATTTTTAAAAATCCCCATCTTTTGATCGGTGCAAGTCAGTTTTATGCCTGGATTCTGCATGTTGTGGGAATAAGCTTTCTGCTCCGAATGTTCGCGAAAAACTCTCCTTTAAATTTAACGACCATGTGTCTTTTGCTATTTTCTAGTGTGGTTTTACTAACCTGTTTTTTAGAACCCGACTTAAAGTATTTGGTAAAGCCCGATTTTTTAATTGCCATTATGATGGCGTGGTGTTTGATGGCACTTTCTACGGTTGAATATGAAAATACCAAGGGTTTATTGGTAACAATGGCATTTGCGGCGATGTCTTTGAAGTCAACGGCTTTACTTCCGGCGGGAATAATTTTATGTATTTTAACTGCAAAAATTTTTCGAACAAAATGTTTACGTAAAGAATGGAATTTTATTTGGGTAGGAATTGGTGTGTTGGCTTTAATTTGTTTATACCGTTTGCGGTTAGGCGCAAGCCCGTTTTTTCCGGTTGATCGCAAAATTATCGCTTCGAGTTTTGCAACGCCAAACGCAACGATGTACTGGACATCTATAGGAGGAGAGCAGAATAATGCTTGGCTTCTTGGATTGATTTTAATTTGCGAGCATCTTTTAACTTCGCCGCTTTACATCGGTTTTTTTACATTAGGTTTTCTGCCTTGGTATGATCGACTTCGTTTAAAAGACAAGGTTTTAAACCAAAAAGTTTTTTATTTCGTAGGATTTGCACTGGTATTTTTTTTAATAGGTACATTATTTGTAAATGCTACATCTAGTTTTCGTTTTTTTGCCTCGGGGTATTTGGTTTTAGCGCTTTTCCCGGTAGGATATTTTTTTGAATCAAATGTTTTTCTAAGGTTTCCCTGGAGTGCTTTTATCATTCTCATGGGTGTTTTTGCGGTGAGTTCTCAAACTGACGTAGCGTTGATTCGAATGATGCGTTTTAATTTAGTGACTTCCAGCCAGTCTATGACCCAGCAAGTCGCCATGTTTGAACCATCGGAATTTTTGAATAAACTTCATATCACGGGAATTGTGCCTTCTAACGACCAAACCAAATATTATTTAAAAGCTGCCGTTTTGACTCACACCTTGTCACCGCGAGAAATTTGGTACTGGAACGACATTGAACAAAATCTTAAAGTGAATTTAATTCCGGATTATATAAATGCCATCATCGAAATTCCTGGCCAGACACTGTCTGACTGCGAGATTCAAAACTGCCGTCAGCATGCGCACTTCGGGATGCGTGAGGTTTATCCCAGATTAGTAGCTTTGGCCGAATCTAAATTTCAAGTGATCGGAAACGATCGTTATAAAATTTATTTAAGAAAGTCAGGCCCATCACATTAATATTTGGGGGTTCAAGTCTTGAAATATTTTCAATCAAGACTTGAACCCACTGAATTTATTTGATAAAATTATGGAACAACCCTGGATTTCAAACCAGCAATGGTCAAAAACCGACCGTGATCTGAAGAATTTGGAAGTCCAGATATTTCGGCGAACTCCTATTTTTTTCGATGAGGCCATTGGAATTCATAGCTTTTTAGGGCCAAGGCGCATAGGTAAAACAACACAATTTAAAGTTTGGATATTCGAACTCCTTAAAAATTTTTTACGACCAGCCGTTTGGCGCGGAGGTTGATTTTGTATACAAACAAGACGGTGAATGGGTAGGAGTCGAGGTGAAAAGATCACTTCCTGATATCAATGAACTCAGCGGATTAAAAAAATTTAAAACCAAAACTGTTGTGGTATATAATCTAGAAAAACCTGCCGAGAAAAATGGAATTCATTTTGTTCCCAAAGCAGAATTTGCTTTAAATTTGAACCGTGAGGCGTAAATAGTTTAGCAAACCTTGTTTATTAGATAGCATGACTAATCGGGACTCAGTTCCCGATTAGTCTTGACTTTTCAGGAATAGACTCCATTATAATATAAGTATGGAAAGATATTTAACAAAACACGTCACCAAATATGCGCAAAATAAGATTATCTTCATTTCCGGTCCACGTCAGACTGGAAAAACAACACTTTCAAAGAAGCTCTTTGAGGATTTTTTGTATCTTAATTTTGACTCTTTGCCCGATCGGATTTTCCTAAAAAATCAAACCTGGGACCGAACAAAAAAAGCGGTTATCTTCGATGAAATTCATAAAATGAAAAATTGGAAATCCTGGCTTAAGGGGATTTTCGATAAAGAAGGCAGCACACCAAAAATATTAGTGACCGGCAGCGCAAAATTAAACACCGCCCGTAAGGTTGGAGATTCTTTGGCCGGACGCTTTTTAAACTACCGACTTCACCCCCTCGATTTAAAAGAGTTGGACGCCTGTAGCAGCGAAACCGAATTAGATAGTTGGAATCGACTCAAAAAATTGAGCGGTTTTCCCGAGCCTTTTTTTGCAAATGATGAAGAATTTTACAAACTTTGGAGCCGCAGTCACTTAGATATTATCTTACGCCAAGATCTTCTAGATTTAGAGTCGGTAAAATCTATGGTCGCTATTGAAGATTTGGTGGGTCTGCTGGCACGTCGAGTCGGGAGTCAAATTTCATTTGCCAACCTCGCCCAGGACCTGTCCGTAGACCCCAAGACAGTCAAACGTTGGATTGAAATTTTAGAAAATCTGTTTGTTTTTTTTCGGATCACGCCCTACAGCCCCAAACTTTCACGTATGATCACTAAGCAACCTCGGCTTTTTTTCTTCGATTCGTGCCGCATCCAATCACAGAAAGGTGCGCAGCTAGAAAATCTGGTCGCCTGCGCATTGGTAAAAGAAATTGATTTTTTAGCTGACACTAAGGGCTTGAATTTCTCATTGCATTACTTGAGAGATAAAGAAAAGCACGAGGTGGATTTTTTGATTTGCTACGACCGCAAGCCGACACTATTAATCGAAGTTAAAAGTCAAGATACCGCACGTCACTTTGGGCTTGATTACTTTGCTCCGCGTTTAAAAATTAAATACCGTTTCCAGCTTGTGGACGGTCTAAAAGAAGATATTAATTATCCAGACGGTCACAAGATTGTATCGATGGAAAAATTCCTAACTAATCTAAATCTTTTACAGTATGTTGCGGCTACCTAAGGCAAGTATTTTTCAAAAGTCGAGCTACTTTTTCTTGCGATCGCGATCTTCTAAAGTCTGTACAATTTGTTCGATTACCAATTTATCTGTAGCAGATAATTCGGTAAAGACACCACCCAATCGAAATTTCTCGCGATCAATCCATTTGCATTCAATTTTGCACTGAAAACTTGACGGTACAGATATCCCCAATGTGTTTAATGGCACACGAAGCCACAAATGATCTCCGGCTTTGATCTTCGCACGACGTGTAAGATCGAGTTTAAACCCCGAGATGCTTAAATCAAGCAGCACGCCACTTGTGATTCCAATCGGGAAAAACTTATATTTTTTTACTTCGATTAAAGCGTGGGATCTGAAACGGACTTCGCGGTCATCAGAAGTATCAACGGTAGATGCGGTGTTCATAAATTATCTCGATTGAATTTTGTTATTTATATTATAGTCTATAAAAATAATTTTTAAAAATAGTGATTTTGCAAATGATCGGCCATAATTAAGATATGAACCAAATCAACCCAAAAGAAGTGGATTTTCTGATAATCGGCGGCGGCATTCATGGCGTAGGTGTGGCCCATGACCTGGCTTCGCGTGGTGCGCGTAATATTATGGTTTTGGAAAAATCCAAAATCGGCTCAGGCACAAGTTCGAAATCCACCAAACTGATCCACGGCGGTCTCCGCTATTTGAAACATATTAGAGATTTTTCGCTGGTTGCAGAAGGCCTTCACGAAAGAAAACTTCTATTGAAACTGGCACCCGATCTTGTGAAACCAATTGAATTCCTTTTCCCGGTTATGAAAGACGCAGGCATGCCTAGTTGGATGATTCATTCGGGGCTCTATCTTTATGATTTTCTGGCCGGAAAAGACCGCCTTCAAAGAAATCGTACGGTGCCTTTGGAAGAATTTAAGCGAGATGCTAGTATTTTTGAAACCACAAACCTCAAGGCGTGTTTTTCTTTTTGGGATGGCCAAACCGACGATCTGGCTCTAACGAATCGGGTTGCAGAAAGTGCTAGGAAACTTAACGCCCAGATTTTAGAAAATACCAAAGCGGAAAAAATTCAGCACGATGGCAAAACTTGGAACCTGACTTTTAAAAGGAACGAAGAATTTCACACGATAGCTACAAAAATTATTATTAATGCGGCCGGTCCTTGGGCCCATGAGTTATTTGCAGCCAGCAGTTTGAAGCCTGGAGAACACGGTGTTAACGTAAAAGGTAGCCACCTACTATGTCGAGATTTAGGTCTTAAAAAAGGTGTTTTTTTACAGTCTCCTACCGATCAAAGAATATTTTTTGTGCTCCCGTGGCTTGGAAAAACTCTTATCGGTACCACAGAATCTTTATTTCATGAGCCTGCGGACACTCTAAAAGTAGGCCATGACGATGTTAGCTACTTGCTTGACCACACAAATCAATACTTACAGCAAAAAATCTTAGAAAAAGACATTGAGCAAACGTTTACTGGCTTGCGCTGGCTTGCCACGGAAAAAGGAAAATCTGCAACTCAGACATCGCGGTCTTTTGTGCTAGATACAATTAGCGAAAAAGATTCCGTGATAACAACAATATATGGTGGAAAATTAACCGCCTATCGAGCTCTTGCACAAACAGTGGTCGAAACAATCGATAGAAAGTTGAACCTTGGCCTTGAGCCCTCCCAAACCGATAATCCAAAGTTTTGGATTTCACCCTCCGAAAAATTTTTAGAGGCTGATTCTACACTTAGCCTTTCTCAACGGTTTGCTCAAAAAAATATTTATGACTGAAGTAAGTACGAAGTCGGCAAAGAAGCCACGCGAGAAGCCGTCCCGGCCTATAAAACAAGTTATTTTGCAGATGCGACTGGCGCGCAAAGTGATTTCTTTAAGTGAACCCGAAGCCTTGACGCAGTTTGGAGCGTCGTATCAAAAACACTTCTCTCAGATTATTCTTACGAGCTGGAATATTTGGAAAGGTGCTGGAGAGGAATATTTTCGCAAAGATTTTTTGAAAATTGCGCAGCATTCTAATTTAATATTAATTCAAGAAGCACTTCTTACTCCCGTGAATGAGAAAATCTTCACCTCAACGGCGGCTATGCAAAAACTATTTGCCAGCCATGCAGGGTCCTATGCCAGACAAGATGGATCAGTTGAAGGCGTTATGACGTTAAGTAAAGTTACTGAGGCTCGGCCGCCTAAGAGAATTCTTTGTGAAAAGCCAGAATTCCTTCTAAAAACTTTTAAAACAGCCTTGGAAACCGAATATCTTTTAAAAGAAAGTCCCCAAAACTTAAAAGTTATAAACCTTCATGCCAGGCTTCTGCGCGGGCCTAAAACAGCCGCCAAAGATGTGGATTATATTCTTGAACAAATCGCCGATCATGATGGACCTCTTATTGTTGGGGGAGACTTTAATACATTTTCTGAAGGGCATCTGCGCACGATCAGCGCAGCGATGAAAGCGCATAATATTTTGCGAGTTCCAATTCCCGATGATCCGCGGATTAAGCGCGAATGCCTTGATCAGATTTTTATTCGGGGATTAAAAGCCACAAAAATTAAAATAGAAACAAGCATCAAAAGTTCGGATCATTTCCCGGTTATTTGCCACCTTGAAGTTGCGTGAAAAACCGACTTTTGATTTCGGGTTTTATTTTTTCGTCAATTTTATACTGAATCGCTTGCACAAGACTTGCAGAAAATTTCTGAAAATAAATTTCGGCTTTTTTGGGATCGATAGACTCGAGTTCGAGTGTCACGGTTGGAATTCCACGTTCAATCCCTGCATAATTTCCCAATGATCCGGGATAAAAAGAATATTCAACCACTCGGTAGTTCTTTGCGGTCTTCGCCATAGAGTGCACGATTTTTTTGGCGCTTTCTTCGCTTTCAGAAAGCTTCCGATTAAGCTTATTTCCCGGCCCGTCGTAATCATAAAATCCCAGAGGGGCATGAATTGAAATGATTTTTTGCGGATTAAATTTTTCCATTAGATAAACCTGAAATAATGTTTCAATCTCGGAATTTGGAATAAGCCCAGGAAAGTGGCCAGGACTCTTTGCGCGTCGATCCGACCACCAATTTTTAGCCTGTGCGTACCAATCCGACGTAAAAAAATTACGATTTAAATCTACCCCGTTTGCGTTTTGACGCATGGGAAATTTTTTTAAAAATCCATCGGGATTTACCAACGGCGCAATAATAACTAAGCTATCTGATAAGTCAGCCTCTGCTAGGGTCTCTAAAAACCTAAAGCCAACATAGACTGGAGTAATCTCATTGGGATGAACACTGCTCAAAATAAGCGTAGTGTTTTTTGGATTTTTGCCGAACTGCGCATAAATAAGTGGATTTTTTCCTGAAGTCATATAGAGAGCAGACCAAGACTGACCGCTGCATAAAGATTTCTTCCAGCCCAATTCTGCGTATTTATTATCGATATTGAGACACAGATTTTTTATTTTTCTTGGCATGTTTGCATCTTCTGCAGAAACTTCGAAACGACTTTTTAAATTTTCACCAGTGACAATATTTTCAAGTGAAGAAGTAAAATCCGAAGCTTGTAGCAAACTAAAAATGAACAAAATTAATATCAGGAGGCTTTCCTCTCGAGCTGGGGCTCCAACGTCAAAGTAACTAACTCCGAATTTTCCTGAGGGTCAAAACACAGCCCGCAATAAATTTGAGTCTTAATTTTATCACGAATGTACCAGCGATTACCGCAATTTTCGCAGAAATATATAAACTTAGCTTCAGGAATAAAACGCTTGTGAATATGGACCTTCGGATCGACCGGACAACCGGTGTTTTTAAATTCTGCCATTTTCTCGTAAAATCTTCGGGTGTGGCCAGGATCTAATCGACAGTTGTAAAGCCAAAGGTGGGTCATTTCATGATACAGAGTATAAGGAATCATTTCGGGATGGTAGGCGAAATAATTTCTGTTAAGCCTGATTTTTTGTTCGAACAAGTAAGTTAAGCCCATTTTAGATTTCATCCGAGAAGAAAATTCAATTTTTGTACGTGGATCTAAAGAACCTTCCCTCTGATCAGTAAAAAAAAACAGAAATTGCTCAAAATATGATTCTGCAAAATGAGTGAGCTCGTCTCGAGAGAGAGGCTTTTTTTTTGTGGACATATATTTAATTTTTGATCTTCAAAAGGGTTTAATTTAATTATAAACCCCCAGCAGCAGACTTACAAAAAAATGGGCTTACCTTCGTAAAAACCATCCCAAGGTACGATTTGTGAGGTTCCTGGTCGGACAAATTCTAAGTGCGAAAATTCATCTGAAAACTTTGAGTTATTTCGGTTTTTTTCGAACTCATTCAAAACTTCAAATTCTGATTGAGGGTCGATTAATATTCGATTAATCGAGGTTTTTTCTATTTGTTCAAAAAACTCATTAAAATTTAACCAACAGACCGGAAGTGTAAATTCTTGACTTGTAAAAAAATTTCCATTTTTAATGTCATCGATGTGTTTTCTAATCAACAGAAATCCGTCGTCAGGTTTACTTAGATAGTGATTTTCTTGAAAAAGATAGGAATAAAGCAATCCTGACGAGGTGCTGCTGTCGGAATCGCCGGCAGATAGAAGTCTTATTTCAGTTTGAAAATCGTCAATCCAACTTTTATCCCCGGAATCTAATATTATCAATCCGCGACAGGATTTGCAGCCTTTTTGGCGTAAAGAAATACTGTCGTAAATAAGTTTTTTAACATTTAGGTTATTCCCGGTTGCTACAGTTACGGTTATTCCGGGGCCAAACACTTTAGATTTTTCTGGATAGTATTTGTCAAAAAAAACTTTTGTTTCCTGGTCTCCATAAACAAAAATACGCGTGAACGAAACTTTTTCGCCTGTGAACCGAAAATCCGCATTCAGGAGAGTTATATGCTCGGAAAAAGTCTTTAGAAAAAAATCTAGAAGAGGCAATTTTTTTTGCGAAGGTTTCACATGCAGTTCTATGCCGAGTCCGAGTGCCAAACTAAGAGGATAAAGTCCAACAAGAGAGTGATTCGCAGGTAAAATAAAACAGGCATTTTTTATATTTTTACCACCGGATTTGTCGAGTGCATTTTGGAATTCTTCTGCAGTTTTGGGAATCGACTTAAGTAAGTCTTTTAGTGCTGATTTAGCCAGATTATCGGATTTAAGTTCTTCTTTAAGAAGATCAAAGATTTTTTCCTGCTGCGAAAAAAAATCTGCAATTTTTGCAAAAACTAACTTTTTTCTATCGGTATCAACATGAACATGAGAAATTTGCGGTGTTAGATTAGCCTGGATTAAATTACTTAAATTAAGCGAACAGCCTTTTAATGGTGCTTTTTCAACGCGGCCGAGGATATAAAAGCTTTGATCTTTAAAGAGTTGCACGCGATCTTCGGTCAAGATAGCGTGTTCAATGTCAACACGAGACGAATCTTTTAAGCAAAGAATTCCGATGCCTTCAGAGTAAAGATTTCGGTCACTTTTTAAAACTGTGAGTTTTACATCCTTAGGAAACCGCAGAAATTGAGATTCGACAGATTTTTCACCGTAGGCTTGAGACGCCAATTCACACATGCCGTATTCGCCAAAAAAAGTATGATTTCCGAAAAGTGTTTTTATCATACATTCAAGTTCGAGATTCGAAACTTCTCGGGATTGATTTTTCGTTCCACCGGTTTCAAAAATATAAGAACCTAGTGGCAAGGTATTTTTAAATCCAGAGTCAAAAAGATTGACATAATGAAATGCTGTTCCGAAAATCCATATTTGTTCATAAGCATTTTTTTCTAATGTTTTTTCGTCGAAATAAATCACTTCACATTCTTCTGCGATCCACTCCATCATTTGGGCTAGGCTCGAGTCTGGCCAAGTTGCGGTACTAGGGATCAGGCTTATCCCTTTTTTGGGTAGTCCGGGAATTGCAAAAAAATTTTCAAGAGCGTTTTGTCGATATTTTTTTAATCCTTCAAAAGAAAATCTAGACTTCGAACGAGAGGTTAATTGCGAAGTTGTTCCGCTGGATAAAAACGTTTTTACACAATAAAAATTCTCGCAATAGATTTGCAAATCATCACGCCGAAAATCAGCGATTGATATTATGGAGTCATAGTGCTGACTCATATTGAGAATTTTGAGCTCAAGTTTATCCATCGATTTATAGATTTAGCCAAAACCGACTCAACTGTAAATGGCTAACCCACACGTTCTAGAGGAATAGAGTTGATTACTTCCAACTGCACTTGGTTGCGACCGTTCTGCTTACTTTTGTAAAGGCATTCGTCGGCTTTTTTGACTAGGATTTCCATAGTACCTTGGTAGTCAGTCTCCACCCACGCCACGCCGATACTACAGGTTAATTTAATGTTATGCTGCTGATACGTAAAAACATGTTGACGTACAGCGAGCAGAATCCATTCTGCAATAGCTTTTGCGTCAGCTTTGCTTTTGCATTTTAATATGCCAATATACTCGTCGCCCCCGTACCGGCCAAATAGTGCTTGGGTAGCAAAAGGATGAGTTTTTAAAATGCTACCAACATCCGCAATAACTTTGCTGCCTGCAAGGTGATTATGCGTATCGTTGACTCGTTTAAAAAAATCTAAATCCATCATCAAAACCCCAACACCTAAATTATTTTTAGGAAAATCCTGAAAGGTTGTATTCAAAACTTTTTGAAAACCTCGCATATTATACAATTGGGTTAAGTCATCTGTGACCGACATGATACTAAGCCTGTGATTTGCTAAGCGCAGAGCATCAGTCATATGTTTTAATTTAATAATTGTTTTAAATCTCGCTAGACGCACTTCAGGATTGATATAGGATGCGATGCAATCATCGATGCCACTTTCTAAGCATTTAATAACAAAACTATCTTCGAGAATTTCTTCCGGGTAAAACAAAACAATGCCGGTGTGTCGCGTTTTTTCCGACGCTCTTACATGGGTGGCAAATTCACAAACTTTTTGTTGGCTATCTGACCGGGATAAAACGACCATGTCGTGAGGTTGGTGTTGGTACTCTAAAAGAGCGACTTCGTAATTTTCTGCAAATTGAAACTTCGGTTCAAATTCCACTAGGGATTCTGTCAGCCAGATCTGAAGTTTCAATGCCCGCCCAGGGTCTTCATCGACAATTAAAAGCCTTAGATTTTTTAGGTTTTTTTCGTACACTCTCATAGTGTCTTTTTCGGCTTGATTGCCTCAAATCTTAAATTCTAAATGACAAATCCATCATCAAAATGAAGCGAAAACCTATAACCCATTGAAAAATATTGATATAATTGAACAGTTTACAACTCAGACGGAGTCGTTTAATCAATTTTAACTTTTAAATACCGAAAAGTCCTGTGTATGAAAACTGCTTTTACAACGTGTTTGAAGATCCTAAGCTTCTGTGTTTTCGTCGTCACACTTGGCACTGGAGTATGGGGCTTTAACTGGCTCAAAAAATTAGGCGTGTTCAAACTCGACTCCCTAAAAATTGAAAAAGCTTTAAAAGCTAGTCCGCTTCGAGAAAGCACATTTATTTTTGATCGAGAAGGCAAAAAACTTGCGGAATGGAATCACGGATTATTTATTTTTACTCCTGTGGAAAAAATTCCAAATCACTTAAAAGATGCCGTCGTAGCAATCGAAGATCGCAGGTTTTATGAGCATCACGGAGTTGATTACCGGGGTATTTTGAGAGCAATTTGGGCGCGCCTTTTAGGACGCGAACTAAAACAAGGTGCAAGCACTATCACTCAACAGGTGGCACGATTTTTACTTTTGAGTCGTGAAAAAACCATAGAAAGAAAAGTCCTGGAAATATTTTGGGCATGGAAGTTGGAGCAGTCGCTTAGCAAAGAAGAAATTCTCGAAGTTTATTTAAATCGCCTTTTTTTGGGAGATCAAAGTTACGGAGTGGCTGCGGCCGCAAAGAAGTTTTTTGACAA
Organism: bacterium; assembly: GCA_043757325.1. GTDB lineage: Bacteria > Bdellovibrionota_B > Oligoflexia > Oligoflexales > RGVZ01 > JAYVPO01. Next base: position 21,608 of record JAYVPO010000078.1, read on the forward strand.
GGATTTAAGCGATATCACCCCAGCGGAAGGGGCGCTGCTGGCGGGTTTATTTCAATTACCTAGTCGCTATAATCCTAAAAAAAATCCCGAACTGGCTTTGGCAAGACAGCATCAAGTTGTTCAAGCGGTTGAACGTTACAGACGCTACCCAAAAGATTTTTTTTCTGCACCTATAAAATTTAATTTTAAAAAATTTAGAACTCAATCGAGTTATGCACTTGATTTCGCTAAAGATCAGGCCGAAGAAATTTTACATCTTGAAAATGTTGTGGGAAGTTCCTTAAAAATCTACACAACCATAGATTCGAATTTGCAGAAATTAAGCGAGTCAGCGGTTCTGGAATCAGACTCGATTTTTTCGCGCGCTGGGCTTAAATCACCGGTGGAATTTGCATCTCTTGTAACCAATCCGCAAACCGGTGAAGTGCTTTCTCTAATTGGTGGACGAGATTATTCAAAAAGTCAGTACAATCGCGCGGTCCAAAGTCTGCGTTCACCGGGTTCTGCTTTTAAACCAATTGTGTATCTCACAGCCTTAGAAAAAGGGCATAAATGGAACGAAGAGCTGATCGTTTCGCCAATTAATATCCAAAACTACAAACCCAAAAATTTTGAAAACGATTATCTTTCCGAAACAACGTTAATTCGCGCGCTTTATAAATCTTTAAACTCTCCAACCTTAGAGGTTGCAGTTAAAATCGGTCTTAGTTCCATTCTCGACCGCGCAAAAAGCCTAGGAATCCAGTCGCCGTTAAAAAATGAATTTGGTTCTGTTTTGGGAAGTTCAGGTGTTTCTTTGATAGATATGGCGAGAGTTTATGGAACGTTTGCTACGGATGGCTTAAAAACCAATCCTTATATTATTTCAAAAATAGAAGACAATACCGGAAAAATTCTTTACCTCGCCAATATTAGATCACAACGTGTAGCGGAAAAAGACCACGTTCAGATGTTGAATTCAGGCTTGCAGTTAGTGTTCAAGTACGGAACTGCCGGAGCCAGTCGCGGCTTACTTCCATTTGTCGCGGGGAAAACAGGCACGACAAATGATTCTACAGATAATTGGTTTTGTGGATTTACAAACGATCTAGTCGGAATTGTATGGGTTGGAACCGACGATCACACGCCGCTACTTTCCAATCAAACGGGTGGATCTTTGGCACTTCCAATTTGGGATAAGATGATGCGCAAATTTTTCGTTGCGAAACCGCCAAGTCCGATTGTGATAAATCCCGAGTTTATAAGTCGAAAAATTAATTCAGAACACGGTTATGCAGACCCAAATGGCATTGATGTTTTATTTTACCCAGGTTCGCCAGAACCGAGTCGAAATCAAAATCGCTCGATTGCTGGCCAGCCTATTAAAGGGTCCTTTCGCAAAGCACTTCAAAAGTAGAAATTTCACGTCTAGATTTAATTACCCGCCTTGTACCGCCATTATTTGTTTTGAAAAAACTTTTTTTCAACAATTGCGGCAAAGTCGTAACATAGAGGATACTTAAATAACTTTCCTTCATAGGCCTTTAAAACAGCAACAGTTAAAGTTGCAATAACAACGAGCATGATAACTGGAATTATAAGCATCCCAGAAAGTAAGGTTGAAAAAGCAAACAAACTGCCTATCCCGCCAGCCCTCATATTAAAAAGAGTAATAAAAGTCAGACTTAGATTTATTATAGTGACCGTCGCTTGAAAGTTAAAGGCAGCCTTAGCGTGGGCAGTGGCAAACGCGTCTTTATCTTTTTGGGTATACCAAACTGCAAGTGGTCCAATTACATTAGCAAAAGGAATCAATGAAGTGAGCACGGGGATCAAATGAGCGGCAATGGCCATTTTTCGACCGTTATCCAACCCGGGAGAGTCGCTCGGTTTTTGCACTTCTGGGGCTTCTGGCACAACGTGAATAGAACTAACTTCTGACATAAATACTCCTGTTGAAAACTGTTTACTTAACAATCCAACAGTACTAGACGTCCCAGCTACAAAATTGACTGGGATTGCGCAAGCATAACAGAAATTGAAAAAGCCGGAACTGTTAACAAGTTCCGGCTTTATCCTAAACCAAATTCTTAGAAAGAATTTGGTCCGGTTTTTTCAGTAACATTAGTCGAAAGAATAAGATCCACTCGACGATTTTGAGCTCGTCCTTTTGAACGGTCATTACGCGCAACAGGTTTTTCACTTCCCATTCCCATTGCCGTGATATTTACGTTTTCGTCTTTAGTAAGAGTTCCTTCAAGGTATTTCTTTACAACTTCAGCACGCTTCTCAGAAATTTTCTTGTTCTTCGAAGTATTGCCTGTTGTATCCGTATGACCTTCAACCGTAATGGCTGCTGGTGCATACTGAGCAATCGTTTGTGACGCACGATTTAATAGATCGATATCCTTAGCCGTTAAATCCGTATTACCGCTTTTGAAATTTAAACCCTTCAAGCGAATAATCATTTGATTACCTTCGCGAAGTACATCAGCTTCTTCCGACTTGAAATTAGCTTTAGCAGCTACAAATAATTCATCGATTCGACGCATCTGATCAATTTTTTGTTGGCCTTCGACATTGGCAACTGCTAACGAATTGATTTTGGAATCTTTTTGCGATGAGGCAGCAGCCGCTTCTGCTAATTCTTTCTGCTTCTTCTCATCTTGTAAGGTTATCTCTTCAACCGACTTACCTTTATTGTTGTTAGCCTCACGAGTTAAACGTAAAAGTCTGTCGGATTGGTCCGAAGCAACTTTTGCATTAGCAGCAACTTCATCTTCTTTCATAAAGTTAGAAGATACAAAAGCAGATGATTCACGCAATTGAGTTTTTGTTTGCTCAGCTGTAGACTTAAGAGTCGTACCGGCACCCTCTTTTAACGCAAGCTTATAATTTTCCTCAGCTTGACTTAAATATTTATTCTGAAGTCCAGCTATGGTTGCCTCTTCGTAAGCTTTTTGAAGTTTCTTATGATCTTCCAAGGAAACTTTATCAGCTTTCGCATCAGCCGAATATTTCGAGAACATGTCATCAGCCTTGCCAAACTCTTTTTTAGCAAATTCAGAAGCCCCAACCTTTACTGCATGCGACCTCAATTCAACAACTTCTTTAAATTCTGAACCAGACTTGTTAGCTAAATCCTCGCCGTCTTTTAGCCATGCACGACCCTGCGCAACGTGTTTCAAAGCTTCTTTATGGCCTTTGCCTTTATCTAAAGCTGTTTTTGCTTCGTCCAGTTCTAGCTTGGCTTTCTGATAACTATCTGGTGCCAGAACATTGTATTGAGCGGCATACTTTGCATTAAGCTCGTTTTCAAAATTTTGAATTTCGGCTTTCGGATCTTGACTATAATCCACGTTATCAACTTTAGGAGTGCTAGCGCAGCTATATACTCCAGCTCCTGATAAACTTATTAATACTAAACTTTTCAAACGAATCATTTCTATTTCTCCTTCAAGAGTTAATTTTTAAATTACTGTTTTTATTTCGTGTCAGTCTGCGGTGAACTAGTTGTGTTTTTATTTTTGTCCATCGAATGCTTCAAACCATCTAAAAAAGCATCGATATCTTCACCGATTTTTTCTTTTGTTTCACCATATTTTTCCTGCAACATACCAACAAATCGATCTTTTTTGCCGGCTATGTTCTCATAATCACTGTCGGTTAGTTTGCTCCATTTTTGGCGAACTTCACCTTGAAAATTTTTCCACTGTCCTTCGATTTGATCCCAATTCATGCCTACTCCTTTAGTAGTTAAATATTTTTCTCGTAACCTGTGCAAACTACATTGCAACTTAAAAAGTCTCAAGCTCATCCATTACGTTTGCACGATTCATACCAACCCGGGCTTTTTTTAAAAAAAAGACGCGGGGGCCTGTCATTCTCAGGTGATGTGAATTAGAAGTGATAAAAGAAGATTAAAGAGGAATTTTAGGAAGGCGTAAGAGAGTAATGAAAGGATGCCACCGCGCTTTACAAACAGATAGTCTGCAGAATGTGTGCCAAGCAGGAATTACCTACTAAAAATTAATTCGTGATTATTAAATAATCTAAATTTGGCAAATTTGATTAATTAATAATCAAACTGAATCATAATAGAACTTATCCGGATCTTTTTTAATGCATTTCATTTAAAAAATTTTCCTAATAAAGTTGGACTAATTTAAATTTTCGTTAATCCCCGGCAGTTTCTTAATAAACGAGATTTGGCTCAAACATTGCAAGGAAAATTGGGGAAACAAAATCGAAAACAATTGTAAGGAGATAAATATGGGTAAAAAAAACGAAAGTAAAGAAGCCAAACCTGGAGCACAATCTGACGATATGCATCTCAAACAGAACAAACCCTTATATGAGCTAGTTTGCCTGACATCGACAATAACTGCGCAAACTCAGGGCGCTCATTGGAACTATACCGGCAGAGATTTTATAGGTATTCATAAACTTTTGGACGAGCATTACCATAATTTAGCTCAAGCCACGGATGACCTTGCGGAACGTTTAAGAGCATTAAATGAGTTTGCTCCAGCAACTATGAAAGAGGTTGAAAGTGTCTCCAGACCAATTTTGGCAAATTATACCCACGGCGAGGTAGCTAGTGGAGAGCAGTACTTAAGTCAACTTATACACGGCCACGAGTTAATGACGCATAAATTAACTGAGGCGATTGACTTCTACGAAGATGCAAATGACGTGGTTACGCACGATATTCTGATTAAAAGAAAAGAGTTTCACGACAAATCGTTATGGATGTTAAGATCATGCAGTGGCGATTCTAAAGTCGATGCTCATTCGGATTCCACCGCAGCTAGTGGCCAAGATGGGTCAAGTGAAGGTTCGGATAAAAAGTTTTTTGCTCCAGCGTTGTCTCGAACGGGTGTTTATATTTAATTTTTTTTAAAGGAGTTCTTATGTTACGTGCAGCATTGATGTTTTTTATCTTGGCTTTGGTCGCAATGTTATTAGGCGCATCTGGTTTTGCCGGAATGTCTATGGAAATCGGTCGGATTCTGTTGTTAGTGTTTCTTGTTCTGGCGGTTATTAGCGGAATTACTGGTCTTATTACAGGTAGTCGCGCAAAAAATATTTAAAGTTTTAGTAGACCGCGGGCAAAGAAAAATGGGCTTTAAAGCCCATTTTTTTTATCTGTTTATTTACGGAGTAAATACTTAAATTTAGAAAAGGGCTGCTAAAGCCCTTTTCCTGATAAAACGTAATCCTGATTAATGATGGATTGTAGGTTGAACAGCTGCTTTTTTCCGGCGCAGGTACAAATCGGCAGCAAAAAAAAGCGCCTGCATAATCGCAGCTTCTTTTTTAAAAACTAATCCAGCTGCACCCAGTATTTTTGGAGACCTGAGCAGATAAGTGAGAAGCGAACCACCGGCTGCAGCAGTTACCACAGACTCCCATGGGTTGCGGCGAATGAGATCGCTTACATCAAGTTCACTTTTTATTTCTTGAATGCCTTCGACAATTGAATGTTTGATCTTCAAAATATTCTCTTCAACCTGGTCGGCCAAATTTTGAGTTACTTCTTTAACTGCAAGGATTGCAGTTGAAGAAGCGTGATCTATCGCTTGTCGAAGCTTAGCTTCGGCTTGCGAAATTTCAGGACTGTTACGAATGCTTTCTCCAACTGCTGCCATATCCATAAAACCCCTTACTTATCTTTTTTGTTGCTTAATAAAGTAGTAACAATAACGCCCAAACCCAATGCAATAGCCGCAGCTAAAACTGGACGCTCCTTAATAAAGCTTTCGGCTTTTTGCAAGGCATTAGAACCTTCTTTGTAAATGCGTTTTGAGGCATCAGACAGCTCATCCATTCCTGCTTCAGCATGGTCGACAATTTTATCTTTAACGGCGTTAAGCTTTTCGCCCACTCTTTCCACTGTGTCAGACAGTCCGCTGTATCCGGAATTTTTAAGCTCCTCGCTGATCTTAGTGGTAGCGTCACCTAATTTGTTACCGACTTGTTTTGCAGTTACTTGACTGTTTTGCATAATTCCTCCAAAAAATTAAAAGTTAACTCGCAACTGGAAATCAACACGAAATCCAATCGGGAACTATTCTTGTGTTCCACTCTACATTGTTGCAATATAGATGCCAACTCAGTATTGGCTTGTAACTTGCAAAATGCAATATCTGGAAAAAGCTGTCTTGAAATTTAAAACTAAGGAGTGTGAAAAGTGACTGATGTTAAGAGTCCCATTGAAAATTTAAAAAATCGCGGATCTGAAGTGCGCACAGACCTTGAAAAAGTGGCCGATGCGGCAATGGATCTTGTAGGAAAGCACCTAGAAGTTACTGTTAAAAAAATCGTTCGGGAAACACAAGCTAAGCTAAAACTATATCTTGTTCCTATTTTAGTGGTGATTCCGTTTTTTGTTTTTGCCATGATCAATTTGGTTTACAAGGTTCTGGTAATAGGGCTTTCAACTGTTATGGAAAAGTCTTCGGTTCCAGAATTAGAAATAACCGCAAGTGCCATCATTTTAGTTCTGACGCTTGCAGCTAGTTGTTACTACTATCTAAAATTAAAGCCTAGACCAAAAACGGCCGCCTCCATAACAGCATTGGAAGGCGGCAGTTAAAACTTATTTTTTACTGTAAGGTCTATCGCGATCGAGAGCGGAGGGCCTTTTACCCGCGGCATCATTAGTAAGATTAAATCCTGTCTTACCGAAAAAGAGTTTCCTGTCTTCAACTCGAGCCACATCAGAAATCACCTGACTATCTTTAAAACCACTTGAACAGTCGATATTTAACACTTTTCTATCTTCGCCATTTTTCCAACTTGTTAGTCCGCAGTATCTAATTAGATTAAATTCTGCCGAAACATTGTCATTTCGTACGTTTACCGAGGCATCTTTAACAGTGAAATTAATTTGTTTCACACCATCATCTCCAGCCATCGTTCCAACAATATCCCAGGTGCCAGTTTGTTTTTCTACGTAGCGTTCGCCATTACAGCCGCTATCGCTAAAAATTGTTTGTTCTCTGGTGTAGGATTTCAAACCTCCAACCACTAGCTTCACTTTTCGATACCTTGCGCCTAGAAGGTCATACTTTTCACAATCTCGCTCCCACGTTCCAACCAGATTTGCATCTTTGAGATCAGGAATTCCAACGGCCTCATCTTTTGACTTCGGAAACCATCCACAGCTAGACGTCAAAGCGGCCGCCGTTAATAATGTCGTAACTAATTTCATATCGTCTCTCCTTCAACTTTTAAAACGAAAATTACCGCACAATGCAGAAAATTCATCATGAGACAGAGGAGCAAAGTTTATGCCATAACGGCGACTTAGGGGCCGTCAAATAATAACTTGCACTTCTTGGCAGACAAGTTTTGTTCAGATTTGAAATTTTTCTTGGCAAAAAATACCGGAGTTTGTCCGTGA
>JAYVPO010000079.1:0-28846 GCA_043757325.1 bacterium
TCTTAGCGAATCCATTTTCAAGAGGAGCCGGATGCCTTAATTGGGCAAGTCCGGATCTGCGCGGGGACTCGGGCGAAAGCCCGAGCCTATCGCGACGCCTAATGGCAAGGGCAAAGAAAAGGCCAATGTTGATGACAAGGACAGACGTGAAGGTGACAAGTCTAGAAATCACAAACCCGCGCAGAAAATTGCATCAGGCGTTGGCCGGAGGTTATTGAGAAGTTACTTCCGTTTTGATTTTCCTTTTGACTTAGTCGTAGGAACTTTATTAGCAATGAGAGCCATGGCTTTTTCTAACGTAACGTCAGTTTCGGCCATGTCTTTCGGAATGGAAACATTTATTTTGCCGTGCTTCACATAAAGCCCGAACTTTCCATTATAAAGTCCGACGGATTTTTGATCACTAGGGTGGAGCCCTAAATCCTTGACCAAAGCGGCTCCACGTCGCCCGACTTTTTCTTCAGCCAATAATTCTAGAGCTCGATCTAAAGTTACTTCGTAAATATCGTCTGTTTTTTTCAAAGATCGCATATTTGTTCCGGCTTTAACATACGGCCCGAAACGCCCGTTATTGGCAGAAACAACCTCGCCTGATTTGGGATCTTTTCCTAAATCACGAGGCACACTTAAATATTTTAAAGCTTCATCTAAAGTTACAGATTTGGGGTCTTTATCTTTAGGAAGAGAAGATCGCATAGGCTTTTCCTTGGAATCGCGATCGGTCAAGCCAAGCTGTAAATAAGCCCCATAACGCCCAAACAAAACATAAATTGGAAGACTTGTTTTTGGATGAATACCAATCGGCTTGGGCCCTTCGCTTTTAATTTCTAGTATTCTGCGAGATTTTTCGTTGTCCAAATCAGCTGGCCCAACATCTTCTGGAATGGAAGCGTAAACCAACTGCTCTTCGTTGTCTTTTTCGTCGGATTTTACCAAATAGGGACCATAGCGCCCAATCCGTATCTGAATGTCTTCATTTAATTGCGGTAAAATTACCGACCGCGAACTTTTTGGGTCAATGTCTTTTTCTTTTTGCTGAGAAAGAATTTGCAAGCCTTTTTCACCCAAGAAAAATTCTCTTAAGTATTTTAAGGAATCCAGTTCACCATCAGCAATGTTATCAAGGCTTTCTTCCATTTTTGACGTGAAATCTAAGTCCACCAAATGAGAAAAATGTTTTTCCAAAAGCTGAGTCACCGCAAAGCCTGTAAATCCAGGTGTCAAAGCTGTCTGCGCGCGGGTTACATAGCCGCGATCAATCAACGTGGAAATAACTGAAGCGTAGGTGGAAGGTCTCCCAATCCCAGCTTTTTCCATAGCCTGAACCAACGAGGCTTCGGTAAATCGGGCGGGCGGTTTAGTTTCGTGACTTAAAGGCTCAATTTTTTGTGGTTTTAAAGAATCACCAACTTTGAGCGGCGGCAAAATATTTTCGTCTTGGTCGCTATCAGCACTTTGATAAACTTTTAGATAACCAGGAAAAACAATTTTTGTTCCAGTTGCAGAAAACACAGTATTTTCGGCCGAAATCTTTACGCTCATCAAACTTTTTTGAGCTTCGGCCATTTGACAAGCCAATGTCCGCTTCCAAATAAGACTGTACAAAGAAAACTCGGCACCACTAAGTCCTGTTTTTTCAGGAACGGTAAAATCCGGTCCTGCTGGGCGAATGGCTTCGTGCGCTTCTTGTGCGCCCTTTTGTTTAGCTTGAAATTGTCGTGGTTCGTCCGATAAATATTTTTTGCCATAGAGCTCTTCGATTTTTTCGCGAACTCCTTGAATAGCTTCTTGCGACAAATTTGGCGAATCCGTTCTCATGTACGTAATATGCCCGTGTTCGTACAAACTCTGCGCCGTGCGCATAACTTCGCGAGTCGAAAGCCCGAGTTTTCTGTTGCCGTCTTGCTGTAGAGTTGAAGTGATAAAAGGAATAGGCGGCTTTGACTGCATGGACTTTTCTTCGGCGGAAGTGACTTTCCAAGTACAATTTTTAAGTTGTTCCGAGAGTTTTTTCGCCTCTGCTTCGCCTAAAACTACGACGTCTTTGCCGGCCAGTAGTTTGCCTGTTTTTTCGTCGAAATCTTTACCCATTGCAACTCGTTGGGGACCAACTTGAATAAGCCGACATTTAAATGTCGTAGAGTCTTTTGAGCTGCCTTCGGTACTAACATCCGCGGCTAAATCCCAGTAGATCGACTTCACAAAACTCATGCGTTCGCGTTCGCGTTCCACCATCACGCGTAAAGCGACTGATTGCACTCGTCCTGCAGACAGGCCATAAGCAATTTTTTTCCATAAAATTGGCGATAAAGTGTAGCCCACGAGGCGGTCAAGAATACGCCTTGTTTCTTGGGCGCGAACAAGTTTTTGATCAACCTGGCGGGTTTTTTTAAGGGCGGCTTCAATTGCAGATTTTGTTATTTCGTGAAAAACCATGCGCTGCACAGGAACTTTAGGTTTTAAAATTTCTGTAAGATGCCATGAAATACTTTCGCCCTCGCGGTCTTCGTCAGTTGCGAGGTATAAAGCGGAGCATTTTTTAAGTTTTTCTTTTAATTCGGCGATGATTTTGGATTTATCTTTTGGAATAATATAGAGGGGTTCAAAATTCTGGTCGACATTGACTCCGATTTTGGCCCAAGCCTCTTCTTTGAAACGCGCAGGAATATCAGCTGCGGATTGAGGTAAATCTCGAACATGCCCCATACTAGCCTCAACTATATAGTTGGAAGGCAGGAATTTGCGGATGGTTTTCGCCTTGGTTGGAGACTCAACAATAACAAGAATGGAGTTGGACGTATTTATAGACATAGCTTGGCCTGACTAAAATTTAAGCAAAAGAAACACCGGTTGACTATTCTAATCATGTCCGGAGTTTAGAGATTTTGTCAACTAAGCAAAATAATTCAGGTTTTTGCTTTGTCGTATTTGCGCTTGAATTTTTCAATACGGCCAGCTGTATCCATCACTTTGTGCTTACCAGTAAAAAACGGATGCGAAGCACTGGAAGTTTCTACGGATACAAGTGGGTATTCTTGCCCGTCTTCCCATTTAAAAGTCTGGTTCGTCACGGCAGTCGAACGAGTTAAAAAAGACCAACCACAAGACGTGTCTTTAATGACAACTGTTCTATAGTCTGGATGAATTCCTTCTTTCATTATAATTCCTCAATTTCTAAATAAATATTTAAGACTGTAAGTTTTACGCAAGATCTAAACAAAAGGCAACATCCATCTTTTTTCCGCCCCCTTTTCGTTTGCGGTCTAAACTGTTATAGTGTTTACTTAAAGTTGATCATTTTTACGGACTTAACTCACCAATGACTGAAACTATTGCAACGCGTTTTTCCGATGAGCTTCTCAACAACCTCAAAGCGCAGTACCCGGCCGTAAACTTCGAACTGCAAAAAAGCTCAACTTATACAGACGAAGATTGTCTTATAGTCGATTCGGCACATGTGGTAAACATCGGCAGAGAATTAAAAAAAAGCTTTCCTTACTTACTCGACGTTTGCGGAGTTGACTATCCCGATCGCGACAAGCGTTTTGATGTGGTCTACCACTTCTTAAACCCCGATACCAATCAACGCCTGCGCATGAAAGCGCGAGTGAACGAAGGTGAATCGCTACCTTCAATGACTGCCGTATATAAGGGGGCAAATTGGTTTGAAAGAGAAGCTTATGATCTTTTCGGTATTGAATTTCAAAACCATCCGAATTTGCGCCGCATTTTATGCCACGAACAATTTGTGGGTCATCCCTTAAGAAAAGATTACCCTGCCGATCGCAACCAAACATTAAGCGAGCCCATTCATCACACTTACGAAAAAGATCGCGCACGCATGATGGGTGAGCAAGAAGATTTTCTATCGGATCGCGTGTGGATGAATATCGGTCCCGCCCACCCCGCTACCCACGGAACTTTGCGCCTAATGACTGTTTTGTCGGGCGAAACGATCGAAAAAATGGACGTGGAAATTGGTTATTTGCACCGCTGTTTTGAAAAGATGGCAGAGACCCACAATTACAACCAAATTATTCCTTATACCGATCGTTTGAATTATTGTTCGGCACCGATGAATAATAATGCCTGGTGCCGCACCATTGAAAAAATGCTAGGCGTAACATTGCCTCCAAAAGCGCAAATGATGCGAGTTATTTTAGATGAATTTTCTCGAATTATTGACCACTTTGTATGCACGGGCGCAAATGCGGTTGACCTTGGCGGCCTAACGAATTTTTGGCATGGTTTTCAAGCGCGAGAAGCCGTTTACGATTTATTTGAAAAACTTTGCGGCGCACGTTTGACTGTATCGTTGTCTCGCGTTGGTGGAATGGGTTTTGATTTTCCTAAAGGCTGGGTTGAACAAGCTAAGGACACGCTCAAAATCATCAAACAAGCCCGCGACGAGATTGATATTTTATGCACAAAAAACCGCATTTTCGTAAAACGAATGGTTGGTGCGGGTACTATTTCTAAAGAAAATGCTATCGATTATGGATTTACGGGGCCATGTCTACGAGCAACGGGCGTACCCCTTGATATGCGGGTTTATGCGCCTTATTATGGTTACGATCAGTTTGAATTCGATGTTCCGGTCGGCTCACGCGGAGATTCTTACGATCGCTATATGGTGCGTATGGAAGAAATCACTCAGTCGCTTCGCATTTTAGAACAAGCGCTAAATAACATCCCTTCTGGGCCCATTGAAATATCAGATCCGAATATTGTGCTTCCATCTAAAGAAAATGTGTACGGCAATATCGAAGGCCTAATGAATCAATTTATGATGGTGATTCACGGCGTAAAAGTCCCAGCTGGGGAAATTTACTCGGGGTACGAAGCCGCAAACGGTGAATTAGGTTTTTATGTCGTAAGCGATGGCTCAGGTAAGCCTTATCGTGTGAAATGCAGGCCCCCATGTTTTGCTATTTTCCAAGCGTTTCCTGAGATGGTTGAGGGCGGCATGATCGCTGACGCCGTGGCGGCTTTGGGAAGTATAAATATTATTGCCGGTGAATTAGACCGCTAAAATTTTAATGAAGGTTGTGGTGATGACAGCAGACGTTTTTTCAGCTTCGACTCGCGAAAAAATCAATGGATTTTTAAATCGTTACGAAACCAAAAGATCGGCGATTATTCCTATTTTGCATTTGATTCAAGACACCGACGGTTGGGTTCAAGAACAACATATTGATGCGCTCGAAAAAGATTATGGTTTGCACCGTGTACATGTTCGCGAAGTTTTGACATTTTATACAGCTTTTCACCGCGAAAAACCCAAGCCTTTTCATATTCAGTTTTGTGATAATCTTGTGTGCTGTATGACCGGCGCCAAAGAAGTTATGGAAAAAATCGAAGAGCAGATTGCAAACCACCAGAAAAAAACAGGCAAAGAATCACCTTTTGGACTACGTGGCGTTCCGTGCCTTGGGTGGTGTGGAGACGCGCCAGCCATGCTTGTAAATAAAGAACGGCATTTAAATGTGACAGTTGAAAATATCGACGGGATTTTAAATAAGTATTCGTCGACTTAGATTGAAATTAGAACGAATCAAGACAAATAAACATTTCGGGAGACATAGACTATGGGTGACACCAACACAAAAGTTAAAATCTTAACCGCATTCGAAGGTATACCGGATTCTGCTTCGCTAAAAACTTATCAGTCCAAAGGTGGTTACGAGGCTTTAAATAAAGCTTTAAAATTTACTCCGGCTGCGATTATCGAAGAAGTAAAAGCCTCAGGCTTGCGCGGGCGCGGTGGTGCGGGTTTTCCGACGGGTTTGAAATGGAGTTTTGTACCAAAAGATTTACCAGGACCAAAATATTTAATTTGTAACAACGACGAAGGTGAGCCGGGAACTTTTAAAGATGGTTACTTATGTAAAGTATCGCCTCATATGGTTGTGGAAGGAATGATTATTGCGGCGAAAGCCATTGGTGCCACAAAAGGATATATCTACACCCGTTTTGAATTTTATGAAGAAATCGCCGCGCTTGAAAAAGCTATTGCCGAAGCTTATGAAGCAAAACTTTTAGGTGATAATATTCTTGGGACAGGACTGTCATTTCATTTAGATCATTACACAGGTGCCGGGGCTTATATTTGCGGCGAAGAGACCGGATTGATTTCTTCGCTTGAAGGTAAAAAAGGCCAGCCGAAATTAAAACCACCATTTCCTGCAGTGTCAGGATACTTGGGCAAACCAACCGTGGTAAATAATACCGAAACTTTTGCGGCGGTGCCTTGGATTATGACAAACGGCGCAGCAGCATATAAAGCTATCGGTACCGAAAAAGCTGCGGGTACGAAGTTGTTTTGTATTTCAGGAAATATTAAACGTCCGGGTGTTTACGAAGTACCACTAGGTTATTCCTTTATGAAATTTTTAAATGAAGACGCCGGCGGCATGAAAGACGGATATACGTTAAAAGCGTGCATTCCTGGTGGTGCGTCAGCAGCAGTTCTAACTCCCGAAGAATTATCCGATATGACGCTTGACTATGAATGTATCGCAGCCAAAGGATCGATGCTGGGATCAGGTGCTGTGATGATAATCGATCAAAAACAATCTATGGTGGAATTACTCAAAATCACAACGGATTTTTATCATCATGAAAGTTGTGGCCAGTGCACACCTTGTCGTGAAGGAACGGGATTTCTTGCGAATATCATGAACGGCATAACGCATGGAGAAGGTCAGGCAAAAGATCTCGATCGGTTGACAGCGATCTCAAAAAACATGAGTGGAAAAACCATTTGCGCACTCTCGGATGCGGCGGCGATGCCAACTATGGCAATGGTTAAAAAATTCAGAAATGAAATTCAAGATTATATGAATCAACCCAAAGAGAGAGTTTCGGCGTGAGCGATACGGCAGTAGTTAAAAATCCCCAAACCGTTACTTTTAAACTTAATGGTCTCGACGTCACCGTGCCCAAAGGCACAACGGTTATGCAGGCAGCAACAAAGCAACATGTGGAAATACCGCATTTTTGCTGGCATCCAGGGTTGTCAATTGCCGGTGTATGTCGCTTTTGTATGGTAAAAGTCGAAGGTCGTCCAAAGTTAGAAATCGCCTGTAATCTTCAAGCTATGGATGGAATGGATGTAAAAACAGCTACTACAGAGGTTAAAGACGCCCATAAATGGGCTTTGGAATTTCATTTACTCAATCATCCGCTTGATTGCCCGATTTGCGATCAAGCAGGTGAATGCGGACTGCAAGACTACTATATGGAAGTTGGAAAATACCAAAGCGAAATGGAACGCCCCAAAGTTTTAAAACCCAAAGCTTTGGATGTTGGAGAAGATTTGGTGCTCGACACCGAGCGGTGTATTCTGTGTTCACGCTGTGTGAGGTTCGAAGAAGAGGTCACCAAAACGGATGCACTGGGAATTTTTGATCGTGGCGATCGAGCGATTATCGGAACCTATCCCGGTAAAAAAATCACCCATAATTATCAAACGAACCTTGTGGATATCTGTCCAGTTGGTGCATTCACCTCGCGCGATTTTAGGTTTAAGCAGCGCGTTTGGTTTTTGAAGGATAAGCCTGCTATATGTCCTGGCTGTTCAACGGGCTGCAGTGTTGATGTCTACGCTAAGCCTGAAACCGGAAGTTTTTTCCGTTTGAAACCTCGCGAATCAAAAGTTAATGGCTACTGGATGTGCGACGTGGGCCGCCACACCTATCGGCATTTAAACATGGATGTGCGTTTAAGATTTGCTTATTCCTCTGAAAAATCTCACGAGGAAATTTCTCTAAATCGAGTTCATTCCGAATTAAAACAAAAACTTCAGTCGGTCCAACCTTCAGAAATTGCAGTATTAGTTAGCGCACAGTACACCAACGAAGAGTATGACGCCTTGTTAAGTTATTTTGTTGGCACATTAAAAGTAAAAAATATTTTCCAATGGCGAGAACCAACCGAAGATCTAAAAGCTTTTGATGGGCTTTTATATCGAGGCGACCATAATTCCAACACAAATGGCTTACTTAACGCGTTTAAAAAGCATGGTTTATCTGCTGATGGTCCAAAAAACGAATTCGATGAAGTAGCCAGATCCAAGGCCAAAGTGGTCGTGGCTTTGACACCTGAGTTGGCGTCGACTTTTCCCAGTTTGCCAGATCAACTGCGAAAACTCAGCGAACTGCCATATGTTTCGGTATGGTCTATTATTGGAGATGTGGAGAGTTACGCCGGCTTTAAAAGTGCGTTACCGTTAAAAGGATTTGCAGAAAAAAAGGGGACTATTGTCAACTTCGAAGGTCTCGCTCAAGAACTCCAAACGCCGTATTCTTGTGCGGTGTCTCAAGCCCAAACGGTTCAAGAAATTATTAATAATTTAGTCTAAAAAAATTCCTGGGAGTTAAAATTTATGGGTGTCATTAAAGTTCAAGATCCACCGCACGATAGCAATGCATTTGCTGCGGCTTGGGGCTATGTCACAACTATATTGACGGGAATGAAATTTACCGCCGTGACTTTTTTAAAACAAATCAGTCACTATGAAAAGACCAATACTCTGGAATGGCCCGAGCAGCCTGCCACCTACAGCGACCGCTTTAAAGGTAAGCATTTTCTAACCCTTCGCGATGATGGCGAGGTGCGCTGCACAGCTTGTATGCTTTGTGCTACCAACTGTCCAGCTCAATGCATCCATATCGAAGCTGGACAACACCCTAAAAACGAAATTGAAAAATATCCAGTTCGATTCGAAATAGATATTTTACGCTGCGTTTTTTGCGGGTACTGTGAAGAAGCGTGCCCGGTTGACGCTATTAGACTTGGGCCTGAGTATGTGATGGTAGGTACACCGGGTGACCGCTGGGTGTACACCAAAGATTATTTAGCTCAACGCGGCGAACTTCATCGCGGAATTGAAAGTGTCAAAGAAGAAAATGAAAAACATCCTACTGTCGATCGACCAAATGTTAAGCCGCAAGAACTTGCGGAAAGTTTTGTGCGTCACGGAAGTCACTGAGCAACCGTCGCAAAATCTCATTGATTCGACGTTGGGATAAGCAAAGCCGTGCAAACTTTGCTCTCCCATTTTTTAATTCCTGGATGGCTTATAAATGGATTAGATCTTGAATGCGTCGCGTTACTAAACGTCGTTCAAGATTGTCTTTTGCAAACGCCGCTAAAATTAAATATCGAATTAGTAGAAAATCAATTAGCAAAAGATTGTGGCCTGAGTGCAGACCATCAACTGAAAAATTTCTCTACGTGCCTGCGAAAATTTGCTCAAATGCGGGTGAATCTCACCGCTAAAGCCGCTCAAAAAGTTTCCATTCCAATCGTAAATCGCGTCGGAACTTTTCAGTGCCAAGATAATACATTGGTGAATTTTGAATTTACGCAACTTGGAGCAGAACTACTTCTCGGCTTTCATAATCCATTTTTAAAACTTATTCACGAGATGAAAGATCGGATAGAACTCGTTTACTTTCCGACCGAAAGCCTTTTTGTTTGGAAGCCACTGTGGCTTGATTTAAGCCCAAAAGACCGGCGAATGTATCTGACTTTGGAGACCGCTTTGCAACTTCGCCAATCGTGTGTTCATCTGGATGGAATATTTTCTGTGCCATTTGGTGAATTTATGGGGGGCTCAAAAAACCTCGACCAAAGTCTTAAAACCTTGCGACGTCTTGGCAAAAAATGCGTCGATCACGGGTTGTTTACTGAACTTTGTCCATCTGATTCGGTTATTTTGCCGCGTGACGATGCGGCCAAAAACGGATCGCCGTTCGTGCTTTTTAAAGTAAACCCCGGTCATGTGATCGAAGATCAGAATTTTTTCGTTAAAGTTTCGGCTAGATTTTTTAGCGATACTGTTGTGGGTACTTACTCCGAATCGTGGTTGGCTATGACCAGTGCGGGAATTTTTAAACCGGAAATCGAACGCCAGTTTTCGAGTCTAAAAGAACTCATGGGCTCGTGGCGTGGGTACACCTTTCGTTTTGAAAATTGGCTTTTTGATTTACGACTTGTATGGATTGAATGGTTTCTAAGGTCGCAGAGAGGTCACCGTTTCCCGCTTCCAAGAGAGGTTTTAGATACGGCAACGTTTGCTTTCGCGAATGAATTATTTGGAAATTTTTGCTCAGCCACACCTAAGATCGACCGTGCCGAGTTCGCGCAGTTTTCGCAAATGTGGACTTCTGATGCCAGAGCACACGGCCTGCATTGGTTAAAAAAGGCCATTTTAAGCTTTGCCGAGCCGAAGGTTTTGCAAGATGTGGCAAGTGTTTTTCAGCAGTACACAAATTTCGAACCAAAAGTCGCCGTGCATCAGGCAGCGCAAAATACTCCAAAAAATACTTCGAAAATTCTTGACGTCAATCAAGCTGCAAGCGAGTTTCCTAAAAATTTGGCGCGTACATCCATGGATTCTGAGCGTTCACGCCTTCGCAAAATAGCTTTAGAAGAGCTTCGAACCATGGTTCGTTTCTCTTCGGCAGAGTATCTGCAACTCAAAGAAAAATACTTCAAAAGTTTGACAAGCGATCAGATTAAACTTATGCAAAACGTTCAGATGAAAATGCAGCCGACACTTTTTGATCAGCATTTGGAAGGACGTATAGCGCAATTTATGATGGATCATCCCGATCAATGGACGTCTGCAAAGCGCTCATCATTGATTGAAAACTTGTCGAATCAATTTTAGAATTTTTACGAATTCAGAAAAAATGCGTTTTTATCGCACGAAATGCTTGATTTTTGAATGAATACGCCCTATCGTTTTATATGAAACTTAATTTTTAAACTTTTTTTCACGGAGGACCATTCACATGGCAACAAAGAAGAAGACAGCAGGGAAAGCAAAAACTGTAACGAAGACAACTGCTCCTAAAGCAACAGCGGCTCGTCCAGCTGTAGCCCTAAAAGCGGTTACCAAACCACGCACTAAAAGCGAAATCATGAACGCTTTAGCTGGCGCTACAGGTTTGTCTCGCAAGGATGTATCAAATGTATTTACTGCAATCAACGAAGTGATTCATTTGGATGTTGGCAAAAAAGGTCCAGGAGTTTTTACATTTCCTGGCCTGATGAAAGTGCAACGTCGCAAAAAAGAAGGCACTAAGGCTGGAATGTGGAAAAACCCATTCACTGGCAAAGAAGAAATGCGCAAAGCTAAGCCAGCACGAAATATCGTAAAAATTCGCGCTCTAAAAGCTTTGAAAGCTTCAGTCTAAGACTTTCGCTTCCTAGAAACGAAATGTCGGTTTTTTTTAAACGGCAACCTATGCAGTTTTAAAAACCGACATTTTTTGTATTTCATATATGTTTAACTTTTTCAAAATCAAATTAAACAACAGCAATTTTCTCATCTGGAAGAAATTCTTAACGGTTAAACATCTTCTTGAATTCGGTAACCAACCCCGGGCTCGGTCAAAATAATTTTAGGTCGATTAGAATCCACTTCAATTTTTTGACGCAGATGTCCAATATAAACCCGTAAATACTGAACTTGCTCACCTGACTTGGGTCCCCAAATTTCTTGTAAAATCTGTTTATGAGTTAGAACTCGTCCTCTATTTTGCAAAAGATATTTCAACACATCAAATTCCGTTGCGGTTAATTTTATCTCTTGGAGATCCACAAGGACCCGGCGCAAAGAAAAATTAACTTTAAGCCGTCCTAATTCGAGAATTGGATCCGCCTGGTCTTTCAAGCGGTGACGCCTTGCTACGCGAAGCCGCGCTACGAGTTCTCCAATTCCAAATGGTTTTGTTAGGTAGTCGTCGGCACCTTTATCGAGGGCGGCTACGATGTTTTTTTCGCTATTTCGTACTGACAAAATAACAATTGGCTTAAAATACCACTCGCGCAAACAAGTCAAAACCTCTAACCCATCCATGTCAGGAAGGCCAAGATCAAGAATAATTAGCTCTGGGGCGCGGGTAGCGGCTTCGATCTGGCCAGCGCTACCGGTAGCGGCTTCTAAAATCTGATAGCCATGAGGTGGAAGGGCGGTCTTTAAAAATCTTCGCATCTGAATTTCATCATCGATTACAAGAACTGAAATTGGCGGTAATAAATGTGGCGTTTCTTCCATATTGAGTAAGAGTCTTAACCTTTGGGAAGAATAATTGTAAAAACCGCTCCACCTTGAACATGATTTGCTACTTCGATAGAGCCACCTTGCAAGTCCATAAAGCCTTTTGCAATAGAAAGACCTAGCCCGACACCACCAGTATGTTCAGGGGTTGATCGGTAAAATTTTTGAAATATAAAAACTTTATGAGTTTCGGAAATTCCTGGTCCATGATCTCGAATCATAATCGAAACATAATTTTGCGGCAATTCTTTGGCGGAAATTTCTATAGCGGTTCCTCGAGGAGAATACTCTAAAGCATTGTGAATAATATTTCCGAGGACTTGATCCATCAGCAAAGGATCGCATATTACTGGAGGCAAATCTTTAGGAATTTCCATTTTAAATGTGTGAGTATCTACGGGACGATATAGTTCACGAAGAGCCGTACCAATCAAATCGCTTACGTCGCAAATATCTTTTTTTGGAAGAATCATACCTGATTCGACCCGCGTCATATCTAGCAGATTTTCTACAAGCCTTTGCAAACGAATGGAACCTTGCAGAATCTCGTTGCCAAGTATTTGAATAGTGTGGGGACTCACTAACGTAACAGGATCTACCAGTGCGCTAGCGCAGCCTTTTATGGCCGAAAGCGGGGTTTTTAGCTCGTGAGAAACACTATCGAGCAAAGTCTGATAGAGTCGTTGGGTCTCTTCCATAATCTCGATGTCTCTTGTTTGAACGTGATATTTTTCGCGCTCAATACCCGCCGAAATTTGAAAAAGAATGGTTTCAATAAGGTTGTTTTGATCGAATTCTATAGGTTTTTTTTTGTTCAGATCAATTCCCAGAACTCCAAGCACTTCGGCAGATCTTCCAAAAATAGGGAAAAAAACCCCCTCGCTACCTGGCAAAGTGTCCGTAAATCTTCCTGCTATTTTGCCGTGCATAAATGCCCAGCTTGCAACAACTAAATCTTTTTCTGATGGCTTGTAGGTGCCGCTTGTATGGGCGTCTAACGTATTTCCTAACTTTTTGGATTTCAATAAAATTGTAACGTCCAGGTCCAACACCTTGCGCAGCTGAGAAAGTGTATTTTCTATTACATCGGGTAATGACTGCGCGGCGGCGATTCCGCGCGCAATACCATACAAAGCTACGGTTCGTTGTTCGCGAAGTTTTAAAATTTTTTCTTTTTGTGACAGCCGACTAGTCAAATGACCCATCAACGATGCCGCAATAAAAAACATACTTAACATCATAAAGTCCTCTGGCTTTTGGATGCTAAAAGTGTGCACGGGTGGAATAAAAAAATAATTGTGAATTAATGCAAAAAGAACTGCGAGAATCATTGTCGATAGACGCGATAGAAAAATTCCAGCCAAACTAACCGAACATAAAAAGACAATTCCTACAGCCAGATAACCGATTAGAGGACTTATAAGTGCAGCAATCCCGCAGGTTACTAGCAGTACTACAAACAGTAAACCAGCTTCGTTGTAAGAAAAATTTTCGTTTACCAGTTTTGTTTTTTTGCCCGGATTATTTATTTCCATTCTGCTAGAAGCCGACGCATAGATATCGATTTCTCCACTTTGGCGAAGAAGTCGACTGACGATCGATCCGCCAGCTAGTAGGTTTGATAGAGTTCCTTTCCGCGACTTTCCAACAATAATCTGTGTGACATTATTTTGGCGCGCAATCCGCAACAAACCAGCAACCGTATCTTCGTCGCGAGTTGCAATAATCTCTCCGCCTAACTGCGTGACAAGTGAAATATTTTTTGCTAATAGGTTTTTTTCAAATTCCGAAAGTTGCTTATCTGTATCCACGTATGCGCCGACCCAAGTGGCGTTTAACAGATCGGCCACCCGTCTTGTCCAGCGAATAAGAGATTCCGAATAGGGGCTTGCAAAAATAGCGACTAAAAGTCTATTGCCGCTTTTCCAAACATTTTCAATTCCATGTAAAACTTTAAATTCGCGGACCTCTCGGTCCACCCTTTCAGCAGATACCCTTAGTGCTATTTCACGCAAAGCCGTTAAATTGCCTTTGCGAAAGAAATTCTTGGCCGCTAATTGAGCACGTTCTGCAGGATAAATTTTGCCTTCGTTTAATCGAAGAATTAAATCTTCTGGCGGTATGTCGATTAGCACAACCTCGTCGGCGCGATCTAGGAACGAATCTGGCACGGTTTCTGAAATTGTGATTCCAGTAATTTCCCTGACAGTATCAATGCGACTTTCCAAATGCTGGACATTTAATGTGGTGTAAACATCGATTCCATCTTCTAAAATATCGATAACATCCAAGTATCTTTTTGTGTGGCGAGACCCCGGCTTATTGCTGTGTGCCAACTCATCAACTAAAACAACTTTTGGCTTTAGTTTCAAAACCTGATCAAGATCCATTTCTTCGATCTCGACTCCCCGGTGATCAGAACTTAAACGCGGCAGAATTTTTAATCCTTGAAGTGCCTCAACGGTGTCTTTTCTGTCGTGCGTTTCCACCCACCCGACTAAAACATCGACGTTTTGGCGTTTCAGCATTTGCGCTGCTTGCAGCATGGCATATGTTTTGCCAACGCCAGCAACCATACCTAGAAAAACTTTTAACTTTCCGTGATTTTTTTTATCAGAATCGTTTTTAAGCAGGCTTAAAAGTTGATCGGGATTTGGTCTATCGTCTTCGTTATTCATAATTTTTAATTAAGGGAAGTTATTTATTTACAGGCCCTAAGGAAACTTTTCATCTAAAGCAAGATTAAGCAACAGGACATTAATTCGTTCTGTCCCTAGAATTCCGAATTGTAAAGACTCCAGATTTTTATCAATAAGCGATTCTACTTCAAAAGCTTTTTCAGGGGGTAGTTTTCTTGCGCTTAGTATTTTTGCGATTTGATATTTAGCTCCTTCCCTGCTTATATGAGGATCAAGCCCACTGCCAGACGTGGTTAGCAAATCGACGGGTGCGTCTTTGCCTAACGTTACTTTCCGCTTTTCAATCGCTTCTTTTAAGGGCGCACTGGTAGCTCCCAAATTACTAGCTCCCGAAGGTACTGTCGCAAAATCTGCAGCGGAAGGCCGGCCTGAAAAGTATTTTGGATTCTCAAACTTTTGGGCAATAAGACTTGATCCGATAACTTTTCCGCGCACAGATAGTAGATTTCCAGATACCGATTCGCTGAAAAATAATTTACCAAGACCGGTCATAAGTAAAGGGTATAAAAATCCTGTAAGCACCGTGAAAATAACTGTGGCTCGTAAAGCTATTAGAGTTTGATTCTTATTTATATATTCACTTTTCATATTAGTCCCATTGAAGTAATGATTACGTCGATAATTTTTATACCAATAAACGGAATAATAATTCCTCCTACGCCGAAAACTAATAGATTTCTTCGTAAGATGACCGAAGCGCCAACTGGCAGGTAGCGAACACCCTTTAACGCCAATGGAATTAATGCAATAATAATTAAAGCGTTAAAGATTACCGCACTTAAAATTGCGCTATGTGGAGATGAAAGCTGCATGATGTTTAGCGCTGCTAATGGACCCAAGGCCTCACCTTTAGGTGCATAAATTCCAATAAACATAGCGGGAAGAATGGCAAAATATTTTGCCACATCATTTGCGATACTAAAAGTCGTAAGCGATCCGCGGGTCATTAAAAGCTGTTTTCCGGTTTCCACAATTTCAATGAGTTTTGTCGGATTACTATCCAGGTCTACCATATTTCCTGCTTCGCGAGCTGCCTGGGTTCCTGTATTCATAGCAACGCCAACGTCGGCTTGAGCGAGTGCTGGCGCATCGTTCGTGCCGTCTCCGATCATTCCAACCATATGACCTTTCGCTTGTTCGTCTCGGATGCGGGCTAGTTTTGCTTCGGGAGTTGCTTCCGCAATAAAATCATCGACCCCTGCTTCAGCTGCAATCGATGCGGCAGTTAATGGGTTATCACCGGTTATCATCACTGTTCTTATTCCCATGCGGCGCAATTCGGCAAAGCGTTCTTTAATGCCGCCCTTGACCATATCTTTTAAAACAATAACTCCTAAAATTTCTTTTCCATCGCAAACCGCAAGTGGCGTTGCTCCCATTCTTGCAACTTCATCCGCTATATTTTTTATTTCAATTGGAAACACACCACCTTTTTTTTCCACAAAACTGCGAATATTTTCTACGGCACCTTTTCTGATTTCGCGCACCATACTTTGGTCTGGTTCTTTAATATCCGCCCCACTCATTCGTGTTTCTGCAGTGAACGGAATAAATTGCGCATTTAGTGAAGTCAGATCTCTGCCACGTAATCCGTAATGCTCTTTTACTAAAACCACAATCGAACGACCTTCGGGAGTTTCATCAGCTAACGATGCAAGCTGAGCGGCATCAGCTAAGCGATTGGGGGCCACTCCGGGTGCGAATTTAAGTTCACTTGCTACTCGGTTTCCAAGAGTTATAGTTCCGGTTTTATCAAGTAAAAGAACATCGATGTCGCCAGCAGCTTCTACAGCTTTTCCACTCATAGCCATAACGTTTTTACGAATAAGTCGGTCGATGCCGCTAATTCCGATTGCAGAAAGTAGTCCACCGATCGTAGTGGGAATAAGGCAAACAAGAAGTGCAATCAGTACAGGTACAGTTGCTACGGTTGCAGCGGTTATTCCGCTTTGATTTTCGCTAAAATTTGTAAAAGCACGAAGTGTTCCCACAGCCAGCAAAAAAACCACCGTAAGGCTTATAAGCAAAATATTCAGAGCCACTTCATTGGGAGTTGCTTTTCTTTTTGCACCCTCAACCATTCCAATCATACGATCTAAAAATGCATTTCCCGGCTCTGAAGTAATTTTAATAACGACTCTGTCGCTGATAACTCTTGTGCCGCCCGTTACAGCGCTGCGATCTCCACCGCTTTCCCGGATCACTGGCGCGGATTCACCAGTGATCGCCGATTCATCGACACTAGCGACTCCTTCGATCACGTCGCCGTCGCCCGGAACAGTATCGCCCGCAATGCAAACAACGCTGTCGCCTTTTTTTAAGTCCTTGGCAGCAATTAAAACTTCTTTTCCGTTGATGAGTTTTTTTGCAACCGTGTCTTTACGAGTTTTGCGTAGGGTTTCCGCTTGTGCCTTGCCGCGTCCTTCGGCAATCGCCTCGGCAAAATTTGCAAATAGTACAGTGAACCAAAGCCATAGTGAAATTTGCATATTAAATGCTGAGTAACTTGAAACGGTAATCAACGTACAAACAATCGCGCCAGCAAAAACTACAAACATGACAAAATTTTTAATTTGCAGTTTGGGATTTAATTTTGTGAACGAATCTAAAAATGCTTGTCGAAGTAATTTACTGTCAAAAACAGAGGTTCTTATCATTTGATTGATCCTTTATAAATTTTAAAAAGTTCGCTCTGAAAGCATTAAAAAATGCTCGATAATCGGTCCAAGAGTTAATGCCGGGAAAAAAGTCAACGCTCCAACAATAATGACTACAGAAATAAGCAGCGCCACAAAAATGGGCCCTTCGGTTGGAAAAGTTCCGGGCGAAGGCGGGGTTTGCTTTTTTGCTGCAAGATTTCCGGCGATCGCTAGCACGGGGATCATAACCGCAAATCGACCGATTAACATCGCTACGGCTGTGAGAATATTATAGAAGTTGGTGTTAGCATTAAGTCCTGCAAAAGCACTTCCGTTGTTTGCGGCCGCAGATGAAAAAGTATAAAGAATTTCTGACAAACCGTGCGGACCTTTGTGGCTCAGACTACTTAAACCGAGATCGGTTTGTATGGCGAAAGCCGAAAATAATAAAATAACTAGGCTAGGAATTAAAACACCGATCACAGCCAGTTTTATTTCAGGGGCTTCGATTTTTTTGCCAAGATATTCTGGTGTTCGACCAACCATGAGGCCTGCGATAAAAACTGTTAAAATCACAAATAAAACCATGCCGTAAAGTCCGGATCCCACACCACCGAAAACAACTTCTCCTAGCATGAGATTTAATAAAGCAAGTCCGCCAGTTAGTGGAGCCATTGAGCTAATCATCGCATTCACGGATCCGTTAGATGTTACTGTGGTTGCAATAGTCCAAAGGACGCTATTTCCGATGCCAAACCGTTGTTCTTTTCCTTCCCAAAATCCTAAACCGCTTACGGGATTAAATTGATATTCCGCATAAATAGCACCAAGAAGACTCACTGCAAACATGAAAAACATAGCTGCAAACAAGGCGCGTCCATGTTGTTTATTACCCACCATCCGTCCAAATGCAAACGGCAGTGAAAAAGGAATTAAAAGTATCGCTAGCATTTCTAGAAAATTAGAAAATGGCGTGGGATTTTCAAATGGATGAGCACTATTTACACCAAAAAATCCGCCGCCATTGGAACCGAGTTGCTTGATTGCTATTTGCGATGCTGCGGGGCCCATTGGAAGAACTTGTTTGACTCCCTCAAGTGTTTCAGCCGTTATGTAACTAGAAAAATTTTGCACCACGCCTTGGTGCATTAAACCAAGGGTCCAGACAATCGATAAAGGCAACAAAATGTAGAGCACAATTCGTGTACAGTCGACCCAAAAATTGGACAAGTTTTTTGTGGATTTTCGTGAAAGTCCTCGTGCTATCACAACAATAACCGCCATTCCTTTTGCCGCGCTTAGAAAATTTTGCACGGCCAGTCCCGCCATTTGAGTTAAATAACTCATTTGAGACTCACCAGAATACGCTTGCCAGTTTGTGTTGGTTATAAAACTCACCGCCGTATTAAAGGCAAGCCAGCCTGGAACACTTGGCAAATTTTGGGGATTAAGCGGTAGCCAAGGCTGCAGATATTGCAAACCCATCAAAAACAAAAATCCCCAAAAATGAAAAAGCAAAAGAGCCTTGGTGTAGCTTTTCCAATCCATTTCTTGGCTTGGATCCACACCCATAAGTTTGTAAAGAAATTTTTCTATCCAGCCGAAAGGTAAAAGCAAAATATGCTTTTCGCCGTTCAAAACTTTCCCAATGAAAGTTCCTAGCGGCACCGCCAGAAAAACCAGGACAACGAGAAAAATAATAATTTGTAAGATATCGCTATTGAGCATCAGAAATGAACCTCCACCCTAAGGTTACGAGTTAACTAACCGGAATGCCTAATAAAAATTCCATATAATTAACGGTCTGATACATAAAAAACCCATAAATAAATGCGCTACAGCTAACTTCTAAAATGTAAATCTTCAAATGTAAATTTTTCGCATTGGCGCTTAACACCTGCTTAGGCTCTGATAAATTTATTGTTCAGTTTTTTTGAGTTTTGAATTTTTGTCCAATGTCGCCAAATACCACCAACAACAGGCCAATCATTAATAAAACAGGCGGGACAAGAAAGGCATTTTTTATTCCAATCGATGTGGAAAGTTTTCCGAGAAATAAATGCGCACAGGCCAAACTTAATTGCATAAAAGATAATACATAAATCGTCATGGATCGCGACTGCGTAGGAAATTTTTCGCTAATACGTGCAATGTAAAGCGGGAAAAACGGTCCAATAATTCCTACAAGGGCAATGAGTACGGGATTTTTTAAAATTATTCCTGCAGCAAATACGCCGATACCCAAAAGTACCGAACCAACCATTACTTTTAAATCCCAGCCCGCCGGTAGAAATAAAAAACATAAGAGCCTGGTCAGAGACATACTCGCAAAAAATAGGGATTGGAAAAAATTACTATCAGGGCTTGAGTAGTTTAAATAATTTTGAAAATAAGACACCATCCACATCGAGGCTAATACTTCTCCACACACATAAAACCCCATGGCGATAATTGTTATCCAGTGCTTAAAACCGACCTTGTAGCTTTCTTTATTCGGTGTAGCCACAACTTGGTCTTTCTTGGTCTTTGATTTCGACATCAAAATACCAAAAACCAGCACTAAAGGAACCACTGCGCTTAGAAAATTATAATGCCAGACTTTTTTTTCTAGGATAAAAAACGTCGCCACAAAGGGTGCTAAGTAACTGCCGACTCCGTACATTAGATGTAAAAGTGAAAACAAGTTCGAGCGCACTTCAGGCCTTGCACTCTGCTGAACCTGTAGACTAGCCATTGTTCCTAGTAGTGAACAAACGATTCCCAGAAAAACCGCAAACATAGAAAGTGTCAAATAATTTTGGACTAATAATGATGAAAAGGCAAAAGCCACTCCCAACAGCAATACAGACAGAATGATTTTTCGCAAAGGGAACCGATTTAGCAATGGCGCCAAAGAAAATGTGCATACCAAAGCCCCCAGATTTCCAAATGTTAATAACAACCCCTGTTTATCGTACGGAAGTTGAAATTCTTTAGACCATTGAGGCAAAAGAGGTCCGCGCACATTATCGAAGAACGCGCTTATAAACAAAATCGAGAAGCCTAGGCAACTCGATTTCAGGTCGTTAAAGGTAATCTTCTTACTTGGATTCTGGTTTTTTCTTTTTAGACTTTTTATCAACTTTTTTCTTTTCTTTCTTCGGCTCAGGTGCAAGCACAGGCAAATCCGGCTCTGGATCTACTTCGGCTGGTAAGATATCAGCTTGTTCAGGGGTTGGTCCAGGGGGAATTAACTCAGCGTCGCCTGGACTGTCAGGAATATTTGACGACGCAGGCTCATTTAGGGCTCGATCATCATCTTTTGTAGCGCAGCCAACCAGGCTTAAAACGATTAAGAGTACAGCGGATTTAGTTGATTTTAGTAGCATGCGGTTTTCAATCTCCATTTTGTGGACCCCAGTTCGGTTGCTCAACCTCGTGGATGCCGGTTATCAATTGTCTTTGTGAACTTCCATCTCGATTCATTATATAGAGTTGTTTATTTGTTTTCACATCTTTTCCGTCGGTTCGACTCGATTCAAAAATAATATTCTGGCCATTTGGAGAAAAAGACGGATGTTCGTTATCACCCATTTTAAGAGTCAATCGTTCAAGTTTTTTGCCATCTGGGTTAACCATAAATAAATCCCACCGATCGATTTCTTTGTCGTAACCTGCAAAGGCCATACGGTCTGATTCGGGAGTCCAGGCAGGGGACGCGTTGTACCACCCGGCAAAAGTCACACGCTGCTCACTAGAAACCTTTGGGGTCGATCCAGTCCATTCAATTTTCGCAGCAAAAATATGCGGATTTTTAAAGCGACCGCTGACGTAAGCCAAATACTTTCCGTCGGGACTAAAATTCGGATCTACATCAAGACCTTCGCCTCGAATAAAGGGCTTTCTTTGGCCTCCGGAAGGCGGAATTGTGTAAATATCTGTGTCGCCATTTTCAGCTCCAGTAAAAGCGATAATTTTGTCGCCTGGCGCCCAGTTGCCGCCGCTATTCATGCCTTTTTTGCCTGAAAGTTTTCGTTTTATTCCCGAATTAACATTCATCAAAAATAAATCAGGATTGCCATCTTCAAACGAAGTATAGGTAATAAATTTTCCGTCCCGACTCCATGCAGGAGAGAGGTGAATGGCTTTGCCTGAGGTAACTTGTTTTGCATTCGCGCCATCAAAATCGCTGATAAAAATTTGTTTATTGTCTCCGTCTTTTTTGCGCCCGACAAAAACTAGTTTAGAGGCAAATATGCCGGATTTTCCGGTGTAATACTTTAAAACTTGATCGGCATATTTGCGGATAACTTGAACCATTTCATTGGCTTTTACTTTGGAATATTTTTTGCCAATTACGGGTTTTGCTTGAATAATATCGATGGTTCGAATGGTTAACGTAAAATCATTTTGCTGTTTGGAAACCTGCGCCAAAGTCAGGCTTTCGACGGAAAGATTCCTCCAAAGCGGAACCGAAACACCTGCCATGTCGCTTGCAGAATAGTCTCCTGGCCGTAGTTTTTTGGTTAAATCTAAAAAGCTCGAATCGGGTACGACATTAAACAGACCACTAAAATTAAGTAGTCGTGAAAGTTCCTGAGAGCTATCTCGCGCTAAGTTTTTAACTTCAGGCGTTTCATTTTCCGAGCTAAATTCTGGAACCGCCGAAATAATTTTGCGAAAACTTGGGTTGTCGATACTTACAAATACGCTCTCTGCAAAAACTTTAGAGTTTAGGCTGATTAAAATTAAAATAAAAAACATTATTGACTACTTTTTGTTGAAAGTCCGATAGCCAGTTCGACCCCCACTAGGTCGGCCGGCGGCTCCGGAAACGTTGAAAGTTTTATGGCTCGAATTGCGTATTCATCGATAACGTCACTCCCTGAAGTTTTTTTAACATCGGCTGAACGCAATTTACCACTCGATTCAATTCTAATGGAAATCACAGCTAATGCATCAGGATTTTTGAATTTCACTGTGGGTGGCAAATACCAGTTTGGTCTAATAGCCGCAAGCAACATGGCACGATACTGATCGGCCTGCCCACCTGATTTGCCAGGCAAATTGGCGACCGAGGCATTTACTTTGCTTAAATCTTCTTTTAATTTGGCGATTGCATCGATTTTAGGTGCGGTCAATTCTTTTGATTTTTTTTCTAAAAGGCGTAATTTTTCCAGGGCCAGTCGCTTTATGGCATCGTCTTTTTTGATTTTATTTACATCATCGTTTTGACTTAATGGAACGGGCGGATTTTCTTCTTTTTTCTGAATTTTTTCTTCAATTTTTTTATCGACCACAATTTCCTTATCGTCTTTTTTTTCATCTTCAATCATAAAACGTTTGGGAAGCTGCGGCAAAATATTTGCCGGAACGGCTGCATCTGGCTTTTTTACAGCATCAGGTAAGGTGTTTTCTTTTGCACCAAAAGGATTGACGTCCATCATTAAATCAACTGAGATGGGGCTTTGATCATCAAGAGTTTTCAAACTTTCAAATTGCGGCAAACTAAAAAAAAGCACGCCCAGGTGAACCAAAAGAGACAAACCAATCCAAAAAAATATTTTTCTGTTTTTTTCTGGTGGCTTAATGGCCGCATTTCTCGGAATGAGAACATTAAACTGCGGTGCATTAATATTAGCTGTAGCTTGTTGGTTCACAAAGGGCTGGTCTCCTAGTGAGCAGGCTGTTTTGTGAGCATAGAAATTTTTGTAACTCCTGCTACTTTTGCAGCGCTCATTGCATCGACAACACTACCATAAGGAACCTGCCTATCTCCACGGATGTAGATTTCTTTTTTTTCGCGAAACTTAAACATGTTTTTCATTTCTTCTTCGAGTTGCGTAGGCGGAATAAGCTTGGTTTCAACATAAAATTGGCCTTTAGGGTCAATAGACAAAATAATTTTTTGCTCATCTCCCACAGCGCCTTTAGCTTTACTGGTCGGAAGTTCGATTTTTATTCCACTCAAAGATAACGGAGCCGCCACCATGAAAACAATGAGCAGCACAAGCAACACATCGACCAAAGGTATAATATTGATTTCTGCAATATCGTTATTCTGATCATCTGAGCGATCGAGCGATAAACCATTATGTCCCATAGGTCAGTTCGCCTTATTTTATAAATGTTGAGATCGAGTCGACGGTTTATCGGTGACTAAGTAGCGTTCTACAATGTTCATAAAATCGCTTCCAAAGTTTTCTAGACTGGATAAAATATTACGCAATTTTCCAGAGCTTAGATTATAGCCCACCACCGCTGGGATCGCAGCGGCAAGGCCCAGAGCGGTTGAAGTTAGTGCTTCAGAAATTCCCGGCGCAACAGATGCTAAACTTGTACTTCCTGTTCGCGCAATACCTTCAAAAGCACTCATAATCCCCCAAACTGTCCCAAAGAGGCCGATAAACGGACACGCCGACGCGCTAATTGCCAGGAAACTTAAAAATTTCTCGAGCTTTTTTCTTTCGATGGATTTTGCTTTTCCGAGAGACCTATTGAGATTATCGATTGATGCACTAATCGCAATTTCTAAATTTGAAGTTTGCTCTTTTAATTGGCTTCCTTTTACAAGTTCACTGTAGCCCATTCTAAAAAGCTCTCGAGCCGGGCTGTACTCAAAATCATTTAGTTTGCTATTAAGTTCGTTGAGCGACCGACTATCCCAGAAACTCTTGACGAATTTTTCGCTCACGCCTTGGATTTTTCGCAGCTGGTACCATTTGTAAACCGCCAGAGCCCAAGTTACAACGGAGAAAAAAAGCAGAATCAACATAACGGTAAAGGACACAAAGCCCCCTTGCCAGGCACGAGAAAAGATATTTGACGTGGCAACTACATCCGTTTCAACAGCCGTTGTTTGAGCACTTAGGTAGGTAAAATTTAAGCCCGTGAAATATAAAAAGAAAAATACCATAATTGTTTTATTCCGCCCTTGACTGAAATAATAACATGTTTCGATTTAGTCACAAAAGGTTTCCTAATAAAACTCATTTGTGAAATTTGCATGTAGCTCTAAATATGCTGATTATATATACTTTGGGTAACAGTATTTGAACTTTATTCTTCTTTGGTAATATTTGCTCCGAGGCTTTGTAATTTCTTTTCAATATTCATGTAACCGCGTTCAATTTGATAAATATTATCGATCACACTTGTCCCTTCCGCACAGATGGCTGCCATAACAAGAGCCATCCCTGCACGTACATCAGGTGAGCTCATGCGAGCAGCAAACAATTTCGAAGGTCCATTCAACACAATGCGATGCGGGTCGCACAGGACAATATGCGCTCCCATTTGCAAAAGCTTATCGGTAAAAAACATCCGGGCTTCGAACATTTTTTCAAAAAAAATCATCGTTCCTTGACTTTGAGTTGCAGCAACAATGGCAACCGACATTAAATCCGTTGGAAATGCTGGCCATGGGCCGCTATAAATTGTACCAATCCGCCCACTGACTTCTTTCTGAATATTTCGTGTGTTTTTCCCATGTACAAAAATTGAATCGGTTTTTACAGTGGTTTCAATACCGAGTTTCTTAAAAGTTTTTAAAATAAAACGCATATCGTGTGTTTGGACATTTTTAATTTCCAAATCTGAACCGCTCATGCCACCAAGACAAATAAAACTTCCTGCTTCCATAAAATCAGATCCAATTCGATGAGTCGACCCGCCCAAAGAACTTACTCCACGAATTTCTAGTAAATTTGAACCCACTCCTGAAATTTTGGCGCCCATGCCGATTAGCATTTCACAAAGCCCAACAACGTGAGGCTCCGAAGCCGCGTTATGAATGCGGGTTAGACCATCGGCTAAAGTTGCAGCCATTAAAATATTTTCGGTGGCAGTCACCGACGGCTCATCAAAATAAATTTCGCTACCCAGTAATTTGACGGCACTCGCAGAAATGGCATCAGTGAGTTTTAACTTTGCCCCTAAAGATTCGAATCCTTCCCAATGGGTATCGATCCGGCGGGCTCCAATTATATCTCCTCCAGGAAGGGCCACGTGCGCTTTTCCCGTACGAGCAAGAAGTGGCCCAATCAACAAAATCGACGCGCGAACTTTTGAGCATAATTCGCGGTCAGGAGTTGACTGTGTAATATTTTTGGCGTGGATTTCTAAGGTTGTGGGATCGTGCCATTTCGAAGTTGCTCCTAAACTTTCTAAAACTTTTATTAAAGTGTTTACATCTCCAATATTGGGAATATTTTTTAACACCACTGGTTGGTCGGTCAAAAGGCAGGCTGCGATGGCAGGAAGGGCTTCATTTTTGTTACCAGAAACTTCTACTGAACCAGAAAGTTGCTGTCCACCTTCAATTATAAATCGCGCCATTACAAATTCCTAAAAAGCTTTTAAGTCAGAAGTTCAATCAATTCATGTCTGGTAAAAGACTTAAACATCTCTTCGTCCCGGTCAAGAAATTTCTCGATTAAAGATTTTTTGCTGGCGATCAATAAATCGATTTTTTCTTCCAAAGTTCCGCGCGTGACAAGCTTATACACCTGAACATTCTTGTTTTGACCAATTCGATGAACGCGGTCGGTGGCCTGGTTTTCTTTACTCGCGTTCCACCAGCGATCGTAATGAATCACAACTGACGCCGCCGTGAGGTCGATTCCTATTCCGCCGGCTAACAGCGAACCGCAGAATACTTTGCAATTTTCGTCCTCTTGAAAACGTTTAATAACCTGCCCGCGATTAGAAGTTTGACCGGTCAAAACAGCATGGTCGATATTTAGTTCTTTGAGGTGTTCCACAATTATTGCAATCATTCCTAAATACTGCGAAAAAATAACTACTTTGTGCCCTGAATCTAGTGCTTCGCTTAGAAGCCCTTTTAAAAGCTCGAATTTCCCACTCTCAAAATGCTGTGGTTCCATATCCGGTGCCACAAGTCTTGGGTGGTCACAAATTTGTTTTAACAACGTAATAACCGCAAAAACATGCAAATACGACACGGGTTTTGTCGGATCTGAAAGCTGCATGAGAAGCGGCTGCGATTTGAGATCTACAACTTCTCTGTAGAGTTTAATTTGGGCATCGGAAAGATGACAGTGTTTAACATCTTCCACTTTTTCCGGCAGGTCTTTAAGCACCAGACTTTTGGTGCGCCGCATTTTAAAAGGGTGAATCATTCTTTGCAAATTTAATTCAGCCGCCACCGTGCCTTTTTGAGTAATAGGTAAAACAAAATTTCTTTTAAAAAAATCATCTGATCCAAAATATCCGGGCAACAGAAAATCAAAAATCGATTTTAATTCGGTCAAATTATTTTCAATGGGCGTCCCGCTCATACAGATGCGCGTTTTGCCACGCAATTTACATACTGCGGCATAGGTTGCAGTCGTGGAATTTTTAATGGAATGAGCTTCGTCCAAAATAATGGCATCCCACTCAATTTCGGAAAGCATCTTTATGTCACGCAGCAAGATACCATAACTGGTAATAAGAGACTGATGAGTTTGACCCACGGTTTTTAATTCGTTCATACGTTTTGCGCCGTGATAAATAAAAGGTTTAAGAGCTGGAGCAAACGCCTTTATTTTATCAAGCCAGTGATCCAGAACAGTCGTCGGGCATAGAACAAGAAACTTCGCGTTTTTATTTTCTTGTAAAATCCCATACATAAAAGCCATGGATTGATGGGTTTTGCCTAGGCCCATTTCATCTGCTAATAGACCATGCAAAGAATTCTGACGCAGCCACCACATCCACTGGTAGCCGATGGTCTGATATTCGCGAAGCTGCAAAGATGTTCCTTCAAGTCCCGGAGTTTGGACATCTTTTTGAAATTCAATTTTGGAGCGAATTTTATCTAGAATACGCTTGCTACCCGCAAGAGTATCGAATTCTCCCATAGCTGCGCGCATGCGCATGAGACCTAGAATGTCGACTTCAATACTTTTTGTAGCATCATCAATTTTCCAGATATTTTCTTTGGCAAGCTCAGGGATTTTTATCCACTGATCTTTGACCCGGATAAATTTTCTTTTTTTATTTTTAAATTGCAAAATAAGATCGTACATCGACACCGAAATCTCGGCGTTTTCATAAAGTGGATCCAAGTGAAACCAACCACTATGCTCGTCCAGGATTTTTATACTGCCCAGGTCTATTTTTTGGATAATATGAAGGTTGCGAAAACTTTCATCTAAAAAGACAGTGCCTGTTTCTGAATACGGCGCGAGGTTTCTTTCGATTAATTCCGCCGCATGATCGTCGGTAAATGTTTTTACACTTTGGTGCTCTTTCCAGGCACTTGCCGTAGTATGATCCGTAAATTTAAAGTACCCAAATTCGGGAACAAAAAAGTAATTTTTTCCGAGATTTTTTTTCACATCGTCAAAATTAATCCAATGAGATTTTTTATATTCGTTCTGCTCAAGACCAC
Source organism: bacterium (assembly GCA_043757325.1). GTDB lineage: Bacteria > Bdellovibrionota_B > Oligoflexia > Oligoflexales > RGVZ01 > JAYVPO01. The sequence goes on from JAYVPO010000079.1 coordinate 27,787, forward strand.
GCGCAATTTTTTTCAAAGATACTTTATGAAAAAGTTCAGTTTTTATTTTGAGTGGCTCTGAACAGGCAAAGATTTTGCGGACTTCGATAGTTTCTTCAGCGGTTTTGCGGATAAGCCACGCAAGTTCAAGAGGTGTTGCGTCGGAAACTTTAAGTTTTTTTAAATCAATCGAGAGGATTTTTTCATTGTGATGCTCGCTTAAAAACCTCGCGCTATCATCAATCGACAAATCAAAATGCGAAATAGAACCAGGTTTAATCTCTGTGTAGACCCTTATCTGTGGGCCCATAGCCAATAATGTTGCACTGGAAATTTTGTCAGAAAATTTTTCAAATACACTTGCTGCTGCAATAGAGTGATGGGGATTTTCAAATAATATTTCGGGAATTAGAATTTTTTTCGGGCTCGATCTTGCGGTTAAATTAGAGTTAAGATTTTTGAAAGTGGTTGGATTTTCGCGATCAATATGAATCGCCACAGCAGCAATATGTTCGCAAAGAATGCTTGTTTTGCGGTTTTTTTTGCAGGTGCACTCAATCCATTGAATGGTTTTGTATTCTTCAGCAATGCGCAGTCGAACGTCTTCAAATTTGCCGGTTGTAAACGATTTTACGTTACCGGTAATCAACGGCCCGACGCGTTTTACATTTTGTACCTGGCCAGACTGATAAAGATCTAAGCCTTCATCCCAGTCGTCTGGCGGAGTAGCTTGGCAGAACTGATCAATAAGACTGAAAGTCGCGTCGCTCAAATGGAATTTATCCTTTTGGGTTAAATAATTATCTTAGCATAGTTCTTAAAACGCTTCTGTTGCTGAAAATTTGTACATTAAGTGATTGATTTCTTTTAGATTTTTTTTTACAAAATTAAAAAAAAGATTTGACGGTGGTTTTTTGCAAGCGTATACCTTCACATTACCGCATTGATTTGTTCGTGAAAAATAATGTTTCTGCGGTTGAACACGTAAAGTGTTCGTGCTCATTGAAAACTGAATAGGGGCTTAAGCTTTGAGAGAGCTAAGTCACAATTAGAAATCAAATACGCTATTAGAGAAGTGCGG
>JAYVPO010000080.1:0-2133 GCA_043757325.1 bacterium
AAAAGACTTACCAATGAAGTATTCGACTTCTAGACCCAACGTAAGTTGATCAGGATCATAATTCCAAAACGGAACTCGGCCCGGACCAAACCAATGTGCTCGGAGTCGCTCGGGCGTCATCACATCGTCTGTTTTATTATTTACTGGCTTTTTCACCTAATACCTCTAGTGCCTTCGGGGACTTAGAGAGTTTCGGCATTAATTCAAAATACTGAACCATCTAACTCAAATTATGTAGGCCCTTTTGACGGATTGTACTAATCGTGTATAATAAATCGGTACTTAAAGTTAATAAATATAATTAGTTATAGCATTTTTTATCTGGTCGACACTGAATTAAAAAACACTAAAATAAATCGAGGACGCCTTGTCTACACTCCAACAGACCTCAGTTCCACGCCCCTCTCGCCTTAGCCATGTCGAAATGACCGAAATGGTTCTGCCGCAACACACAAATGCCATAGGCACCGTTTTTGGTGGCACAGTGATGTCATGGGTTGATATTGCGGCGGCTAGTTGTGCTATTCGTCACTGCCGCACCCAAGTGGTGACTGCTTCGATTGATGCCATGCATTTTCTGGCTCCCATTCGTTTGGGTTGGATTGTCACGATTAATGCCGCTGTAAATTTCACCGCGACGACAAGCTGCGAGGTGGGGGTCAAAGTGGTAGCTGAAAACCCTTTCACAGGAGAACGCTTTCACACTGCAAGTGCCTACCTCACAATGGTTGCTGTGGATAAAGATATGCAACCGATTAGTATGTCGCCTGTCATTATGGAATCAGATGAAGAAATTCATCGCCAGAATGCCGCTGGTGAACGCCGGAAAGCCCGGCTTGCCCTTAAAGAAATCATCTCTAAGAGGCGGGTTGAAAGCTGACGCCTAAGCATAAAAAAACCTTGCCTAATCCAATTTTTCGAAAAATTTATTTCGTAATATTAGTAACATTTTTAATGAGCGCTATTTTCCTTATTGTATCTCCTACTAGGTGCGACATTCGCGTGTATATTCCTCCCATGCCCAAAGACTTTACTCAAGTCGATATCTATTTGCAGACGATCGAGCGAGGTTCGCAAATATATATGACGGGCGGCCACACTTTGTTCCGGGTCGTTGACCAATCAGCTCGAACTGATGTGATTTATAATTGGGGGATGTTTGATTTTACTGAGCCTGGATTTATATTAAAATTTCTTAAGGGCAACGTCAATTACCTAATGGTTGCCTACTCCATGCGTGACAATATCACTATATACGAGCGTGAAAGGCGCTCCATCATTCAAGAGCGTATAAACTTGACTAGTTCCCAAAAGGAGCGATTTATGCTGAACATAATTCAGGCGTCTCAACCGCAGAATCGTCTTTTTAGATACGACTATTATTTCGCCAATTGCGCGACTAAAGCCAGGGATGCTTTGGACTCTGCGTTGGGTGGAATAATTAAGTCCACATTTTCTGGCAAACTTACAAGCGACACAATACGCGATGCCGTGCGTGAATCTTGGAATTACTATCCGTTTATTTCTACTGCGCTTGAAATCGTAATGAACTCAAAGGTTGACAAAAAGATGACAGAGCACGGTGGCATGTTTTTGCCGTTGCGGATGCAGAAGAGTCTTAAAAATCTACCGCAGTATAAAGACGACGGTAAACCGATCATCGGCTCGAAGCTTCTCTCCGACAAGCGGGAGATTCTTTCTTTCACGCCGCCGACGCCATCAGGCTATCGTGGGTCGCAAATACTTTTTCTGGTTTTCGTCCCTTTTCTTTGCTTCTATCTTTTTACTCAGAGAAAAAGGCAAAATTCCAGAGGATTACAAAGAGTACTCGCCGTATTGAGTATTATCTGGGGGGCCTACTCTGGCTTCTTTGGTATCCTGATGCTACTTCTGTGGTTCGGCACCGAGCATGCTCACGGCAGCCATAGTGCCAACTTATTGCTTATGTGGCCTGTTGATCTCATTTTTATATACTCAGGACTTCTCTGGTGGAAAGGCAATTATTCTCCTGAGAAAGCCTTTATGCGGATCATAAAACTGATTAGCGTTGGGCATATTTTTATTTTAGTTATTGGGATTTTGGCAAAAGCGGTCGGCTACATTCAACAAGACACGTTGACCCTCTGGAGTGAG
>JAYVPO010000081.1:0-28650 GCA_043757325.1 bacterium
GAAAAACCGCAGCGGCAAAGGTTCTTGCGCGGTCTTTAGGCCAAGCAAAATTGACCCGATTTGATATGTCGGAATTTATGCACGATCATCAGGTTGCGCGGCTAATCGGTGCACCTCCTGGGTATGTGGGTTTTGAAATGCCAGGTGAATTAACTCAAGCCGTACGACACAATCCTGAAAATGTGATTTTATTTGATGAAATTGAAAAAGCGCATCCGCGAGTTTTTGATATTTTACTTCAGATTTTTGACGATGGAAGGCTAACTGATTCACGCGGGACAACCGCTGATTTTAAAAATTGCTTTTTTATTCTAACGTCGAATTTTTTGACCAAAGGAGTTGACACTGATGAGCTTCTTCGCCAAAGTCTGATCGACTCGGGATTGCGCCCAGAGTTTGTGAATAGACTGGATAATGTGATCGCTTTTGATCCACTCGGCCTCGAGGAATTTGAATCGATTCTAGAAACTCAGCTTAATATGTTAAACGAGCGTTTGAAGTCCAAAAATATCGGCGTAAGCCTTGCGGCCGAATTTAGGAAACAGCTTATCGCAGAAGTTCAAACACAGTTCGGTGGGCGAGCTTTGAAACGCGCTTTTGAGATAACCGTGGTTGACAAAGTGGCCCGTGAAATCATGAGTCGCAACGATGAAGGCTTTGAAATTAATTTTAATATAAATGAAAATGGCGAGACTATTATTGCGGTCAAATTCGCAAACTACAAGAAGTTAGCGTCGTTCTAGCATTTTGGCCAGGACTTGAAGGTCTTCGACCTGCTGCTTAAGATTTGCAATTTCAGAATCTTTTAATTTCAATTCCGAATGAAAACTCTGCTCTCGAGCTTTGAATTTATCTTCAAGAGATTGAATGAGCATAGAGTTTGATTTCATGGCTCTTTCACAAAATTCCAAAAGGTTTTTTGTATCGGCTGTCGCTTTTTGTGAATCATGAAAAGAACTTGCAATATGAGAAGGTATATGGCCGAAATCTTGCGGGTGGAATGTTGGTGACGGCTCAAGAACCGTGCGCGAACTTGGTTGAAAATTCTCCGTAACGGGCTTTTTAACATACGGGGCTTGCGCGGTTTGGGTTTGAACAGGCGCCGCAGGAATATAGTATTTTCCGTCACGCAGAACGGCCGGAATTTTTCCGCTTTTTATATGTCTTCTAATTGTCATATCTGAAATTGCATGAGTTCTAGAATATTCAACAATTGACAACCACTGGTCTGACGTACTGCGTTCACTCATAAAATAATCCCATAAAAAATAGGTGTTTTCTTAATTGTATTTTAGTTTGCGCTAATTTCCAGTAGGCAAAACATTCATGGTGATTTTAATGGGTCAAAATAGGCATGGCTGCTAACTTAAATAGATTCATTTGTTCCAACTGCCATCGTTCACGTGGTCGTGGGCAATCTACGTAGACTTCGGCGGTAAGTTTTGCGCCATTTTAGTTAGCATAGACACAATTCGTTCAAGCAGTGTTTTACCCCGTGCCAGTGATTCTTTTTTTGCGAGTTCAAGCTTAAGGCAAACATCTAAAATTGCACCACATTCCATAGCGCTTCCTCTAGCAATATCAAAATATTTTGGGCAGTCTGCCCTTGTTCTTTTTCCTGCGCCTTCTCCAATATTCAAAGGGATACTAATAGACGCTCTTTTCAACCGGTCGCTGATTATTCCATTTCCACGGGATCCATTATATCCTATTGATTACTTTAAACGCGATGTCCCTTGGAATATTTAGTTTTTTTTTCATGAAAAATTGTATTAGAGATACCAAGGAGGGTGGGGTTGGATCAATGGGTTGATTTTCAAAGCTCTTAGCCCCTGCAGAATTTCTAAAAGTGGAAGCCCAACAATTGATGAATAATCTCCTTTTACAGCATCCATAAGTTGAATTCCCGCACCCTCGTATTTGTATCCACCACAGCTGCCGCGCCATTCTGCAGTTTTTAAATAACTCTCGATTTCTTCTGATTTTAAATGGCGGAAGGATATGTCGCAAATGCTAACACCCGATTGCAAAATACTGTCTCCCATAGAAAGCGCCCATCCAGAAAATAGCTGATGGTTTTTCCCAGCTAAGAATGCCAATTGTTTTCGCGCTTCGGCTACCGATTCTGGTTTTGAGAAAACCTCGCCTTGGCAACAAAGGACTTGATCGGCGCCCAAAACAACTGCTTTTTCTGCGGTTTTGGATACGCTTAAGGCCTTGAATTCAGACCTCTTTTGTGCTTTTGGAGTCGGGTTTACTTCTACAATTTGGGATTCGTCAGCCGGTTTTGCGGATTCAAACTTTAAGCCTGTTGTGGCCAATAGTTTTTTTCTGTGTTCTGCTGTTGAGGCTAAAATAAATTTTGTGATAACGTCCATACTCTATGAGCTCACCTAAAATAGTTGATCCTGAACCTAACAAATCTTTTGCAGATTTTGAACATCTTCTAAGTAATCCAAAGTCGATAGCGAGCAAAGCCGCAGCGTTTGGGCCCCGTTTTTTAGATTGGCGCTGGCAGATGAGGCAGCAAATAAAAAGCCAAGAAGATATGCAAAAGTGGAAGTTTTCTTTAATCGGTCAGGAGAATTTCTCGCTGACAAAAGAAATTTTTGAAGTTGGAATCAGTCCCTATTATGGCTTTTTAATGGAAGACAAAATCGACGACCCGATAAGACTCCAGGCCATCCCGCAAACACTAGAACTTCAAGATCAATTAGGAGTGGCAGACCCTTTACGCGAAGTTGACCATTCTACCGTTTCGGAAGTTGTGCATGTTTATCCCGATCGTGTGGCTTTCTGTGTGGCACAACTTTGTTCGGTTTATTGCCGCTACTGTTTTAGAAAACGTCGAGATGATTATTCAGGCCTGCATTTCAATCGGGCAATTATCGAGCGTGGAGTAGATTATATTCGCAAAAATCCCGCGATTAAAGACGTGCTTATTACGGGTGGAGATCCTTTTATTGCGAGTGATCAGGCCATAGAAAATATTCTGCAACAAATTCGGTCGATTCCTCATGTAGAAATTATTCGTTTTGGCACCAGAACTCCGGTGACTTTGCCATACCGCATTACCAAAAATCTGGCGAAAATACTTTCTCGGTATCATCCTGTCTTTGTGAATACGCATTTTAATTGTGCCGAAGAATTAACACCCGACGCAGAATGCGCGATTTCTCGGTTAGTGGATGCGGGTATACCAGTTGGCAATCAGAGTGTATTGCTTCGGGGTGTTAATGATTCCTATGATCGTATGCTGGCGCTTTTGCGTGGGTTATTAAGATTGCGCATAAGGCCTTATTATTTGTTTCATCCACATGCCGTTGAAGGGACCGAACATCTGCGTGTTTCTTTAACTGTAGGAATTGATATGATGCGGCGTTTGCGCGGGACTATAACCGGCCTGGGTATTCCCACCTACGTTGTCGATACGGTTTCGGGAAAGGTTCCCATTCTTCCGGATTATCAATTGGGACGCTCGGGCGAAGATTTAATTCTTATGACCCCGCGTGGCGAAATTCATCGCGAGCGTGGAATCTACTGAAATGATAGTTGTAAGATGTGATGAATTTCAAAATTCCAAACTGCTAAGTTAAGATTTTTTTTCCAGCCGCCGAAGATTTCTGTAAGGAGAAATCTATGCGTTATATTTTACTAGCTTTAGTTATTGTAGGTTGCAAAAAAAATCCGGAGTCTTCCAATAATCGCTTTGCGACCAACACAGAGGTGAAAACTCTGTCGGGAAGTAGAAAGCCGGTAGCCTCTGGATTTTCAAAAATGCCGCGAGAATTCCTAAATTTTTCAAAGAACGACGATCCTAATACTACTCCGGCTCCTCTGGAAACTCCTCCGGCAGCACAAACTTCGTCGGTACCTTCGGTCACCCCGCTGGCATCCATGTCACCGCTTCCTTCTCCGTCGCCGACCCCTGCCTCCTCTCCAACTGGTGGAGTCATAGTAACGGGTCAAGCCATAACAGGTGATCAATCGGTCTACCTCCAGCTCTTTTGCAAGGATCCAGGCCCGACTTATACTTCTAGTAAGATGTTTGCAAAATTATCCTGCACAGATATATCTGGAGTCGTCAAAACAGAAACAACTTTCCTGGAAATTAATAACTGCCAAGCTATTGGATTTAATATATTCCATTTAGTAGAAGGTGATTCTTGTACAGTCTCTGGCGAACTTTATAAATATCCCACTCTGTTTTTGACTCATCAAGGCCAGACTCGAAAATTTGTTATTACAAATAATCAAGCCGACGGGCCGATTGAATTAATATTAAATCCAGTTCGTTCAGGTGGAATTAACGGAACAGTTACCATTCAGAATCCTACTCCTAGTTCTACTTCAATGCCTTTACCTGATGCTACGCCACTGGTGCTTCCAGTTATTCCTATAGCAAATCCTACTTCTGTACCAACTCCAGTTCCAACACCTATGCCCATCATCGCAGTACCTCAGCCGGTTACCCCAACAGTTCAACCACCCGCAGCTACCATTATTCCAGCGACTGTCCCGGTTGTTGTTCCAGTTGATCCAATTGTAACGGCCTGCAACGAATACAACCAACGCGCAAAAGATACTTGGATCGAAGCCAGCAATAACAGTACCGGCTGGATTTTATCCACCAATTACGATGAACTTAAAAATGCCGGTTTCTTACAAGCTTCAAAGAATAAATTTCGCGCAATTCATGGTCCAAGTGATAATATTGGAAGCCTGGTTTTAAGGTCGGTGATTCGAGCATCTTTTTTACACGTTGGTGTATCCTGGGTTTTTGACTATACCGAAATGCCCGAAAGCGCTCAGTGGATTCCGCACTACGATGAAAAATTAACGACCTCTACATACCCCTGCCCTGGAACACAGAGATTAGTGAAATGGCGAAATGACGAGTGGGGCGGTCGTGTGTTTTTATTCGAAGGTGAAGCTCCACCGGCAGATGGCTTTCACTACCATCAGCAGCAAGATCTAGGATTTGTGTATCCTCTTTGAGCCTCTTTAAGATTTAGAGTGCACGATGTCTAAAAAAAATTCTGTAATATGAAATTTTTTACAGATATCTTGCACTTGTGGCTTAATTTCGGGAAGGCTCGCGTTTAGACTTATATGAGCAACGTGATGCACGCCGTCGATGGACCATATTTTAATTTCAGCAATCCCTGAAACACCAGGAATTTTAATCAATTCGCCCTGAAAAAAATCCAAGTCTACGTTATTCGGAGTCCTTTGTAAAAATATTCCAAGATTTGTTTTAATCTCCCGGAAAACACGAACTCCCATAATACCTGCAATAACAAGCGCTAAAATTGAATCCATGAGATACCAATGAAAAAAATAAATCACCACACCGCCGATTAATACGGCAACCCAATTGGCCGTGTCCTGGAAAAAGTGAATGGACAGAGCACGTTCATGTTGGGAGTGATTGGAATGCATAAGTTTAAAGGCACAAAAATTAATAATTATTCCAAACAGCGCAACGAAAATCATACCGCTGGAAAGTTGGCTATGATCGCCCTGTGAATGCTGAAAAAATTTGGCAAAAACTTCATAAAATATCACAAGATTTGAAACGAAAATCACCAAGCCTGCTGTGAGCCCGGCAAGTAATTCAAATCTTCCATAACCAAAATGGTAGTATTTATCCGCAGGTTTTGCGGCCCAAACTTGTAAGCCCAAGGATAAACCTAAAGCAAGAGAATCGCCAAAATCGTGGATAGCACTTGCAAGAATCGATTGGCTGCCAGTGTAATAAGCAACTAAAAACTCAATCGACATCATCAACACATTTAGCACTAACGCGGCACTAACACGTTTGGAATTATTCGCCTTGTGCGTATGCGAGCAAACCGTCATATCAGTAAGAAATTGTTGCAAAAATAAACTTCATAAAGACTCACCTTTTTAAGTTATCACGTATATCAAATTTTAAAAAAGCTTCTTTAACGGGCGATACAAAATCCATATCAAAAGATTTCGTTAGTAATGACCCTCCAAGCGGTACGCCTTTGAACGTTTTTAATAAAATCGAACTTCCCAGCAAATTTTCCGAGATGTCAGTTTTTAAATGGATTTTTTCGCTGGCCAAAATAAATTCTTTACGACTTTGTGTTCGACATTTTATTTGATCTGATTCCACATGCAAGACAGTTGCCATTTCTAACGAAAATAAATGTTCGGGTTCTTCGATTAAAATCACTTTTTCAAGCACTTGATTCCACAGGATGTGGCCACCATTTCGCGGCAGGCCTTTATCGAAAAGATGCCACGGAATTTGCCTTTGAGAGGATTCGATCGCAACCGCCACGGTCTGTCTTTCGTAATCTATTTTTAAAACTTCTCCAACTCGAAGTCCTTGCGGTAAAACGAGCGCGTCTTTTTCGTTAGATTTTTTTAAGCCATCAAGCTGCTGACTGATATTTTGAAGGTGCTGACTTAAATCAAATAATTTTTGACTTAAAATTTGATTTTGAAGGCGAAGAGTTTCGAGTTGTTTAGGATCTTCTTGCGGGCTCTTTTCAGTTTTTGCGGACTTGATTTCTTTTAATTCGATTTCGTAGCGGTTGATTTCGCGATAAAATTCCGACAGCAATGGCCCCGTTTCTTTGCGCTTTGGAAGCCTAAAAAATAACGCCGGAAGAAATTTTTTGATTTTGGCTGTTTGTCCTGCTGTATTAATCTCGAGACTTCGGATTCCAATAACCGTCTGCTCTAAAGTAAACAGAATATTTTCAAAATTTGCCGCATAACCCGCCGCTTCCAAGGCAGGCGTGATAATTTCTAAGAGGTTCTTAAATAACAGCCTGTCGACTGTGGCTTCGAAGTATTCTTCATTTCGAACAACCAGGTGAGATAACGATTCGTCCAAAGTCGCCTGCGTCATGTCGGCGTTTGAGGCTTCGGAGAAAAAATTTCGATCTGGAAGAGTTTGATTCATAAATATATACTTTCTAGTGTAACAAATTTTTTGCTATTTGGATAAAAATGAAGACCAACCCCGTTTCTAAAAGTCTTTTTTTTCAAGGTCGACCTCATGACTTGCGACTTGGTCAGTGTGTCACTTCTGAATCCTATGAATCCGAGATTTTTCTTGAGGGATTGGGAATATTAGGCTCACCCGATGATCTTGGGGTGGGAATTAATTTAGGCCGACTTGGAGCAAAGGATGGTCCCGACGCGATTCGCGGGTTTTTTTACCGAATGACACCGGCATGTGATAGTCAGAAAAGCGTTTTAATTCGAGATTTTGGTAATGTTTCGATGGGTTCTGATATATCTGGGAATCATAAGTCGAGTTTTGAAATAGTTAACGCAATTGGCACGAAAGTAAAAACCTTGATTACATTAGGTGGTGGCCATGATTATTCTTTTCCTCATGTATCGGGATGGTTTAATAGTCGCTCGGGGCGCAAAGGGCTTATTTCGGTGGACCCGCATTTTGACTTACGAGAGAGTGTTCCGAGTACTCATAGCGGGACTGGTATTAGAGAAATCATTTCTAATAACACGGTCAAGGGTGAAGATTTGGTGATTTTTGGAGCGTCAAAAGGACGTAATTCGCGGAGCCATTTTGAATTTGCCGTAAATCAAAAAATCCAAATCGAATGGATTCAGAATTTAATGGAATCAGAACCTGTTGCAAAATTTGAAGATCAGCTTGTGCGCCTAAGTGCGGCCTGTGATCATGTGGCAGTTACATTTGATTTAGACGCGTGCACCGACGCTTTGGGTGTAAGTGCGCGCTGTGTTTTGGGGTTTACTTGTCGCGAAATGATTCGCATGGCTTTTCTGTGTGGCAAAAATGACAAAGTTCATTTGCTTGATTTGTGCGAAGTTGCTCCGAATTTAGAACAATCGCAATCTGCCGCTGCGATTACAGCTGAAATGATGTATGCGTTTGCGCTTGGTAAAAACTTAATTTAAGCAAGATTTATCATAGAATTTTGGTGAATTTTCTAAAAATATTTTTTTTGACTAAAGAAGTTTGAAATAAAATCCGACGAATTGCCTAAGATAGAAAAGAGGTTTTTATGTTTAAATTTTTAGTGATCGCAATGTTAATGGCTTCGTGTTCATCGCAACAGGAGCAGGAAGAATTGCCGCCAGAAAATAGCGCAAGCGCAAACGAAACATTAAACGCAGCGCCGAATCAATCAGCTGAGGCACTCGGTGCTTCTGCAAATAACAGCACCAAAGACGAGTTCGCGAATAACGGGAAAGATTCTTCGACAAATGGAGCACCAATTTCAAACCCAAGTGGAAATCTCGGTGGCAAAAACCCGGCTGGCGGAAGTAATTTATTTGGTGGCAATGCAGCCGTTCCAACAAATGCCACGGCGAACACTACGCCGGGGTCTCCAAATGCGGCTACTGGTAATACGAATTCAAATGGAGCAACCACGGAAGTCGCAAAGGAGAATGCAAAGCCACAAATGGAAGGCAAAGAGTATTCAAACCCACATATGAATTGGCCTGGACGTGGAAAAGTGAAATATATCCGTGGTCGATCGGCTCGTCACGCTGCGCCCGGTGGAGCGGTTGTTGGTCAGTATGACAAAGGAGATCATCCGTTAGTCATGAAAGAGGGAGACTGGGCCGAACTTTCTGATGGGACATACATGCCTTCTTCAGAACTGTCTGAACAGGGAATTGGTCGAGATAAGAATTAGCACAACTACGTTAAATTGACGATAACTGCGCGCCAGCTACAAACTATAGGTGATTAACTGGGCCAGTTAGATTAAGGATACTATTTCGACACCGATATTCTAAAGCTTCCGTTTTAACTATTTCTTATTCTTGTTTGGCTTGTTTTTACCAAAGAAGTTCTTAAGTAGATCGAGCTGACTCATCTCGTCTTTTCCCAAAGCACCAAAGTCAAACCATTGGCTCTCGGCGGCTAATTTTTTGACCGGATCAATTAACATTGGATTAGCCACATCACCATTGACAACTGTTTGAATAACCGCACCATAATTTAACATTTCGCTAAAATTATACATTGCATCGTCGACATTAGAGCCCGACATCGATTGAAAATCTCCGGCTAAAATCCCATATTTATCAAAGTCCCGATATTTTTCATCTGACAATACTTCTATGCCCTTGTTCCACCCGAGAACATAACTATCTCCGCCGTCGAGATGGTTACCAAAAAATTGTTCCTCGGTCAAAATCAGTGCAATAGAATTATTGAAACCGATGTGGACGACCTCGAGATCGGTATATTTTTTTTTAAGCATGACCATCATATTGCGATATAATTTTTTAACAACTTCCTGTGGCATTCCGTGCATCGAGCCCGACTGATCCATAATAAGTACAAAAATTGCCCGGGATTGCGGTCGCTTGGAAGGCTCCCGATTTACAACTATATAATCTTCAGGGGTGACCCATTTCAGTCCCTCTTTCATGATTTCATTGGTTGTATATTTTTGTTTTTTATACTTTTCGCCTTGGGATTTTTTATCACGATCTTCGAGCATCATCAGGCCTTTGGCCATGATCGGACCCATCATTCTCGACCACAAAATTTCCCCATGACTGCGCCGCACTCCGCCGTCTCGCGTTTGGTCGGGCGCTGTAGCTTCCCCTGACTCGCGAGGCTTCGGATTAGGTAGTTCTAAGTCTAAGATTTCTTGAAACTCTTCAAGTGTTATAACAACTTCATAAGGCTTAGCATTGTCACCACCGCGGCCATTGCCTGGATCCTCTTCCCCAGATTTAGGATCACTACCGTCGTCTTCATCCGGTTCGTCACTATCTTCTTCTTCATTTAACTTTGCCCACTTCCGATCACCCTTACCGCTGTCTCCAGATCCGATATCGAGAAGTTGCTGGCCAGCAAGTCCTCCTTTCAAATAGCCAACCGTCAGTCCTTTAAAAGGACTAGTTTGCAGCGTCCCGTTTCTTTGCAGCTTGTTAATAACTTTAAGATCAAAGTTAAACTCAGGCACTAGTGGAAGTGGTTTAAATGCGAAGCCAGTCTTGGTTGAGCGTAATTTTAATTTACCTTCACGAATTAACTTAAAAGCACGCGTCATTCGCGTTTTTAGCATTTTCGCAAATTCGTCCAGTGCGTGAGCTGCGGTCGGTGCGTGAGAAATAAACCCCATTACCGGCTTTAAGTTGTTATCGATCACTTGAACCGCAAGGCTCGTGAACCTCTTGTTTTCGGCTTCGGTCAGTTGCTCATTGAGCATTCCTGCATTGTCTTCTAGATACCAGTCGATAGCAGTCTGGCTTTTTTTACTTAATTCTTTATCAAAAGTTTCTTCGCCATTGGCTTGAATGAAAACTTTCGCTTTGCCATACGGCTCAACTTCTATGCGAACCGGAAGGATCTTTTCGTTGACAAAAAACCGAGTCTCTAGGCTTAGTGTTTTCTCCATCATCCTTGCGATGACAAAAAGGGTTTGTGCCGTGCTCCGCAGTTTTAAAGGGTAATTTTTGAAATTAATTTGACGAAGGGTAATTCCATGTCCGCCGTAAGCTTCGAGGGAAGTCAGTTCAATCTGTGGTTTCAAATTTCTTTTATCGCCAAATTGATCAATCAATGCCTCAATGACTTCTCGAGGATCGGTTGATTCCACAATGACTTGCGCGTTGTCTTCTGCCCTGCGACCAGGGACCGAAGGATCAATATCGGGTGCCTGCGCGAATAACAACAATTTGTGTTTGCGCACAAATCTTTCATCTAGAGTTGTGCGCAAAAATTCTCGATCGTCCATTGTTTCGATCATTGTCGTGCCGTGTTTAATAAACGCGGCATCTTGTTCTATAACCGACAGAGCGCGAATTGAAGGTTGAGCATTGAACCGCAAGCGTTCTGCACGCCATGCTTCAAGACCTAGCCAATAAGGACTTCCTGGCATGACTTCCCCGTTGCCTAACACACCGGCTAAGAGTTGCGCATATTTTAGCAAATGTTCCGACGTAATATACTTAGAGTGCGAGGGAGCGACGTACATCATTAAAGTGGCAAATCCCTCATTTAGTATTATCTGCGGAGGGACAGATCCGATGTAGCGGTTCATCTGTTCAAATACTGCTGCCATCTCAACTTTCCAGAGTGGTGCGGTTGACGGCAAATTGGCAAGTAAGGCTTGCAGTACACTTAAAGTCGGATGTTTTGGGAAAGAAATTCTTCGCTTGTTTTTGTCAAAAGATGTAAGCGGGGCGAATGATTCCAAACTTTCAAAGGCACCAAGTGCAATGTCTTGGAGCATAGGCAAAGAGGATAACTGTTGATACCAGTACGCGACTTCATCAGGATCAACTCCCGACTGTATCGTCTCGCGCATGAGCTTTTCAAGCTGCAGTGAAGCAGTCATTTGATCACCTCCGCGTACAATTCGTATAATCGAATGTGCCGCGACATGCAGGTGACCGAACACATGGTACATAATAGAAATCTGTTGAATTGGATTAGTCGTGTCTTGGTAAAAGGATTTGCAGGTCTGACAACCGCCCGTAACAAATTCCAACACACTGTCTCCAGAATTGCTAGTGGCAAGCTGTCCGCCATCGATCCAGTGACCGACGGCACTACGATTAAGAATTGCGAGAATATTAATCAGCTCAGGAGTTGTAAAGATCATTTTATGGGCCGGGTGGGTTAGATTGAGGCGCTCTGCAAGGCCACCAGGTCTTATGTAGTCATCAATCACATCCTTGAACAGCTCTAGATCTTCGCGCGATTCTCTCCCGCTTGGTATGATTTCAAATGGACCTTTATCTAAGCTTCCTAAAAACTGAGAAGCGCAATCTTTCTCAACACTGAAACTTGTATTGGTAAATGCCAAAAAACTTAGCGTCAAAAAAATAATGATATTCAAAATTTAACCTCGATTAAAATCTAGGGAGTAAAAAAAGAGCTACAGCTGCTTTCAAACCGCGCTTCATTAGCTTCAGTAACTTCTTTACGCATCTGGCGGTAGGCATCACTGCCGGCGGCCAATTGTAACACGGCTTCGTGAACAGAAGGATTAACAAGCGAGGACTTTGCGTCAAACAGAAAATCCTGAGCCGTTGAAAGTTGTCCAAGGTCTGCCTGTCGCGCAGCACTTTCAATATTTTGGATCAAAAAATTGGTGGTTTTCCCCCATGGCAAAGATGTCGTTGCCTTGTCTAGAACGATGAAAAAAATCCGCGCCATATCATAAATGCTAGGACTTTTGTTCGGGCTTGTGCCTACTTGATGTTCACGTGAAATCTGATCGATGAATTCAAAATATAAATCGACTAACTCACCGGTCGCGTTCAACTCGGCCGCGGTGCCTTTCACTTTGCTCATCTCCGTAAACCACTGCTGTGCAGTCGGCAAGGCTTCAAACTGATCCAAGCGCATTTGCGAAAGTAAAAGTCTTTTCAGAATATTCTCAGCCTTGCTAGTGATTTCCCGTAATATGTCCGCCGTGTTTCTAAGCGGTATGTCGGTAAACGTATGGTCTATAAACGATCGATAAAAGTTCGAATCTGTTGTGGAATCTGAGAAATGAATCGGAAAAAATTCGCGCGAGTCTCCATCAAGCTTCGACACAATCCTTCTAAACATTTGTGCTCGGGTGGGGCTATCCCCTGTGTTAAATTCTATTGGATCAAGCCTGAGTTCAACGAGCGGAATGACTGGCTGCTTTATGATATTCGTCGTGGCTGCGTGGAGAAAAGGTGCGAGAAGGGCAGTGGTTTTAAACACAAAACGTTGGTCTGACGTGACTGACTTTATAATTCCTTCGTGCATCGAAATCCGAAACGCCTCAAGTAAAAAAGCGAGAAAAGCAGGTTTGCCTTCAAAGGAATCAGAAGATATGTTCACCAACACCATATTTTCATTGATGTACCGCGCTAAACGGTCGGTATCGCGTTCCGAACCTTTCATTTCATCCAATTTTTCTAAATCGCCAAATTCTGTTCTCTGTTGAGCTCCGGTTAAACGCCTTGGCAAAATAATGTCTACTGCCGACCGACTATTTCCCGCTCTTTTGCGTGTAGAGCCAATGGCTAGAAGGCGTGCTGCTGCTTCGCCTAGAAATTCCCGCGCATTTGCACCTTCGAACTTCTTGGTTAGATCTCTTATGGCAAATGGCGACAACAGAAGTAAATGGTTGGCAATATTGAACTCATCTTTTGCGGCCTTTAAGAACTGATCCCGTAGCGCCGGAGCTTTTGCTGAGGCTGGAAACCGACTGAGGTTTATGATTGAAGTCCACCGTTTTAAAGCAGATATTTCAAAAGGGCACTCTGCATTTTTAATATTTAAGACGATGAGCTGTTCAACCGTAGGGTTTGGACCTAGCTTGGCAATTTCGACTGGGTCATCAGGAGGATTGACGATCATTTGCAAATTTAAATTCTTCACGGATATTTCTTGCTTCAAGCCACGAGAATCGGTCACTGAGATTATGCCATTTGGGGCGTCGAATAAACTTTGCGCCCATGACAAAACTTTCCAGCGCTCTTTGGGCGGCGCTTTGTGGACGTCGTCCAACAAAATATAACCCCGATATCCTCGTGGTCCAGACAAAAATAGCTCTAAATGTCGAATCATTTCGTCGGCCGTATAAGATCTTGCGTTATTAGCGGATGCAAGAACATTAGTCTCGCCCGTACGCAAGGTCTTAAAATCTATTATAATTGCCTCACTTTCTTCGTTAACGTCAGGAGTTCCGCTGAAAACGTACGTTTTTACGCCGAGCCATTTAATTAAACTTTTAAACAAAAAAGTTTTGCCCGTCGACGAATCTCCGTAAATAACCACCGAGCTGGGGAGATTTCTTACGTCTCCAGAAGACCGAGTTTGAGAAATCATGGCACGAATATATTTCAACTTAATTTCTAAGGAGCCTTCCCACCCGACCTGGGTCAAACCGAAGGCAGCTTTTTCTTCATCCGAAAGTTTCACGAGCGGATCGTCTGGTGCCAAAATATTTAAGTTAAGAGGAATGCCAAATGTCTTTGACAACGCTTTTTCCACAATATTTTTGCTTATGACTTTGCCATTGCGTACCGAGGCATCTTCGACTGCTATGCGATTAAGATGACCCAGGGCCCCCAAGTAAGAATTTATAGGCTCCCGATTGTATTGTTTGGCCAGGGTGTCGACGCGACTCACAAGATACGTCAAAAGTTTGCGCTTTTTTTCAGAGTTTGATTGTGGATCATCCACTTTATCAAAACGCAACTCATCAAATTCGAAGCGAAAATCCAAAGATCTAAATTCTTGCTTGTCAAATAGATTTTCAGCAATTACAACCTTGGCGGCGATAGACGGTGGATCTAGAGTCATCATTTCAAAATGGTTGAGCAAACCAAACCTCTGCTCAAAATTCGTGTTGATTTTTATAGTGCTCCACTCTTGCTGTGTGGCGAAAATTAATACGGAAGTTTTTTTCTTCAAATCATGACTTTTGAAATCTGTAAGATCTACTTTCTTTCCTTCATTCGCGATCAAGTAGAGTAAGTGGGGCGCTTGCCCATGTTGATCTTGGGAACCCATGGCGGGATCGTGAATGGTGAACACTTCGTCAGCCTCATCGGTATTTTCGGTAGACGTTTTTGCAGCCCGTAGAGGTCTGTCACCCTTTCCCAGCAATAAGGAGCCATCGATTAGAATCACCGGGCGCTGCTGCTCGGCTGCCGCCTGAAGTTCTTCGAGGATTTTTCTTTGGCCCATTTGATGTCCGTCTTTAAGCGTTTGAAAACTGTGGACTCTTAGGCCTTCGTTATGCTGGCTCCAGCCGTGACTTCCCTGTTCATTTCGCGTATTCACCCAGGTTGACAAAATTGTTTTGCGTACAAAGTCTTTCAGTTCCTCTGGGACGATAAGAACCGTATGCTTGGGATCAACTTGAGGGTCTGCCATGGATTCGAGCTTTTTTATTAAGCTAGGAACGACTTTTTCTTCTACACCACTTGTTGAAGATCCCACAAGTGCTGCAATAACGGGGTCACTTTTGCTAGACCGCGTGGGCCATAACCTCCAGTCTAGAGACAAGTAATCCGTGTCAACGTTAAAACGCTGAAGAACCCCTTCTTGCTCTACCTCGCGTAGCTGTTTCTCAAGTTTTTGAATTTCAGAAAACGATGCGACCATCACACTTCTAACGCGCGGTAGTTTTTTGGGTTTATCAAGTGCTTTTAATTCAACCTTTTCACCTTCTAAGCCCAGCAAATAAAGACTGTGGGGAAAAATCATGCGGCCAGGATTTTGCATACTTTCAAGTACCATAGCCTTTTCAGAATTTTTTTGTTCTTCACTTTCAGATCCCGGAGAGCCAATGTTAACGGCATCTTTAGCATCAGCAAGAAGGACCGAGATTTTGTTCGATTGGGAAATATGAGTTAGGTTACCAAGAAAATCTTCCTGCAAAGAATGT
This sequence comes from bacterium, assembly GCA_043757325.1. Lineage (GTDB taxonomy): Bacteria > Bdellovibrionota_B > Oligoflexia > Oligoflexales > RGVZ01 > JAYVPO01. Next base: position 15,384 of record JAYVPO010000081.1, read on the forward strand.
TTTTCATTCATCAAGTAGAGTCTCATGTTGGACGAGTAAGACGTGTTCCAATATTTCAGCCGTCGACTACCTCCAAGATCTATCACTGCTTTCAAAAGGCTTGTTTTTTCTTCATCGGAGGTCAACAAAATTAAATGCTGCGGGGGTTTGTTCGGATGAACTAAGGCATCAAGTTTCGCTCCGAGACCGGGGAAAGATGCTTCAATGTTTGCAAGTAACTTGTCTTCACTTTCGTCTTTTGTCGATTGTTTCAATGCGTCGCCGTACCCACGTTCGATAAAATAGTCTCGTACCGCATAAGTTCCATGTTCTAGCCAATTGGCGGCTTCACCCGCATAGCCAAGTTCGTAGTCGTCTTTGTTCAACTCATCTTCTTTGAGCTGCGCAAGCCTGAGAAGCTCGAGTTTTTTACCTTTGTGAGTGTTTACTCGAGTCAAATCTCCAGTTATTAAATTCTTTACACTAAAGTGATCGTTCGTTTCGGGAAGCTCTGGATCAGTGACCCAGTAAAGATCTCCCGATTTGCTGCACCTCAACCGGTCTTTGATATCAGAAATGTCTAAATTCGGCTCGGCAAGTTTGGTCACCCTGCTCAACTCAATTGCAGAGTCATGGTCAGCCGCCTCGGCACCCTGCAAAAATTTAATAGTTTGCGTGTATACGGATGCCTTATAAGTAGGATCGTTAAGAATGAAAAATATCTGTGCTGCAGTTGAGTTTTTCTTGCCTTTGACAACGAATATATTGTCTACAAATTTAATATTCGCACTTAAATTAGTAGAGAACCGATAGCTCTGGGCTAGCTGTTTCTTACCAGCCATCTGCGGCCGCTGAAACTCAACAATCGTCTGAGTCGTAAAACCGCTTACTCCGTCCTTGTAAGCCGCATCTAGTGCCATAACAGTCACGTTGACAAATTGATGATTAACCTCAAAAACTCTCTTGTCCCAGGTCTTCTCAACCGCTCCGTGTTTCGTAACTTTTGGTAAAAGCTGACCTTGAGTATCATTCTGCACGAGACCATCCACCAATTCTACCAACATGCCGTTGGTGATTTTCTCACCTTCTTTTTTGAAAGTCATATAAGAATAATTATCGGTAACGGCGTGAGTTTCAAGAGGCACTGGAAAAATCTTATTAAGCAAGCCAGGCCCAGAACTCGTCACATCTGTAACAAGTTCCTGCGGATCAACTTTCTGCAAGTAAGAACTGCGGTTTTCATTCCCAGACTCAGTTTTGGCATCAAAGAGAAAGTGACTGCCCGCTCTAAGTTTATCAAATCTTCCTCGCCAGGAGATTTCATAGTTATTTAAGAAAGTATCCGACAGCTGAATTTTCTTTTTGAATTCCGTATAACCCAATGATTTTTTGATGACAAAGGCACAGGTCCCTTCATTCTTGGTACTCACAACGATATAAATCAAATGTGACTTGTCACCTTCGATAGGCGTAGCAAATACTCTAAATTTTATTTTTGCATCGACCGAAGACAACTTCATAGAAAGTTTAATGATAGAGATATTTGAACCTTGCGACTCTGAAAGCCCATCAGCAACGAGATAATAAAGACTTCCATCAACGACCGCGACTGCAGCATGTTGTTTGTCAAATTTATTTATTGCTTCGTAGAAATGATATCCGGACTTGGAGGATGAGCTTGCCGCGACTAAGCCGGGCATGCTTTGCGTTGTTCCATCAAAGTTTTTAAAATCCTTGAAGTAAATTTCTGATCGATTTGTAACCGGGTCGTAGTACTGCTCGATTGCCAGCGATTTATTCAATTCGGTTAATCCCGAGATTTCAGAGGTAGTGTCTAGCTGACCGTCTGTTAGGTCGAGCCGTATTAAGTACGGGTCGTTAATCACTTCTCCTAGCTTTACCTTCTCTGAAACACCTGCAACCATTACCCGCCATTTTGCTAAAAATTCTGGTTCACCAGGGGTGGCTTTTGTAAATCTTACTAAAGCTCGGGTCGAAATGACGTTACCTGAGTGGTAGGAATCGAACCCTTCAGAACTTAAAGCCCGAAGATGTGCTTTGGTGCGAAACAGATTGTCTAGCAAATAGGGCTGCGAAGTTTGAGTTTCAGCCCAAGATCGCGCTTTTTTCTTAGCGGTTAGATTAAATGCAAAAGTCACTCCTTGAACTAATGGTCCTGGTATTAATCGATTGCGAAGTGATATTAACACAACTTCGCTATTGACTCCGGAATCATAGGTAAATACTTGAATATCTTCCAGTGAACCGATGACTGGTAAATGGACTATCTCATTTGTAAGAGGATCGCTAATCTGAAAATCGCTTCCGCCAATCTGAATTAATGAATGAGCCCTTTTGAAAGCAGTACTATTGTGCTGTTGAATGAGAAAAAGCTGACCGTTGACGACAACAAGGGCCTCGTGACGTTCCGAATGCTTGGTGAGATTTAAATGTGCAACAATACCGAGGCTACCGCCATTTTTTAGGACTTTCCCTGCAACCAAAAGTTTGTACTGACCTTCACGATTTGCCGCGTACACCCCAGGGGCATGTGGAGAATTAAATCCTTCTTCAGCAACGACAATCATATAGGGAGCTTGTCCATCAAACGGACTTGCGACAATGATATCGCGTGCTCCCGCTGCAAAACTTGTCAGGTCTACACACATCACTGATACCAAACCAAATATGTTTCGGATAAATAGTTTCACGTGGCTTCCCTCCGCTACTTTGGTTCTTGTTCAATACTGCGTTTAAGCATTTCCTCTTGCGACAGCAAGTTTAAGGCGTCCAGCGTGGCTCGTTTGTTGTACCCAAATGTTAATCGCATCGCCCGAGAGAAGTTGTCGAATTTGTCAAGTTCCGCACGCGGGCCGATCCCGGATTTTGCAACTTTTGCAAAGTGCGAAATACTGATGTTTTGCATGACCGCCTTGGAGTAATATTCTTTCAATACCCGCAATAGTGGTGTGTGACGTCGAATGGAATTTCCGTTTCCACTTGAGTTGCCTACTACAGAAGAAATCTGCATGATGTTTTGAATAGGTAATGACATTCCTTCGTTGCGCAAATAAAGTTCACGCACCTCCCGCATTCGGTCCATGTTAATATTTACCACCTGACCTGCTTCGTTTTCATAAGTAATGGCTTTATCGTCACCACTAAGAGCAAATATTTCGCTTACAAATTCACTGTATACTGCGTTCATGTCCTCAACGCCTTCAGCTACAGCGCCATGAAAATCACCGCGGATTTCTGGAAAAATCATTTCGAGAGCAATTCGGTCAAGAAGCCTTAGCCAGCGCAACCTTTCCTGATTGTTCTTAGGCTTAAGCCCTTGGGGTTTTGGAAGTAAATCGACAAATACATTTCTCACGAGTGTCGGCGTAATAGTATTGTCATTTCCATCACGCTGGGCGGCATTTATGGACTCGGTGAGCCAAATGCTTGCAGCATCGCGCGTAGTTACTCCTTCCGAGCCTTCCTCGAGATAGGACGATAAAGTTTTTAAGTCCTGAGTTGTTCCGGCTTGCATCTGAGTTTGACCCATAAGCGCTTTTAAACGTTGCACTTCGTCGCGAAACACCTGCGAATTTGCGGTGACTCCATACTGCCGGCCAATATCTTCGGCTTTTTTAATGTCGGTAACCATCCGAGTTGCCGCAACAACGTAAGACATGTAAGCAAGTGACCATGGTGATATCAATACGGGTTCGCGTCCGGGACCCGTTCGATAAAAAAGTTGAAATCTGCGATCAGGACTAGGGTACGGGTCGGAAGTAAGCGTACGCAGTGGATAAAGCTTGTTGAGATCAGCAGCAATTGGAGCCGCATCAATACCATTACTATCTTGTAAAGCTTCCGATACGGGACGTAGGGGCACCATAAAAAAATCTGACAAAAACTTACTTTTCATTGGCAGCATTGTTCTGGTAATTTCCTGAGGATCTACACTAGCCTGCATCCATTCAGTTCTCGACCGATCAACTTGGGCCGTTTGCGTGCCATCTCCGCCCGTAGCTTTTTTAAGAGATTCTTTGTTCGATGCGGCAAAAATCACAACATCTAAATTAATCTTGGCGGAACCGCCACGCTGGAGAATTTTATTTTCCTGCAAATCTAGCGTGAAGTCTCGAAAAGATTCAGGATTGCGCCAAAACTCATCAAAACAAATAATATCACCAGCCGTTAATAGTGCTCCGTCATAATGGTAAGCAAACGGGTGGGAAGAGCCGTACTTTAATTTAATCATGGGATTTTCGGTGAAAGTAAGTCCGGCCCAATCAATTTCAGTGCCTTGATAGCCAATTTTACCTGTCCGTCCATTGTCTGAAAGCACGTGGCGTTTAATATTTACGTACTGAGTCAAGGCCTTTACAATTTCTTCGGGCGATAGCCTAGATTTGCCTAATCTAGCAGCATAATGATCCACAACTGCGTCGCGAATAAATTGATTTTGCGGATTTAAAATGGTGACTGGAGTCGGCAGTACACCTGACAACTGAACGGCCTTGTCACTGGCCATACCGACAACTTGCGGCAAATATTCTTTCGGCAATAGTGCGATTGGTGACTGATAAAAAGGAATCTGCAGCGGCGCACTAATGTCGCCGTCAAGCTCTGGAAGATAATCCAGAACCGCGCGAAGATTTTTAATCTCTTTGAGATTCTTCCACTCAAAAGAGTACATATAAAACTTAGGGATGCGAGACGTGTTGTACTTGCCGACCGCGGAGAAGATTTCTAGAAATTTTGTCTTACCCGTTCCTGCACCACCCACCAAAGTGACTGTTTTGGATGCCGATCCATCACCTCGAGCTGCGGCCGCGATGGACTCCACTAGAGTTCTGACTGTGTCGTAATGACCTTCTATGTATTCGCCATCGTTTTCCGGCAGCGAACTTTGGTAAAGTGGATAGAGATCGCCAATGCCCCCAGCGAATCCAGATTTTACAACTTTGATCGGCCGATGCTTATTGTTGAACGAGTGTAAGCGCTGCGCGGCATTCATGATAATAAAGGGGTGCTGATAGACGAGGTTTTTCGCCGGGTCTTTTTCGATTAAAGACGTTAAGAGATGAGATTCTGTTCGAATTGCATCGCGGTCATAAGTATTGATCTCACTACTCGGCCCCATCAGACTTTCGGAAGCGACGGCCGATTCACATTCTGAACTCGCAAAAGAGTTTGCAAACGGCGTGGCGACTTGAAAACTAAACACAATTCTTAAAAACGCACGCACATTAAACCTCGCCTCGGTTAATTTAAAACAAAATAGAATCGTTGCGACACTAAAATGAAATTGTTTAATTTTGCAACAAAAATAATGCTGTCATCTTTAGTTTTATTTGAGTTGGAAGAATATTTCACGGCGCACTGACTAAATATTGCGCAGTGTTAGACACTGGGAGATTCGACTTGCTGACCGATCGCATCTAAATCCGACCCGGGCGATGGCGTTAATAAAGCCACTCAGGAAATAGCATAAAGTTCAACAACTTATCACGTGGAAAATTTACCATCAAATATTAAGCGGGCTTGGGTTCAGATCAGGCAACACGCCGAAGAATATTCGCTTTTAGATTCAAAAATCATAAGCTATAATTCCAACAATACAAATCTAAAAAGGACCAGAATGTTAAGTCAAATTTCACTCGTGATTCTACTTGTGGGTTGTGGTGTAGAAAATTTTCAAAGCAAACCAGGCTTTAATTTTTCTCAGTCCTCAACATTAAATGATCCTGGCGACGCAGCCGCAAACACTGAGAAAGTCGCGCAACTTACACTAGAAGTTCTTCGAACAGCCATACAAATTAAAACCAAGTCGTTTCCTGGTAAACGTATCCCAGACGACATTTTCGAACTGTGGGTCAAAGTCGATAAATACCACGCTGCGCTGAAAGGGATTCCGCAAGACATCGTATACCAAGGACGCTTATCAGCAGTGTTGCAGCTAAATTCCGACGCGAGACATTTTGTACAACAAAAACTTCTTGAAATCACATTCCCAAAGGTGTCGGAAATTTATATAGGCACGTCTATGCATTTGATGACTTTTCTCATTCCAATTATTTTTTCGCCGGAAGAAGCATTTGAGATTATGCGGAACTTTAAAATACCAGAGGGAAGTGTGCGGTATGATGGTGTGACAGGCACGGTAGAGTTTCTGGATCCCTTAGTGAAAGAAAATACAAATAAAATAACTTTCGTAATGGCATTCTATAATCGTCGGGAGCGGACCTTTCTTGATCTGTTTCACGGGCTTTCAAAAGATCAGCAAACTTACCTTTCGGTGGACACTAATACCGAAGATCCAAGAAGCCGTATTGAACCTATAGATTTGATTGCATCCCAACAAAAAGCTCGATTACTTCAGAGTTTTGAACTTCAAAGCAATCCGTTTCGAATCAACATACTGGTACTCAAGTCTTTCTTAAGCGTCTCATTGCGGCACCGCTTGGGAGTTTTTGTTTCTGATTCCGAATTAAAAGAATTTGGTCTTGTTGTATTTAGAAACAAAGATGCGGGTAATCCAGTGCAGATGCTTTTTTGCTATAGCAATTCTTTTACCGAAGAAATCAACGGTGAAAGTACTAAGTACGATGGTGTCGACAATTACTCTATTTTTTATGTTTTTTTTAATTCTTTCTGGCCTTCAAAAACTGCAAATTACCAATGCGGTAAATTATCCTATGAAGCCAAATTGGAATTAAACCCGGCCAGTTCTACTAAAACAGATATTCCTGAAGTTCAAATAGACGGGACACTACGAGCAATTTCTACAATCAGCCTTTTAAGCGAAATGAACGCACAACTTAGAACATTGGCTTTACTTTATTTAAACGCAAAAGGTTACACACTAAGTCAAATAAGAATGGTCGCGGATTTGAAAAGTGACTTTGTTTCGGCAGCGGCTTCGGCAGATGTCTTAATTCCTGTTGCGCACAGTCTAAGTATGGATCATTTTCTGCTAGGTACAACTGAAGCTTACAAAATAAATGCTAAAAAGACGGTCTTAAATTACATAACGGGAAAGCCAACTCAAATTGAATTTACTGCTTATTTTCCGCCGGCTGCAAATACAGACGTAAAGGTATCGAGCCAGACTTTAAATGTAGCGGAAATGTCTAAACTTCTACTAAACCGATCCCAAACAAAAAAAAATTCACTCATTGTGTTGAACACGTCGTGTTTTTCTGAAGGAATGTTAAATACATGGATGTATGCCTGGAAAACAGCTGTAAGAACCAGCAGTGGTCAAAAAATTATCCCACCGATTGTCATCGGTTCGAAAAAAGGCTTTGATACAAACAATTCCTATTCCATATTGTCTCATCTAGAATACCCGCTTAATACTTTGGAAGAACTGGCTCGAGGTGGCAAAGCGAAAGATGTTATAGAAGTGTTAAAACTACCTCCACAAAAAACAAGCGTGATACTTAACGCTGTGGAAAAAATAAATCAATATTACGAGAAATTTTACGGTATTAAATTAGTCCCGGTTAAATTCGACAAAGGATTTGAACCAGTCATCAATATAGATTATCCCCAATACTTTGACGGTTCAGATGAAAAAATTATGATATTGAGCAATCGAGACGATGGCACTGACATAAAACATTTCTAGATAGGTAACTTCCATTAATTGTACTTATTGTCAAAGGAGGAAGATTATCTTAGACTTTTGACTTATACCTATAGGATATAATTTTATGAAAGTTGCGGTCATTGGCTCCGGATACGTAGGTCTTGTAACGGGTGCTTGTTTGTCAGAGGTTGGGCACGAAGTCTTTTGTGTGGATGTTGACGAGAAGAAAATTGCGCTTTTAAAAGACGGCGCCTCTCCAATTTATGAACCTGGCTTAGAAGAACTGATCAAGCGCAATATTAAACATGAAAGATTGTTTTTTTCTACCGATTTAAAAGAATCCATAAAAGGCGCTCAAATCGTGTTTATCGCCGTCGGCACTCCTGAAGGTGAAGACGGGTCGGCAGATTTAAAATATGTTCGACAAGTCGCTGAAAATATCGGGAAATTTCTAACGGCAAGTTCAATTATTGTGGTGAAATCTACCGTTCCTGTTGGGACTTGTGACGAAGTGAATTCGATTGTTGAAAAAGAATTAAAATCTCGCAAGGTTAATTTTTCAGCCGATATTGTATCGAATCCCGAATTCTTAAAAGAAGGCACTGCGATTGCTGATTTTATGAAACCCGATCGCATAGTTATTGGTGTGCCGAACGAGAATTGCAAAGCATCTTTTCAGGAGCTTTACTCAAATTTTGTAAGTGATGATCCGGCGAAATTGTTCTTTGTGGATCGCCGATCTAGCGAAATGATTAAATACGCCTCGAACGCAATGCTTGCTGTGCGTATTTCTTTTATGAATGAATTATCTAGACTGTGTGAAAACGTCGGAGCCGATGTGGATGCCATTCGCCGTGGAATGGGTTTGGATCAAAGAATAGGCAAAAAGTTTTTATGGGCAGGCCCTGGGTACGGAGGTTCTTGTTTTCCAAAAGATGTGAGTGCTTTAATAAAAACCGGCGCAAAACATGGTGCCCCTTTACATATTCTCGAAGCAACCCAGGATACAAATGAGAAGCAAAAAGTGCATGTTGCACAAAAGATACTGTCCTATTTTAAAGACTTAAAAGGTAAAAAAATTGCGGTTTGGGGATTGGCTTTCAAACCTGGAACAGATGATGTGCGAGAAGCTCCTGCGCTGACTATTGTTGAATTGCTATTGAAGAACGGAGCGGAAGTTTGGGCGCATGATCCAGAAGCCGAGGAAACTTTCTTGCGAGCGATTGGTAAAAATGCAAACCTGAAATTTGTTGACGAGCCTTATGATTGCTTGCCGGGTGCGGATGCTTTAGTGCTTGTAACGGAATGGAGCGAATACAAGCGTCCAAACTGGGAAAAAGTGGGAAAAATAATGCGTGAAAAAGTCGTTTTTGATCTTCGCAACCAGTATTCTTTTGCGGAGCTAAAAAAATATCATTTTCATTATCAGTGTGTTGGGCGATTTGACGACCGATTAATGAGTAAAAACCTCTAGGTAATAGTTTGCGTAATCGTTCTGGTGAACTACTATTAAGTTTAAACTAAAGGAGGAAGGTAATGAATTTTTCTAAAAAAGCTTGGTTAGCATGTTCCTTAATTTATGGAGTAAATGGGTTCGCCGGTGGAAGTGCCGAATATAAAATTTTAGGTACTCCAAAAGTTGCAGAGCGCATTATTAAATTGAGTGAAGAAGAATGCAACAGTACTTTAAGTGGCCTGTCTCCGGCAAAAAAGCCTGATTCAGCAATAGAATACGGTGTGCTTTTTGTCTGTTTTAATAGTCGCATCGCTCTGAAAACTTCCGAGTTGATTTCTTACAGTGATTTGTCGCAGGATTTGCGGATTAGTCCAGCATGTAGGGTAAGTGTTCAAGCTAAAGAGGTCGACAACGGTTTGCGGCCAATGTTTTTTATTGAAGTTTTTGGCAACAAAGATGCGGATTTACACGACGCAAGCGAGTGTTTGAAGTCTGCGAGGAGTCAACTTTTTGAACGTAATTTCAGTCAGAAAGTCTTAATTCTCGAATAGTTTTTTTATCAGCCAATACCTACGACATCAAGTTTTCATTCAACTTAGGGTGCATCTTGGTGTTGATGAACATAGTATTTTGTATCAGCGTTTTTAGTTGCTTCTTTTCAAATTGTAGAACAAGCTGCACAAGGAATGGATCGACCCGACCCTCAAAAGGATATAGACGATGAAAAACACAAGAATCTCAGCGGTAGTAGGGTTTTTACTCTCAGCTCAATGCTTTGCCACACCAGTTTCGCAAAACGGTGCTTCCACGAATGGTGCTATAGAGTTGCCGGCACTTGTGGTAGGGAAAGACATGAATCAACAATTCCATGATTTAGCTTATATTGGAGTGGCGATTCCCGAGGAGAATAACATACGAGAAGATTCGACCTTGGCGGTTGAGGCCTATGTTGAATTGTCGTCGAATAAAGCTACTAGCGCCACTTGCAGGCTACAACCAATAAGTTACAAAAATCGGGCCAACGTTCCGCCGCATCCGGTTGTAGAATTTTATATTCATTCCCCGCGAAATGAAGGTGTGAATCCTCAAATGATCTATTCGACTACTTCCATGTCACGCTTTTCTTTTGTCAAAGTGGCGGGAAAAGTCGGTGGCGCATTGTATAAACTTCAATGTCGACGAGACGATAAGAATTTGCCAGTAAGTGTTTATGGAAATTTGAAACTGACCCTTGTGGGAGCTAAACCTTAAAGGATTTTTTCAAGCTACCCACCTGCTCGCGTAATTTTGAGATCTTGTTTTTTAAAATATTCTTCTACCTGTTTGCGGACATCACCTCGAAATTCTATAATAGTTTCTTTGAACGTGCCGCCCGTCCCAAGCTGAGCCTGCAAGGTTTTCAAGATTTGTTTTGCCTGTTCAGTATTAAAAGGCAAATTAAAAAGCACCGTCACATGTTTCCCACCGCGATGCTCGAGCCGCATTTTGCAAGGGCCGACGGCCAACGGTCGTGATTTGTCGGTCGAATAAAGTGGTTGATCACTCATTTAAATTCTTTTAATAAATAGCTGCGAATCCAAACGGATGCGTTCGCCGAAGATGCCTGCAGGATCGGCTTCTCCAATTCCAATTGTCATGACCACATGACAGTGGCGATTTAAGCCGATTAATTTTTTGACTCTGACTTCATCGTAGCCTTCCATAGGGCAAGACGAATATCCTTGGGCCGCAATTGCTAGCATGAAATTCTCGCATGCCAGAGCGGCTGATTTACTTACAACTTCAAAAAGCCCAGATCGAAAAACTGGCCCTCGTGGACTTGGCCGAAAAAATCCTAGAACTGTAAAGACAAGCTTTTTTACAACACCGAGAATTCTGGTTGGCTCCATGAAGTAAACGAAAGGAATGAGTTTTAAATAATAATCTTTTACTTTACTTGGAATTTTGCCTTGCAGAGCCATTGCAGTCATCAACTCGTCTCTATTCCGTTTCCAAGTATCGATACGAGAAACCGCGACGATAAGTTCTTTTGCGGTTACGGCAGCGCCCTGCGCAAAGCAGGCTTTAACCAATTCACTTTTTTTATCGATACTTCTGACCCAATAAAATTCCCAGAGTTGAAGATTTGACGAGTTCGGAGCCAATAAAGCAGCTTGCAGCGCTTTCTCAATCACTTCAGGAGGGACTTCCTTCGCAGTAAATTTTCTTACGCTCCGCCGACTTTCAACTGCTTCGAAAAATTCCATAACTATGCCCTTGAAAAAAACGGTGAATTCATCAGTAACGAGTGTGTCTTACTTCACAATTTTATTGAAGGTAGATTTGTTTTCATAAAAAAATATATTTTGAACACAAGTTGGGTGTTGCCTTTTCGAAGCTATTCTTCTTTTACAAACCAAGAATTCGGAAATTTGCTTAAAGCCTCCTCCATGTCGCTCAGACCCGGGTTTTTCTCGGGCTCCATAAGCTTTTTTATAAAAGGGATGTAGTAGCCTTTTATATCGTCATCTGTTGGTTTGGTTTTTAATTGTGATTCATAAAATTCTGCGATGTAGCCAACGGTGGCATTCTGAAAAGCTATGCCCCAAGGCTTTATTGTTTCGCGAATGACTCCTGCCATGAGTGAGGTGATTAGTGGATTGCTCGGGTCAATCATTATCTGTGAAATTTTTATGTTTACTAGAAGCGAAGCAAGTGCTCGCGCCGCGGGAAAATAGTCGGCTCCCTTTCCCTCAAGTTTTGCTTTGTGAGCATTAAAGCTAATGGATTGCAGAGTAGGTATTATGTAACCCAAGGCCGTTCCCCAATGAAATATCGGTTCGCGCGCTCTCGAGTCAACTTGATTAGCACGCGCTTGAACATCTATGGCATGATTGGCAATAAGTTCAGGCATGGTTAAATTTTTGCCGACTTCTTGCACGGTAATAATCCTACCTACAACCGCGCGTACATTGCTACTTAATGCATCAACAATCACAAAAGCTGTAGCTCCGAATATTGCTCCAGTCAATGCATTAATGACTGATTTTGCAGGCTCAAGTGCTGCTGGGTGAATATCGTTGATGACTTTGATAATCTGATCACTCAAAACGGCCGCGGAAACAGCCCCCATCAATAAAGTTGTAAAACCGACACCGTATTTTTTAGCCGTTGAGTATTGCGGTACTAAACCAAACACCTTTCTTTTGACCAGTGCTGCATAACGTAACGCAGCACTCATGACAATAATTTCGCGGATTTTAAAAATTGAGCATCGACCTACCGAACACTTTGTTTCGACATCGTGTTTGACTTGAGTTTCGAGTTCAATTCGGAGTTTATTTAAATCTTCAACACTTTCAGACTTTTCAAAAATTTGTAATTTATTATTCAGAATCGGGTCGACAGTCGTAGCCATAACATCGGTAAGGATGTCACAAAACTCGGAAGTCTTACTAAAACCTAAATTTTGAAAATTCATGGAAGTTAGGGAAAAAACAATTTGAAAGATGTGCGTTCGAAAAGCCATAACTAAATTTTAGTTGATAATAAACCACTAAACAAGACTGGAGGAAACTTTAGTACATAAGAAAGAAGGCAATAGACACCAAAGTATTTAGATTTAGTGGTTTTTAATAAAATATTTTATCCACTACTTATTGGTTTTCAGAAGATTTCACCAAGCGCAGGTGTATTTTTAGGCTAGGTTGTGCAGTATGTTAAAAAATGGCACAATAAAATTCATCTCCACAAATGGAATGCCGGATAATGATCAAATTATTTTTAGTTTTGACGATGGGTCTTTTGTCTAAACCAAATTTTGCGGCAGATGCAATCTCTTCTTCGAGCTTACCGGGCGATAGTTGCATTCTCGTTGGAGTCAAAATTGGAAATATTCCCTTAAATCGAATTCAGGAACAAGATGCCGCTCGTCTAGCTGTTGCGGAATTCTTACATGAGAATGTGCAACGCGAGGACGAAAGTGCTGAAGTGCAAAAATTTCGTGCAATTGCATTGGGTAAAAAAGATCCGTTTGCAAATGAGGGCGAAAATTTTAAAAAAAAGATTTGGGATTTAATAAAAAAATCTTCAGATGGCGGCGTCTTACGACGGGTGCAACAGCCGCTAACTCACAATCAAAAAACTTATCGATCACGCGTTCTTGATCGCAATACCTGACTTTTCCTAAATTTTTCTCACTACAAAAGCAGTGTTGGAGAAATTGCGCGCAAGATTTTTTCTTGTTTTTTTGTAAGCGTAACTAC
>JAYVPO010000082.1:0-2122 GCA_043757325.1 bacterium
GCGGCTCGCTTTACGGCAAAAGGAAAGGTCTGTGAAGCTAACTCAAGCGACTGTGCGGTCGAAAGATCTGCTACCTTTAAGCTTGAGTGCTCAACCGAGAATCGCTGCGAAAAAATTCAGATCACGGCTTTGACCCAAACTTTAAATGGCGCACTTCAAACCAAAAAAATCTCTAAGTATTTTGATGCGCAAGCTGCATTGACTATATCAAAAGTGGCAACCAAAAATTCTAGTCGCAAAGCAATTGCGGATCAGAAGTCTCAGGCAAATCAGTTAAGAAGTTTGTTTTCTAAAAGACCACATACTTCAATAGTGCCTCATCCAATGCCCGCCGACGCAATGAGCTCAATACAGAAGTCAGTGTCGAGTCAGCCTGAAAAGGCGCCTGCGGAGCAATCTAAAACTCAAGCTCGCTAATAAACAGAGGCTATTTATTCAGAGACTCTAAAACGGTATCCCAGCCTGTTTGTTTGGCGAAGTCTAGATTGCTGTATCGTGAACTGTAATCATTGTAGAGATAAGATTGGGTAGGAATCCACATCGAAACCCCTCCGGCGCGAGAAAAGCTAGAGGTGGTTTGATTGGAGATTACAAAGGCTGACATTGATGCCTTGAGCGCTTGGATAAGTTGAGAGTCAACTCCGGAGTGCTGTGACTCAAGCTGAGCTGAAAAATCAGCTAAATCAACATAATCAGATAGTGTAAAAGCCAGCGAGGCCTCGGCAGCTTTTTTTACAGTTCCCCGATCTGTTCTTAAAATCTGATTTAGCGAAGACGAAAGATTTTTTATACTTGCGTTAAGCGCGTCAACTTTTGAAAGGTCAAATGCAGAGATGGTGATCTCCTGATTTCCTTGGCTACCATTTTGATATGAGGCTTTGTATGTTCTTACAAGCTCACTTGCAACCCGCTCGGGCGTGCTATTGGTGCCAAGTGCAGCCCATGCCGCAAGGAATTCGCCGTATGCCCAACCTTCGCCAGGTTCGGTTTCCTCCGAACCCACAGAAAAGGCCACTGAGTCTTTCATTTGAGTGGCAACTTCCACCATCGCCATCAAGCACGCGTCGCTACCATATATATCTACTTTGTGACCTATGATTTTAGCTGACTCAGCTAAAGCTTGGGCGAGTTGCTCGGTAGTGATCATGTTTCCGGTTTTGTCGTCATAACTGATATCCATCGGACGAATAGACATTGCGCGCGCCGACGGATTTTTCATATGCCAACCATTTCCATGGTTCCAAACATCAATGAAATAATGTTTGGCGGGATAATTTTTCTGAGCCCAGCTTACAAAATCAACTAAATTGTTCCAATCGCCCATGTCGACTGCGCCCATGTTTTTAACAACTTTAGAAGTCACCTCTGAAGGCTTCGTGTCTTTTTCGACCAACAATCGGTAGACATCTTTTCGAGCGTAACTTGCCCATTGCACGACAACGTTGATGTCATTGTTTGATCCGACCTGCTCCATTTCGTTGATATCGTCTGCGCCAAAGGCATCAAGCGAGTTGTTTCCGTTAAGGAAAACAAGAAAAGTCCATTCTTTCAGCTTCGGCGTGGTATCAGCAAAAGCGGGAGCATTTGCGCAGGCAATGCTTAAAAGAATAGATTGAACAAGAAGAGTTTGTTTTTTGAAAAATTTTATATTCACGAGAAAACATATCGTCTTTCTTGAGAATAAGTTTATGTGAAAATTTGGCGTTCCAGCTTGTTAAATGAGAATGACAAAATACGGACGCCTTATCGAAGGTTGGCGCGAAGAGATGTGCATGCAGCCCATTTGATTTCTTTGATGGTGTAAGAATCTAAATCATACGAAAATGTTTGCCATTTTAAAGGGTGCGAGCAAAAAATTCCGAACTGATGAATTCCTAAATAGCGATTATCACCTGCAAAGATTGCTTGATGTCCGCTGGTTTCGAGGGCTCCGTTGCGCGCCCAAAATCCAAATTGACTCTTAATAGGAGAACCGACAAGAATTCGATGGGCATTGCTAACCTCAAATCCCCATGCAAGTTGCGAACTTAAACGAAAATCAGTGCCCGCGACAAAAAATTCGGAGTCCGTCAAAATTCCTTGAGAATTGATTTCAGTGGCTAGCTGCCGCCAACCTTCTAAG
>JAYVPO010000083.1:0-2120 GCA_043757325.1 bacterium
CTTTAAGATTTCGAATTCTTCTCAAAAAAGGACCCACCCGCTTTTTACCTGATAAAATTTCGTCAACTAATAACCACGAGAAAGGTGCGCCTTTGCTTATCCAACCCGACTGTTGATAACGTTTTACAACGCTCATTGGATCATAGGCGACGGAGCAAAAATTTACTTTCCACTCCTGATCAGCAAAATCTAAAACTAAAAACTGGGGTCGTGGAATCCCTGATTGAGGAATTCCTAAACTTCCTGCCACAAGAAGTTTTTTGTCATGAAAATTTTTTTCAAAGCACACGTGCTTATGTCCAGCAACGATCATTTTTTCTGGGCGCGCTAAGATTGACTCCATCATGTCTGGTTTCCAATAGTCAAAAAAACTCAAAGCGTTGGACAAGGGCGAAGCGTGGCAAAAATATATGTCGCGCCCTTCGGGGCCTTTTAATACATAATCAAAAGGAAGCTTTGCCAACTCAAGCGCAAGATTGGCGCCCATATGCTCGGCAACGAGTGCAATGCTTCGCTTTTCGGGTTGCCACCATTTTTGTTGATTTAGATCTTGATGGAAGTTGATTGTATAGTCTTCATGATTTCCACGCAGAATGGGAATTCTATGATCTACCAACGAAAGATAGACATCTTTTGATTCAGCAAAGGGATCTAATACATCGCCAAGACAAATGACAAAGTCAGCACGAAGCGATGGAAGTTTTTTTTTAAAAGCAGACCAGGCATCCCAGTTTCCATGAAGGTCTGTAATAACTACACATCTCATGGGAAAAATCTCCCGCCAAAAAAATCGCCCAAGGAGCCTATTTTACAGACATACTGTCTTAAAAGTTACCCCATTCACTCGGGGGCACAGGCCTGGATCCTCAGGGGCTAGAAACTCAATGTGAAACTGAATGCTGCAGTGATTGCTCAAATCAACTGTGAATTCGGGTTGAAAGCTGATTTGCAAAATTTTTACAGCTGGGTCGATTTCTTGATGACTGGCAAGTGCCTGTCTAAAGGTTTCGGAATTTGTGATCGTGTTAATCACAAATTGCTGCTGCTGGAGAGGAAGTGGCGGACTACACGCAAACGAACGACCAGAAATGACAATCATGGCGCAAAATACCAAAGCCCGAAGATCCGAAAAACAATTGAGTTTATAAGAAGTGTTCATATCTTAATGTCTACTAAGGTTGGAGAGCGGTGTAAAGAATTCTCGCTGACTGGTAAAAAAATGAAGACGCAATAAGGTTTAAACTGAATCTGGAGATAGATCGGAAATAATGCTTTTAACTCCCATTTTTAAGAGAGTTTTTGCCCGAGCAGGATCATTAACAGTCCAAGCGGCAAGTGGAACTCTTTGGTGACTCCAATACGATATGACATGTTCGTCCAGCATGGCCTGGTCAAGATTAAGCATATGAATTTTTAATAGGGGAGCCATCACCATGCGCCTTAGCCACCAACGATTATCTTTGTGATCTAGATTGGTGAGCAGGAGTGCGCGCGGAGCCATAGGCAGTAGCTTTTGCAATTTCCAAAGCGCAAAAGGATTAAAGCTCGAGAAAAGAACTCTCTGCTCGGCTCCTACTTTTTTAATCACTCGAGCGACTTCTACAGACAAGGTGTCGTCAATTTTACTCGTTTTAAGCTCTACATTAAAATAGGGAGTCACTTCAGAATCAGTGAGCATTTCCTCGAGTGAACACACCTTTGCGACGGTTTTAAGTTCTTTAAAACTCAAACCCTGTGTCAAAACATCACGACTTCCGATGCGTTTTAAATCGGCATCATGAAAAATAACTGCAACTCCATCGCCACTAAAGCGAACATCACACTCACACATTTGGGATCCAAGAGTACGTGCCTTGCGGAAAGCTTCGAGGGTGTTTTCTTGCATTCCTCCACTGTAATAGCCCCAATGAGATTGAAATTGTGGCAAAATCAGCTGAGAAGTCCACTCTGTTGCCGTGATAAAACGAAACCAAGGTTCAATGGCGAGAGGTCGGTAGTCTACATTCACTTGAGTTTCAGACAAAACAGTTCCTCTCCACAGACGATTTTACTCTTTTACAGAGGTAAAAGATTGCCCCACATATTGCATCAAGTCTTAAACCTTCGCAAGCAAAGGACAA
>JAYVPO010000084.1:0-2114 GCA_043757325.1 bacterium
CCAAAAATTAAATTGTCATCAAACGCACATTCAGAAAGCAGAGATTTCTTGATCGACATATTACCGCCGAATAAAAGATCAGCGTGATATCCGGGGCGCGCGCCATGACGAAGCCACCCATCTTGCTTTTTGTGATAGGCTTGAGCGATTGCACTAGCGTCTTTGGGCAAAGAGTATCCAGCTCCGAGCGCCGCAATGTTAGGAAATTGAGCGTGTGCGGCGAGGTGTTTATGCAGAAAACTCGGATCACGTAAAACGCAATCCTCATCAATAAATAATACTATTTCTCCATTGGAGGCGGCTAAGCCAATATTGCGAGCATGATTAGCCCCGATTTTTTCTGAAGAAAAATATCGCACATTGGGCAGGGGCAATAAAAATTTTTCTAAATTTTTATTCCGCGGATTCGAAACAACGATAATCTCAAATTGCTCAGGCACGCTTTGCGTTCGAATAGATTCCACTAGCGATCGCGTGAATTCATCCCCCTGGTGCGAAGGAATTACAATAGATAGCTTAGTTTTCATCACAATTTTTTCGTTGAAATCTTTTTTGGAATTGAAATGAAGTAAACCAATAGAATTTAAAAAATGGATGAATTAGAGCAACATAAATCCACGGCGCATATTGTTTAAGTGTCCAAATGGGGTGCGCAAAAAGAAAGGAGAGAGAGTAAAAGAAGTAGAAAAATCTTATCGCTGCGATTTGGGAATAAACGGTGCTCATAATGATCGCATGTCGAAGTAGCGCTAATAATTGGCAAAGGCGCAGATATAGGCTGTCAAAAAAATCGTGAATTTTCCAATAGAGTGTCATCAAGGCTGCTAGAGGGCTATTGAGCAACCAGATCAACCCAAACGGCAGCCACAATAATGGCGCCGTTAAGGTATTTTTTGCTAGCCTCAATGCCACTGCTCGGATTTTGGTATTTTTTCCTAGCTCCGGAAATTGTGATAAGAAAAATTCGGAATTGGGGTTTTCCAAAAATGATTTAATCTTTTCCGATTTTTCTATTGGCTCGCCGAGAGAGGTGTCATAGCTGATTGTTTCACAGCGAATTCCTCTCGCCATTAGCTTTTCTCTCAACACAAAAACTGCATCGGGGCTTAAGAAAGAATCTTTTGATTTTTTCTTCTCAGGGTAAAAGAAGAGCAACTCCTGCAATATATTTGCGGGAATTTTTTCCATCTCTGTGATGGGATTTATTTCAATAATTGGGCAATAAACATATCTAGCAACTAATATGTTTTTTAAGATCAACCAGTCTTGCTCATGGGGAGCCCTGTCCATCACAAGTTCAATCCCAGAAAAGTTCGGTAGAGCACTCAGCTTTTGGATCTGATTTATATAATCACTAAGTTCGGCTCCAGGAGAAATCTGCACACAAAAGTTTCTATTCGATAGGAGCGTCAATAGCTCTTCCATGTGTTCAAATTCAAAAAAATGGCTGGGAAAGATTATGTCGATATTCGGATCTAGGCGCGCAAAATTATGGCGCAAAAGCTCTAGAGAAAGCTCATTGGATCGGAGTGCCTCACTGGCGCGATAGAGCACATTCTCCACCCTGCCCTTAGAAAGGAGGGGAAATAGCAGCTCACGATTTCCATGGAATATTGCTTGGGACATCATTTGTTTATACTGGCTTGTTTCGTTGACTTCCATAGTGCTTTGCGAGAATTAAAGATATGGAAGAAGTTTATCCTCAACTCAAAGCGAATATAGCCACTCGAGACACCTTAAATGCTGTTTCCTCGTCTTTTTGTTTGGCGAAATGGCTACAGGGCACTCTTCATCTTCACAGGGGGCTAACCCACTCCTGTCATCATCCTGCGGCGCACCAAATTCCGCTATCTGAAATCAAAAACAATGTAGCTGCTTTGCATAATACCCAAGAAAAAATCGAAACACGAAAACAAATGATGGTTGGGGTTCGACCTGAGGGCTGCCAGTACTGCTGGAATATTGAGAATTTGAATGCAGATAGATTTAGCGATCGGGTATTGAAATCTCAAGATGCGTGGGCAATGCCTCATATGGCAGAAGTTCTAGCAAATCCGCTAAGTGATAAAATTTTACCTAAGTATCTAGAGGTTAGCTTTTCTCGAGCCTGTAAT
>JAYVPO010000085.1:0-7701 GCA_043757325.1 bacterium
GCGCGCGGTGTTAAATTTTCCAGCGACACAGACACGGAAGTTGTTTTGCATTTACTTGCCGCAGAAATTCAAGCAGCTTCATCTGTAAAAGACGCCATTGTCAAAACCCTAGGACAAATTCATGGGGCATTTACCATTGGCCTATTTTCAAAAAAAGACCCGGATGCTTTGTACCTGATGAAACAAGGTTCGCCTTGTGTGATTGGAGTAGGTGAGGGTGAGAATTTTTTTGCGAGCGACGCACTTGCTCTTCTGCCGCACACCAAAAAACTTATTTTTTTAAATGACGGAGAAATGGCTCGTTTAACTAAAACCAAAATCGAACTTTGGGATTTTCTGGGTGACGCATTGCATAGAAAACCTGTAACCGTCGATTGGACTGCTGCAAGTGCGGATAAACAAGGTTACAAGCATTACATGCTTAAAGAAATATACGAACAGCCAGCGGTCATTGCCAACACGCTTGGTCGACTTATCGACACAAAAAATCAACGAATAATCACCGAAAAACTTTTACCAAAAAATTTTGCGCAACTTGATATCGATTATATTGTATATGTGGCTTGTGGAACGGCTTATTACTCAACCGTTTTGGCAAAGTATTTCCTCGAGGCGCTCGCCAATATTCCCGTATCAGCCGAATTGGCCAGCGAGTTTCGCTATCGAAAACCTTGTATTACTAAAAGAACTTTGGTAATTGCGGTTACGCAAAGCGGCGAAACTATTGATACTTTAGCCTGTATTAAATACGCTAAGAGCCTCGGCTGCCCGACCTTTAGTATATG
Source organism: bacterium (assembly GCA_043757325.1). Lineage (GTDB taxonomy): Bacteria > Bdellovibrionota_B > Oligoflexia > Oligoflexales > RGVZ01 > JAYVPO01. The sequence continues at coordinate 786 of JAYVPO010000085.1, forward strand.
CAATGCACCCTATTCATCGATACCTCGCGAAGTGGACCATACGGTATATATGGAATGTGGGCCGGAAGTTGGGGTGGCTTCAACGAAAGCTTATACAGCGATGGTATTAAATCATTTTTTATTTACACTTGCTGTGGCCAAACAGCTGCAAAGACTTTCTTCGCAAGACGAAAAAAAACATATCTCCGATCTAATGAAGTTGCCTATTGTGATCGATAAATGCCTTTCTTATCTAGAAAAAATTGAAGAAGTAGCTCAGAAGTTTTCGGAGTCAGAGCATTTTCTTTTTATTGGCCGCGGGGTGCAGTATGTGACTGCCATGGAAGGGGCTTTGAAATTAAAGGAGATTTCTTATATTCACGCTGAAGCCTATGCGGGTGGCGAACTAAAACACGGTCCAATTGCTTTAGTAGATAAAAATATGCCGATTGTGGCGATTATTCCCAAAGATTCCACTTACGAAAAAATGATATCAAATGTTGAAGAAGTTCGCGCACGAGAGGGCGTGATAATTGTACTGGGAGATCCTGCTGACGAAAAAATTAAATCTTTAGCGGCGGCTTTTATTCCCTGCCCCGAAATAAAAAATGATTACCTTCAGGCCATTGTTTCTGTTATACCATTACAGCTTTTGGCCTATGATATCGCAGTAAAGCGCGGGACCGATGTGGATCAGCCCCGCAATTTGGCAAAATCTGTAACTGTGGAATAAAAAACTAACGAGATTTTTTTGTTTGAAAATTCAAGTATATTAACCGCTCTTGACCCCTCGCAACGGGAAGCAGCCATTCATCGTGACGGACCGGCAGTAGTTTTTGCGGGTGCGGGCAGTGGCAAAACTCGCATTATTACGTCGCGCATTGCTTTGCTTGTGGAATCTGGGGTCAGACCTTGGGAAATTTTGGCGTTAACTTTTACTAATAAGGCCGCCTCCGAAATGCGCGCTCGCACCATTAAGTTAAATCCTTATTGTGTCAAAACACTTATTACGACTTTTCACTCGGCCAGTGCGCGGTGGCTACGAGAATTTTGCGAAGAATTGGGCTACACAAGTGATTTTTCGATTTACGACGATCAAGATTCGATTTCTACAATTCGCACCATTATTAAAACAACTCCTAATGAACTTGACAAAAAAACTTCGGCCGCTGCCGTGCGTTATGCTATTAATGAACTAAAAACGTACGGTTATCTGCCGCGCGACTTCAAAGAACACTCCGCGGTTTTCAATCAAGTTCTACCTGCGGGTGGTTTAGAAATTTTTAAAGCTTATCAAGAAAAAATGGCGCTAAGTAACGCCATGGATTTTGATGATTTATTAATTAATGTGGAATTACTTTTAAAAACCAATCCTGATGTAAGGCAAATTTTACAAGAACGCTATAAATATATTTTGGTCGACGAATTTCAAGATACTAATGATTTGCAGTCGCGGATCATTAGATTTATGGCTGGCGAAAATCGCAATATTTTTGTGGTAGGTGATGATGACCAGTCGATTTATAGCTGGAGAGGTGCGGTTCCAAGTAATATTCTTCATTTTGATGAGCACTATTTAGGCGCCAAGAAATTTCTTCTCTCAACCAATTACCGTTCAAGTTCTCATATTGTCCAGTCGGCGATGCAGATGGTTGGCAATAATAAAAAACGCCAGTTCAAAAAAATTGATACGCCTCAGGATCCAGGTTCGGTTATTCATATTCAAAATGAGGCCGATGGCGAGCTTGAGGCTTGGACGGTATCTGATCTAATTAAAGCCAATAAATTCGATTATTCGTTTGCTGATACGGCCGTGTTTTATCGAACTAATAGCCAGTCGCGAGCTCTCGAAGATGCACTGCGTCAAAGCCAAATCCCCTACCAAATCTACGGAACTGTGCGGTTTTACGAGCGCATGGAGATCAAAGATATACTGTCTTATCTTCGGCTTCTGGTTAACCCACGCGACAATTTAAGCTTACGCCGCGCCATCAATACTCCAAATCGAGGCATTGGTGATGCCAGTGTGGATATTATTGAACAGCAGGCGGACGTAAGAAAACTTTCAATGCTCGAAACATGCGGCCGACTGGTTGACGAGCAGATGCCAAAACTTGCGTTTAAAATCAAAAGTTTTCTTGATGTCTTGGACGCTATTAGAATAAAAACCAAATCCATTGCATTGCATGAAATGGTCGAAATTGTTATTCAAGAAACCGGTTACAGTCGTTATCTAGAAAAAAAATACCCAGAGCAATTTATAGATAAAATTGACAACTTACACGAACTCGCCACGGCTTTGGCTGTATACGAAGAGCGGGAGCCAAATCCAAGTTTAAGTAATTGGCTACAGAGTATCTCATTAAGTTCCGAGCAGTCTGGAGATGACATTCCTGGCGTAACATTAATGACTTTACATATGGCCAAAGGCTTGGAGTTTGACCAGGTTTTTGTTGTCGGGTTAGAAGAAGGCGTGCTGCCCCACCAGAACTCTCTCGAAGATTCAGATGCTATCGAAGAAGAGCGCAGATTATTCTATGTTGGTATGACTCGTGCGCGTAAAAAATTGCATTTATTTTGTGCTCGAAGACGTCAGACATACGACCGCGTCAATGTGAACCCGCCGTCGCGGTTTTTAAGTGAAATTCCATTGGAGTTTACCAACTTAAAAATGACTCACGAGGCAGTTGTTAAAAAAAATAACCAAGAAATTGATGGCTTACGTTATGAATATACCGATGAACTTGAGGCCGGTGCGAAAGTCGACCATCCGGCTTACGGAGTTGGCATTGTGATCGGAATTGAAGATAATTTCGGCCAAAAACGCATCGTGGTAAATTTCGATGAGTTCGGTATGCGCAAAGTATCCTTATCGCAGCTGTCAGCCAGGTAATTTCCGCGGGCAAAAACCAGGTCTTGGGCCAATTTTCGGGAAAAGTCGACAAACTTCCGGCCTTTTATGGTACACGGTGCATTTTCTGTCTGGACCTAAAAAGACGCAACTTTCGTCTGATTTCTGCTGCAAAACAAACACTCCTGATGCAGCTCGAAAACTTTGAATAACTCCAAGTTTTTTTAATTTCGAGGCGATTTTTTTCGGCGAGCCGCTCATTTCGTTTTCGTCGATTAATTCTAGCCGCTTAAGATCGGAAATCGATACTTCAACTGGAAAAGTACAACAAAAAGCAAAACAATTTTCACAAAGTATGGGCGAAGTAAATTTTGTCCAAGTGGAAATTCTATCGCGGTGAAAATTCTGCGGTAATATAAATTGACCCGTCGATGGCACGATGTATTCTTTCACCCAAAAAAGTTTGTTTTGTCACAACCTATTAGAGCAGATCAGGTCACATCTGCAATGGCTAAAAAGTGGGTTACTTACTAATCTTATCGACTCCGGAATTAGTCCACTGCCTTCCCACTTCGTCAATATTTTTTGGCGCGTCGATTTGGGGTACAGGCCCGATGTAAGCGCGGCGTTTTCTGATTTCTTTCGTTGAAACTTTAAATTTTTTATCGCGATCGTTTAATTGTGCTTCAGATATCTGTCCATCTTTAGTTGCTGCCCACATCAACAGTGGTTCGCCCATGGGCAGAGCCGTTTTTGGGTCAGGCCATGTGTGCCAGGTTTTTCCCCAAGTTGTTACCAGGCCTTCCATAAATTTATTTTCTGTTGCGACGGGCAGTCCTGGAGAAATAAGTAGGCCCGATGTGATTTCATAAGAGTGCGGGTGGTAATATTTTTTTTCGGTATCAGGCAGAGTGCGATAAAGTTCGTCTGAAATAATATATTCTACACCAAGGATTCGCGCATTTTTCTTATTGTCATCAAAAATCACACACTGGTGCACGTTGTCTCGAATGGGCATACAGTAATGATGAGCTTCAATCACAATACTGGGATCTTTTTTTGCTACATGAAAAGCACAAAGATAGGCGTGAAATTCTCCAAGCGGGCCCTCCGGCTTGTTCTCGGAATGATGGGCAACATGTTTAGATTTTTCTTCGGCAAATAATTTCGAGGACGCCACTACAAAACTGACTGAACCCAGCCCAACATTTTTTAATAATTCTCTACGTTCCATATTTTCTCTCCCAAATTGATCTTACTATCTGATGATCAATATAGAGTTCAGTCAACTCGGATGCAATGCAATAAATTTTTTAAGAAATATTATTGACCGAGAAAAAGCCGCTTGGCTACTCGGGCCATTCCAAAAATAATCAAATCCATGGGTGGCCCACGGCAGTACGAATAATTCAGAAGTGACGCCATTTTTTTGCAAAGCATCGTGCAAAAAATGCGCATGTTTAATCGAAACAAGTTCGTCGTTTTCCCCGTGCACAATAAAAGTCGGAGGAAATTTTTCGTTCACTCGTAAGGCAGGTGAGGCTGATTTATACGGTTCCAAATCAATTCCAAAAGCTTTCCCAACATAGGCTGAGATTACCTTGTGGCCATCAATAATTTGCCAACTTTTTGAATTTTCATAACCCCAAATTAAATTAGTGGGAGAATAATGCGAAATAATTGCCGCAATTTTAAAGTGACAATAATGCGGTACACTCAAGGCGATTTGCCCGCCTGCTGAACGGCCTAGAAGGACGATTTTTGTCATATCTATTTGCAAATTTATCGCGTTGCTTTGCAATTTTTCTATTAGCTGGCAAACATCTTCCACGGCCTTTGGAAAAGCATGCTTGGGGGCAAAGTGATAAGATAGTTTTGCCACATGAAAGCCTGCTTCGCTATAAAGTGCATCATAAGGTTGCAAGTCCTTGCGGTCGCCACCCTGCCAGCTTCCTCCGTGAATGGAAATTAAAATGGGGCTTAATCCAGAAGGATTTTGACTCTTTAAAAAGTCAAATTTTAGTCCTTCGGAATTGTAGGTGAACGTTTCGACTGTTGAGGGATATTTTTCGAAATTAAAAGTCATTAAGTTTATAAAATTGATTTCGTCTTTCGCCGAGAGAATAGGCAAAATAAATAGAAAAATCGTAACCACATTCATTCCCACAAGAAGGAATTCCTTGCGGTTGTACAAGGCTATAAAAAAAACCAGAAATGCAAAATAAACGCCGCGCTCTGTGGTAAGGATTTTCAGCATCCAAAGATGCGTCTGCAAAGCCGGCAAAACATTTTGCGACGCCAAGGCAAGTAAAAATATGTTAAATGACCTTTTCAATATTTTAATTATAACCTAAACGATTTCCATATCAAAAAGTGACTTTGACCAAAACATCTACCGAGAATGCCGTGAAAGCCGCGTTTCAATTTTTTTTCCTAATTACGAAGATTCCAATGTATCTTTCTTGCATTTATTGTATCTTTTTAGTATCAAACAAAATCTAGATGCCAGATTAACTAAGTCATTAGGAGTTCTGATTATGACTGAGCCCTCAAAGATCAATAAAATCCTTCTTGTCGATGATGAACTAGCTATCCTTAATTTTTATAAAAAGCTCTTTGAATACAATGACTTCGAAGTTCACTGCGCCTCGGATTTTCAAGCCTTTAAAACCCTAATCGAAAAAGACACTTTTGATATTGTCTTATTGGACCTGCAGTTGGGTCCTCAAGATGGGCTGCAAGGGATTGATTTAATATTGAGTGAACACCCAAGCACCAAAATTTATATCTTAACAGCACATGGTTCGGTTGATCGAGCGGTAGAAGCTATGCGCAAAGGTGCTTCGGGTTTTTTCGAAAAAGGAAATGACCCTACTAGCGTCGTTCAAGAGATTAAAAAAGCCTGCGCTCAAGATAAAACCACTTCTGGAGATATTGATTTATCAAAGATCGGCTTGGTAGGAAAAAGCTCGGCGCTTCAAGGTGTCTTAGATAAAGTTCAACGATTGCGAGACGTTGAATCCACTGTTTTGCTTCTCGGTGAGTCGGGAACTGGTAAAGAAGTCATTGCTCGCGCTATTCATAGATCGTCCCAGCGCGCTCAGTCTAGATTTTTAGCCATAAATTGCGGAGCTATTCCAGAGGCGCTCTTAGAATCCGAATTGTTCGGCCACAAACGAGGGGCTTTTACCGATGCTAAAGCCGATCGCAAAGGGATTTTTGAACTGTGTTCTAACGGGACTTTGCTGCTAGATGAAATCGGCGACATGCCACTTTCGTTGCAAACAAAATTGCTGCGGGTGCTTCAAGAAAAAGAAATAACTCCAATTGGCTCCGGCGAAACCATCAAGATTAATACTCGGATTATTGCAGCTACCCACCGTGACATTGTTAAAGCCACTGCAGAGAAGAAGTTTCGCGAGGATCTGTATTACAGACTCTCTATTATTGTGATTCATATACCTAGTTTGCGCGAACGAAGTGATGATATCCCACTTCTTGTAAATCATTTTTTAAATGTATTTAATCAGAAGTTTAATCGCGACATAAAACCACCTTCGGCTTCAGTGATGTCTACTTTAACAAATTACAAATGGCCCGGAAACATCCGAGAATTGCAGAATGCTTTGGAAAGGGCAGTTGTTTTAACTCGTGATGATCAGCTGCATTTAGAAGATCTGTTCGCGCCTACGTCGCATATTTTAAGCGGTTTAGCGGAAAAACATTTAACCGAACCAAGCGTAAATTCAGCTTCTGAGAGTATCGGAGGTATTCTTGAAGAAGAATTCTCAAAACTCCCATTAACCCAGGCTAAACAAGCGTTTGAAAGGCGGTATCTGGAGTACCAACTCAAAAAATGCCGCGGCAATGTGATGGATGTGGCTGAGAAAACGGGCCGTTATCGAGCGGATATCTATCGGCTTTTGACGCGCTATGGCCTTGACCACATGGAATTTCGGTCCCATTAAAATCTTTCTAAGAAAAGTCTAAGGGCCCGTCAAAAAATAACTTATACTTCTTGCCGACAATTTTTATTCATCTTCACAATTTTTCTTGGCAAAAAAATCCTCATTTGTCACGGACAAA
>JAYVPO010000086.1:0-2105 GCA_043757325.1 bacterium
AAAGAAAATTCCTTCACTTTTGCAAATGCATCGCTCGAATAAACTGGCAAAAATAGAAAAAACGTCGCGATCAATACGACAATAAATTTCAGAGAAAAATTGTTAAATAAATTCCTACTCACAATTTAAAATATCGGAAGATTCAATACATACATTGAATTTTGGGAGCTCGTAACGTTGCCATCACAAATATAAAATACAATTCAAAAAATATATCCGCGTAATGGCAATGAAAAGAACGCCTCCGTGTAGCACAGAGGGCCGATACAAAGAATATGTTACCGTATTTATCCCGAGACGATAGTAACGATTCAGCAACGAATAAAAATGTTGATAAGCAAGTGCGGCGATGAATTCACATCGTAAACTGTTTATAATTCCTTATCTTCGCTAGTAATTTGAGTGATAATATTATAGTGAAGAATATTAGAGCGTATTACGTAAGGAAACAATGATCCGAGATTTTCAATGGAATGACTTTGGTCCATGGAGCTCATTTTTGTCCTCTTTTACCTGGGCGTTGGGCGCTACAGTTTATTCCAAACTTTCCGAAAAATATTCTAGTCCTGCAGTTAACTTTGCTCGCGCCTTGGTTGCGTTTCCACTCTTTATTCTAACTTTATTTATCTTTAATAACTTTGATCCTTCGATCTTTACTGCATTTTTTTCACTTGAATTTCGTCGTTGGGGCTGGTTCTTATTGAGTATCTTGGGATCTTTTGTGATTGGGGATACCTTATTTTTCCTAAGCACTCACTGCATCGGTGTGCCTGCTGCGTTGGCAATCGCTTCCACCTACCCCATCTGGGCCGCCATTTCTGGCTGGATTTTTTTAGGAAATCCATTTCACGCAAAAGTTGGGTTTGGAGTTTTTTTGACTGTGGTAGGAACTATTCTAGTAATTTTGGCGAAGCGCAGGCCTGGAAATAGTAGCTTGACGAAACAACCGCATAATATTTGGCTGGGTGTAATTTTTGCTTTTGCAACATCTCTTTTTTGGGCTTTAAATTCATTTGCACTTTCCATCGCTGGCGCTGGAGTTTCCCCCGTCTTTTCGAATGTGATACGAGCTGGTATGTCTTTAATCCTCTGCCCGATCGTTGGTTTTATCATGTATAGGAAGTCATTTTCCTTCTTGCCAATTTCGCAATTGAAAAAATCTTCCTGGATTTTTGTGATTGAGGCCTTTGGTGGATCACTTCTCTTTCTCTATGGAATCAATCATTCGAATCTCGCCACGGCATCGGCATTGTCCTCTTTAGCTCCTGTAATTGCGCTCTGTCTGGCTTGGGCTTTAGGACGCGAGAAAGTTTCTTTTTATAATACAGTTGCCTTAGGATTTGTGGCTTTAGGAATTTGGATGCTTGTGGCTCTCTCATGATTTCAATTTGGAAAAGCTAGGGCTCAGTTTGAAAGAACAAAAATTCTCTTTTGAGTACTGTTTCCATATTGATCCCCTAATTGCAGGTCTACAGCGCCACTGTACGCTGGGGGAATTGGTATCTTGAAGAAAAACTTATAATTGTCTGTGGCTGGAACCAGGGTAGTAGATGTCTTTGATGCCCCGTACACATCACAATACCCTCGCAAATATATCGAACCAATATTTGGAAAGCTTCCATCTTCAGCGAGCAGCGCCTTGGAAAAGTCTAAAACATAGGCAGAGCCGTTACTAAACTTAGCTGATATTTTAACTGGTGGCTGTAATAAAGTGCCATTTTTTAAAGTATCAAACGCCTCCACCACAATAAATCTATCTGTTTTTTGTGGAGTTTCAGATTCTATTTTGTGAAGAAAAGGAGAGTCTCGCCCGCAGCCGCTTGATTCGGTAGTATAAATATTATTTATTGTTGGCGGAGCGGAGTCAGCAATCTTTTTGGAAAAAAACTGCGGATTTAAATAAATCCCATCTTTATTCACAATATTATAATGCACATGATTATAGTCTAATCCCTGTGTTTTCGTTTCCGTTTTAATCACATAGCCCAACACTTCGCCTGCCGAAATCATATCTTTTGCAAGCACTTTGGCGACTATCTCTTTTGGTACTTTATCTGAATCTATATGATGAAACTCGAATCGGTTTCCAAATAGATCGATAATCG
>JAYVPO010000087.1:0-2100 GCA_043757325.1 bacterium
GCTGCCAACAAAATGGAGATTGACAGACAAAACGCGCTTCATAAAACTCTACCGAGAACTGGTTAGTGTCAGGCACTAACCAGTAACGCGCCATGTGGATTAACATTTTCGCATGGATGAAAAATTTAAAACCTTTATGCACTATGCCAAGGAAGCCTTAACTGGTTTCGGGCTTGGTTGCGTTCAATTCGAGGAAATCGAAGGTTCATTTTTAATGCGAGTAGTCGCACCGAACGGCAAAAATTGCGGTACTATTACCGTAACGACTCACGTAATCCCAGACACCCCAGAGCAAATAGAAGAGCTTGCACAGGCAAAGGCTAAAGACGTTGCGAATGCAGCAGCAAAAGACCCTTCATATTTGTGGAAGGAGGAACCTAAGAATGTCTAGGACTGTTTACGTTGCAGTTAAAGAAGCACACCCAGAGCATGGACATTGGATTCCGTCGCACTTAATTGAGCGAACGAATGCCGCACATCAAGTGATTGAAGATTCGATGAGGCCAATCATGTCTATGGTTAACGGCCAGATGTTTGATTCGAAATCAAAGTACGCCGAGCATCTACGAGTAAACGGCAAGATGGAAGTCGGCAACGAAAGAGAATCCCTAATGCGATTCGCGAAAGAGCCTGACACCTACCAAGAAACTAAAAGAGAAGTTGTTGAAGCATACCACCAAATAAAAGGAAAATATGGAAGGTAGCGAACAAATTACCGAATCACAAACAGACACCACCACGCCGGTATCAGATGATGATATGTCGGATGAGGATTTTTTTGCCAAAGAGATAAAAGAGGGCTTTCCATCTTTAAGAGAGAAAGACGGCAAGACAGATGACGCGCCAAAAGTAGAAACTACTGAGCCCGCAAAAGTCGAAACACCAGAATTACAACCGATTAAACCACCGTCAAGTTATCCGCCAGATTTAAGAGAAGCGTTTGGAGCATTGCCACGTGAAGCCCAAGAAAAGCTTACAGAATGGCAGACAAAACGAGATACCGACATTCAAGGGCTTCTATCAGAGGCTAACCAAACAAAAGAACGCTTTGCAAAAACCGCAGAGCTTGAAGAAGTAATGAAGCCCTGTCTTTCCGGTTGGAAGATGGAAGGTGTCGCTCCCGCCGCGGTTATGTCGCAGATGTTTGAAGTACAAGAATTTTTAAATCGAGATCCCATTGGTGGATTAAATTGGCTTGCAAGCACATACGGCCTAGACCTTGCCGAAGTCGCACAAGCCGCACAACAAAATTTCAACGACCCAGCTTTTGCCGTTAGGCAAGAAGTCGAAGAGCTCCGATTCCAACTGGAAGAAGAGAGAAGAGTAAGACAAGAGAGCGAAGTTAATCAATTTCAAAGTTCTCTTGTTCAAGAAATCGCAGGCTTTGCACAAGAAACAGACCCAGCAGGTAATGCAGTCTATCCATTCTTTGCAGATGTCCACGAGGAGATGGTGCCCATCGTGCAAATGCTCCGACGACAATACCCTCAAGAGTCCAATAAACGGATTCTGCAAGAGGCTTATGATCGTTCGGTGCGTGCCAATCCTGAAACATGGAAACACGTAATACAGCAAGAAGAAACGAAGCGTCAGGCTCAAATAAAAGCAAAGAGCGAGCAAGCAAAGAAGGCAGGATTTAGCGTCGCCCGTCCCGGTTCCACAAATGTAAACGAAAACCTCGACGAGCTTGATGACGATGCGTTTTACCAAAACTGGTTTGCTCAAAGACGAAAATAGTTTTTTAAAAATTACAAATTTATATGGCAACCGATATTTTCGGCGACTTGTCCTCAACTACGATTGAACGTAGATCGAAGAAAGCAGCCGACAACCTAATCGTGCATTCATCTGTTTTATCAAGGCTTAATAAAGCTGCGGTAAAGACCTTCAACGGCGGTGAATTTATCAGACAAGAAGTAGAGAAGAGCTTCAACCCAAGTACGATGTACTACAAAGGGGCAGACATTTTAAGTATCGCGCAAAACGATATTTATGGACTTGCTCAGTACGATTTAGCGCTTGCGAGTACCGCAGTTCTAATTACTGGCGAAGAAAAAATGAAGAACGCAGGGGAATCACAAATGATTAACCTTGTAACTG